>JANXWZ010000235.1 GCA_025350865.1 Rhodanobacteraceae bacterium
TGAGTTCCACGCTATCTACAAATACAGCCCGCTGCACAACATCAAACCCGGCACCCACTATCCGCCGACGCTCATCACCACGGCAGACCACGACGACCGCGTGTTCCCGGCACACAGCTTCAAGTTCGCCGCCGCCATGCAGGCCGCAGCCGCGCAAACTCCCGGCGCCGCACCCGTCCTGATCCGCGTCGAAACCCGCGCCGGCCACGGAGGCGGCATGCCGCTCTCGAAACAGCTCGACGTGACGGCGGACATGTACGCCTTCCTCGTCAAAGAACTCGGCATGAAGTAGCCGTCCACAAGGTTACAGGGATAGACTCACGAGATATGCCGGTATCGCGTCAGCTTTTCAGCACCATCCGGGATCGGTTCAGGGCAAGCGAGTGCGGCAACGCTCTCACTCCACCTCTGCTGCTCTACATGCAAGTGGCTGTTGTAGTCGGGTTGCTACCTCTGGTTTACAGCTTGTTGAGTGCTCATGGTCTTCCGCATCCCCTAATCCACGGTCGCGACCTGATGGTTTATGAGGCGCGTTTCCAGTTATTTCGAAGGCCGGATTTCTGGGAGTTTTCCGGCTATCCTTTTACGTACCCCGCCCCGCTGGCATTGGTCTTCGCCGCCATCTACTCGATTCCGCACCCACTGCGCTGGTACTCGCTCGCTTGCGGACTATCCGCAGTTGTGTGGGGTCTGTGGCTGGCGAGGGGCCTCAGTAAAAGTGGCGTCGCGCCAAAGTCGTCCGCCCTATTTGCGGTAGTCGTGCTGGCTACCGCTTGGCCCGTAGCGTTTCTACTGGACAGCGGAAATATCGAAGGTGTGGTCGTGGTCACGCTGGCCGGAGGCATCCTGGCTTTCTGTGGGAAGCGCTGGTACCTGGCGGCAATCTTGATTGGACTTGCTGGCGCGATGAAGCTCTTTCCTCTGGCGCTACTCGGGCTGTTGGTTGCGACGCGCAAATACCGTGCTTTCGCGCTAGGATTAGCAACGGCATTTCTCGTTACTGTCGTAAGCTTGGCGATTGTCGGGCCGACGATGGCCGACGCACAAATTGGCGTCAACGCAGGATTCAGGTCTTTAGGATATGGTCAGCAGTTTCCAGATACGCCAGCTTTGGTAAATCACTCGCTATGGGCACTGTTGAAGTGGGGATACGTCCGCGTCGATCACTTGTTGCATCCTATCGCCACGGGACCAGGAACGCCGCTGTGGACGGAACGAGCATCACAGGAGTTCTTAGTGTGCGGACGGTTGCTTAATTGGTATGTGGCGGCTGCTGTGACCGGTGGGATGACGATGTATGTGTTTCGTCTTCGCCAGATGCCACCGCTGAATCTAATTCTTGGATTGACGATATCCGCCGTGTTGTTACCACCCGTATCGGTCGATTACACTCTAGCCAATCTACTTGTACCCTTTGGCCTACTAGCCATGCACTCGGTCCGTCGGAGGGGGGTTGTGCCAGGGCTTGGATTCTGCTGTTTTTGTTTCGCGATGCTTTTCACTTCCGGAATTATTCGGGGGCATCCGATAGAACTCAGCTCGTTGCTGCGCACCGTGCTGTTGATCGCTCTCATGATCGCAGTGGCGCGTTATCCATTCCATACACTCGATTACTCCAAGGCCGGAAATCGTAACTAGATACACTAACGAGGGCCCACCGCTACCGATAAATTGACAGATATTGTACCGCATTTTTTGCAAGGTAACATTTCTGAAAAATAGCTTGCCGTTCCCAATCAATTCAGGCACCATTCTCACAGTAATGCGTCGTAGCATTCCAGTCCGGGCGAACCCAGGCTCCCGGTCCGTTTCGTGAATCGAGCTTGCACCAAAGTCCGGTAGGTACAAAGGCCAAAACCGCCTTTGCGGGAACAACGGGCAAGCTCGTAACCAGAGACTTACACACGAGGAGAGCCACAATGAAGCATTTCATTGTTCGTTTTACGATCATTCTCGCACTTTTATTCTCCGTTCACGGCATTTCCGCTCAATTGGTGGAGCCCACCGGCGGATCAGTCGTTGTCACAGCCACATCGTCAATGGTTACGCTGCTCGCAGGGAGCAGCGTAACCGTTTCTACCTTTACAAATAACAGCCCATACCCTACGACTGGGGGGGGGACACCTACACGAATTTCGCATTCAACACAATCACCTGTGGTTTCGTGAATAACACTACCGGTATAGGTTTCATTGGAATGGGCGGCGAAATCGAATTCAGCAATGGGAGCACGTTTATCCAATTTGAAGGGCTGTCTTTCGAGAGCTTTGGAACCAATAATGTGATTACCGCTACCGAGTACGTAAACGGTTCATACGTCAATCGTGTTGTTCTTTTTACTCTGAGTTCGAATCCGTTCGGTGCTCCATTCGCTATAACGTCCTTTAACAATTTTACGGGGATTCAGGCAACTGCGTCGACTAACCTCATCAATGCCCTAGGCTCGGTTTACGGCATCACTGTCTCGCCGGGAACGCTGTTTGCAACTGTCTCGGTTAACACCCGCCTGCAAACCGTAAGTTAGGAGTTCCATTCGGACTGCGAAAAACAGGGGTTCGAAGTATCGGATCCCTGTTTTTATGATTCTCAAGCCCATGCCTTCTTGTGTACCCTGCGGTTTACTCATTGGTTCAATACCGCTATCTGACAATAAGACGCAAACCCTCCGGCTCGCCTCTGCTTCACAGGCTTCGCCGTTCTCTTCTCCACCGGAGCCTACTTTGAGCTGAAGTACCGCTTTGCCGCGCAGGCCCGGACGCTCGCCCTCGTCGTAATGCTCGTGGCGGTCCTTCACTACCGCTTCCAACCGAAGGCCGAACCCGCATGAGTCCACGCCGCAAGACCTCGATGCCTTCGCTGCTGATCCGGTTCTGGGTGTGGATCATGGTGCTGACCGCACTCTGTGCCGTCTGCAGCATCGCCATGACGCGGCTGCACCATGGCCAGCATCCGTGGGGTCTGCAACTGCTCTGGGGCGCGGATGTGGGATGGGACCTTACCGTCTTCCGCGAGCGCTTCGTGCATTTCCGTCAGCCCAACTTCTGGCAAACCTCATCTATCCCACTCACCTACCCTGCATTCGTCGGCGTCATCTTCGGCCTCATATTCCGGCTTCCAAACCCGCTGGCCTTATACCTCTTGGTCTGTGCCTGCGCAGTTGTGGCCTGGGCAATATGGCTTGTCCGCGCTCTTGCCGCGCGAGGCGCAGCCCCCGGCCCCGCGACCGTCTTCGTCCTCACCGTCACCGCCACATCCTGGCCGCTCTGGGTGCTCTTCGATACGGCCAACATCGAGGGCCTGGTCGCCATCCTCACCGGCATTGCTATCATAGCCTTTATCAGGCAACGCCCGTGGGTGGCCGCCTCACTCATCGTTCTCGCCGGTGCGATGAAGATTTTCCCGCTCATCCTGCTCGCCCTGTTCCTCCCGCAGCGACGTTACCGCGAATTCCTCTTCGGCATATCCCTTGCCCTCGCTATCAACATCGCAAGCCTCGCCGTCCTCGGCCCATCCATCTCCGAAGCCCAGCGAAACATCAACGCCGGGCTCCGCATCGTAACCATCGCCGACGCCCTCGCCGCCACATCACCCGGCCCGGACACCAACCACTCCCTCTACAACGCCGTCCGCTGGGCCACCCTCGTCGTAAACCATCGCCACCCTCACGCAACCGCGCCCGACCCCGACGGAGACGCCGACATCCTCCGCCCGGTCTACCTCGCCTATCTCGCGCTCATCCCGCTTGCAGCCCTCGTGCTCTACTTCGTCCGCATCCGCTATCTTCCGATGCTGAACCAGATCCTCGCCCTCACCCTCTGCGCTGTAACCCTGCCGCCACTCTCTCGCGATTACACGCTGCTCAACCTACTCGTGCCATTCGGCCTCGTCTGCATCCTCGCCGCCTCCAGCAAGCAGCAACCTCCAGGCCTCAGCGCGTGTTTCGCCTGCCTTGCCGTTATCTTCACCGCCGGAACGTACCTCAACCTTGGCCCCTCTCTGGCGTCCCCAATCCGCGCCCTAACTCTAGCGGTCCTGTTCATCCTCGCGCTAAAGTACCCATTCCACTCCGCTTATCTGGACGAGCCACCGCACCCCGCCAACGTATGATCGAGACTGGGAGGCCGCTCCAGATGCCAGCCGATGTCGCATTGCCGCCGATCCTACGGCGTTACTGGCTCGCCATGGCCCTCCTCACCGGCCTTTCCGTCCTCTACACCGCCACCAAAGCCGCCCTCTACCACCTCAAATTTCCCTACGGCATCGGCATCCTCTACGACGACAGCCTGTGGGGCGACCTGCTCGTCTTCCGCCCCGGCTTCCTCCACTTCCGCACGCCCCAGTTCTGGCAATCGTTCGAGTATCCCTTCACCTACCCGGCTCCGCTCGGCGTCGTCCTCGGGCTGCTCTTCCGCTTCGCCCACCCGGTGAAGGTCTATCTCGCCTTTGAGGTGGCCGCCGTCGCCGGGGCCGCGTGGTGGTTCGTCCGCCAACTCACCTCGCGCGGCATCGGAGCCGCAACAGCGTGGGTGTTCACCCTGTCCACGCTCGCCATGACCTGGCCCTTGCTCTTCCTCATCGACACCGCCAACGCCGAAGGCTTCGTCATCCTAACCCTCGCCCTCGGCGTCTACGCCATCTTAAAAGACCGCTTCTGGCTCGGCGCAATCCTCATCGGCATCGCCGGCTCGATGAAATTCTTCCCGCTCATCCTGCTCGGTCTCTTGCTCGCCCGGCGACGCTACAGGGAATTTGCCGCGGCCCTGCTAGTGGCCGCCGCAGTCACCATCGCAAGCCTCGCCATCCTGGGACCTACCATCGCCGAAGCCCAGCGCCAGATCAATATCGGCTTCACCCTCATCCAGAACCTCTACTTCTTCACCATGAAGCCCGACGCCGCCGCGCTCGACCATTCGCTCTGGGTCGGTGTCCGCTATGCCGCCGTCTACGTGGCACGGTCCACGTCAGTGCTTGCTCCCGCCCTCCGCGCGTACATCCTCGTCGCAGCCGCAACCGGCGTTACGCTCTTCTTCACGACCATCCGCAAACTCCCCACGCTCAACGCCGTCCTCGCGCTCACCACCTGCGCTGTCCTCCTTCCGCCGCTCTCGCTCGAGTACACCCTGGTTCATCTTCTTCTTCCCTTCGCCCTGCTATGCGCTTACGCTATAGATATGGGGCAAAGCGGCGCGGCAATCAAAGGTCTGGGAGCCTGCTTCGGCTGCTTCATCATCCTCTTCAACATCGAGACGTTTCTCTCCAACCGCTTGACCTACGCCGCCGAAGCCCGGACGCTCGCGCTGATCGTTCTTCTGTGGATCGTCCTGCGCCATCCCTTCGCCTGGACAACGCTCGACCCTACCAATCTCGGGAGTGCCGAAAACGCATGAAATTCCTCGGCCTCTCCCCCGCCTTCCCGCCCCTTCTGCGTCGTTACGCCCTCATCATGGCGGCGATGGTCCTCGCTTCCTACCTCTTCACCGTCGGCATGACGTGGCTGCTCCACTGGCCGCATCCCTTCGGCTGGGTTTGGATCGGCGGCGACCTCCAGTGGTGCGACTTCCACGCCTTCCAGGAACGCAGCCAGCACTTCCGCACCCCCACCTACTGGATGGAATACGACTACCCGATGACCTACCCGGCCGCCATCGCCGTCGTCTTCGCCCTCTTCTACAAACTGCCCCACCCGCTGAAGCTCTACCTCACCATCCTCATCGTGGCCTTCCTCACCTACGCCGTATGGCTCGCTCGCGGACTCACCAAACGCGGCATCCCGTGGGATCAGGCGCTCGGCTTCGGACTGGTGGTCATCCTGACGGCGTGGCCGGTCTTCTACCAGTGGGACACCGCCAACATTGAAGGCCTGATGGGCATCGTGCTCTTCTGCGGCATCATCGCCGTACTGCGCGGCTGGAGCTGGACCGGCACCTCGCTGCTCGCGCTCGCCGGAGCGATGAAGCTGTTTCCCGCCATCATGCTCGCGCTACTCTTTTCGAAGCGCCGCTACAAGGAGTGCGCCTTTGGCGTCGTGTTGATGGCCATCATCAACTACGGCAGCCTCGCGATCCTCGGGCCGAACATCCACTTCGCCGAAACGCAGATCAGGGATGGCTTCCGCTTCCTCCGCAACAACTTCATCACCCCGCGCTGGTCGTTCCAGATGAACTTCAGCCACGCGCTCTACATGCCCATCAAATTCATCGTGCTCGGCCTCGACCGCCTCATCCGCTACGGTGGCCATCACGGCCCCAGCTGCCACGAGATCGCCCTCGTCGACACCACGCTGACCATCTATATGGTGTCCATGGCGCTCCTCGGCCTGTTCCTCTATTTCTGGCGCATCCGCAAGCTCCCGATGCTCAACCAGGTCACCGCACTGACGGTCTGCGCCGTCACCTTCACGCCCTTCTCGTCCGACTACGTGTTGAACCACATGCTGCTGCCGCTCGGTCTGCTCTGCTTCTACGCAACAGAGGCGTGGCGCGACAGACGCACCGTCCCCGGACTCGAATTCTCTTTCGCCTGCCTCTGCATCATCCTCGGCTTCACCACCTTCTTCACCACTTACTACCCGTTCGGCAACAGTCTGCGCTGCGTCGCCCTGTGCGCGCTTCTGGTCGCGGTCCTGCGCTACCCCTTCTACTGGTCGCCCTTCGATTCGATCGACCAAACCGGACAGGACTTCGCCCCCATCCAGAAGAGCTAAGCTTGCCGCTCAGCTGCGGAATTGTGTGCTTATACTCAACACATGAGCTCAAAATTGCATGTTGTCGCGAACTCCGTGCACGGCCTGTCTCGCCATACGGCTTCCATCGTATGAAGTTGCTCAACATCTCGCCCGCCTTCCCGCCTGTATTGCGGCGTTATGCCCTCATCCTGGCGGCAATGGTGGTTGCTTCCTGGGTCTATACCATCGCGATGACGCGGTTGCTTCACCTGCCGCATCCCTTCGGCTGGGTCTGGCAGGGCGGCTCAAACCAGTGGTGCGATTTCAAGTTCTTCCACGATCGCAGCCTTCATTTTCGTACCGACTTATATTGGCTTCCAACCTACTATCCGATGACCTATCCGGCGGTGGTCGCGGTCATCTTTGCGCTCCTCTACAAACTGCCTCACCCGCTCAAGCTGTACCTTGCTTTCCTCATTTTGGTTTTTATCTCCTACGCAGTGTGGATTGCACGCGGCCTTGCAAAACGCGGCATTCCCAGAGACCAGGCTCTCGGCTTCGGTCTGGTCGTCGTCTTCACGTCGTGGCCCATCCTTTACCAGTGGGACACAGCCAACATTGAAGCACTGGTGGGAACAATCCTCTTCCTCGGCGTACTCGCCGTACTCAGTGGCCGAAGCTGGACCGGAGCCTCGCTGCTCGCGCTCGCCGGCGCCATGAAGATCTTTCCCGCCGTCATGTTCGCGCTGCTTATTTCCAAGCGCCGCTACAAAGAGTGCGCGTTTGGGATCGCCCTGATGGCCGTCATCAACTACGCCAGCCTGGTCATCCTCGGCCCCAGCATCGGCTTCGCGCAGGCCCAGATCAAAGACGGATTTCGCTTCCTCGAAGAACGTTACATCATCGTGCACAAGGGCTGGCAGCTAGCTTTCAGCCACGCGCTCTACATGCCCGTCAAGTACATCGTGATTGCCGCAGATCGGGCACTTTACTTTGGCGGCCAGCACGCTCCCGACCCACACGAAATGGCCGTCGCCAGAACCACCCTGAGCATCTACCTCGTCGTGATGGTCGTCCTCGGCACCTTCCTCTACTTCTGGCGCATCCGCAAACTGCCGATGCTCAACCAGGTGATCGCGCTCGCCGTCTGCGGTGTCACCTTCACACCCTTCTCGTCCGACTACGTGCTCAATCACACGCTACTGCCGCTCGGCCTCCTCTGCTTCTACGCAACGGAGGCCTGGCGCGAGAAGCGCTTCGTTCCCGGCCTCGAGACTTCCTTCGCCTGTCTCTGCATCATCCTCGGTTTCACCACCTTCTTTACCACCTACTACCCGCTCGGCAATCTGTTTCGTTGCGCCGGCCTTTGCTTCCTGCTGATCACCGTCATGCGCTTTCCGTTCTACTGGTCGCCGCTGGATTCGATCGACCAAACCGGACAAGACTTCGCCCCCGCGAAGGAGGGTTAGCAGTGAGCGGCGTCGAACGCGGACTCCCGCCAGTGCTGCGGCTGTTCGCATGGGCCATGGCCACGATGGCGATTCTCTCGCTGCTTTATACGCTTGCCATGACACGCCTGCTGCACACGCCGCACCCGTACGGCGTCACCCTCTTTTGGGGCACCTCCCAAGGCTCCGACTTCACCACCTTCGCCGAGCGCTCCCACCACTTCGGAACCCCCGCCTACTGGGACGACTTCAATTACCCCTTTACCTATCCCGCCCCGTTGGCGCCGATCTTCGCGCTGCTCTTCAAGCTCCCAAACCCGCTCATCGACTACCTGATCCTGTGCAGCGCCGCCCTCGCAGGATGGGCCGCGTGGCTGGCGCGTGAGCTCCACGCCGCCATCTTCGTCGCAGTTGTACTCATCTCCTCGTGGCCGGTCCTACTCCTGCTCAACACCGCCAACATCGAAGGCCTAGTCGCCATCATCCTCGCCGCAGGAGTCTACGCCGTCCTGCGCGACCGTTTCTGGCTCGGCGCAACCCTGATCGGCCTTGCCGCTGCCATGAAGCTCTTCCCCTTCATCCTGCTCGCGCTGCTGTTCTCCCGCCGCCGCTACCGCGAGTTCGCGTGGGGTCTCGCCGTAGCAGCCATCACGACGCTCGCCAGCCTCGCGGCGCTAGGCCCGACCATCCTTCAGGCCCAACATCACATCGCAGACGGCTTCCGCTTCATCGATCAAGCCTTCATCCTCTCCACCCAGCCCGACGCCCTCAACTACAGCCACTCGCTCTTCTCGCTGCTCAAATTCACGCTCGTTGTCATAGCACACCCCAGCCCCGCCTTGCTCAACACGACCCTCCGCCTCTACATGGCCGTGGCCGCAATCGCCGGTATCGCTCTCTATTTCGCAGTCATCCGCAAGCTTCCCATCCTAAACCAGACCCTCGCCCTCACCATCTGCGCCGTCCTGCTACCGCCTCTCTCCGCCGACTACACCCTCGTCGAACTCCTTCTGCCATTCGGCCTGCTCTGCCTCTACGCCGCCGAGACTTGCCGCGCCGACCTGACGCCCATCTTCGCCTGCTTCGCCGTCCTCTTCGCGTGGGAGACCTTCCTTACCATCCGCTACTCCTTCGACCGCCCAGCCCGCACCGTAGCCCTCTGCGCGCTGCTCATTTTCGTCCTCTGCAAGCCGCTCCCATGGCAGCGGCTGGACCAGCCCGGAGCGTCCGCATGACGCGACTCAAACTCCCGCCACCCATGCGACTCTTCTTCCTCGCCATCGCCGCAATGACGCTCGCCTCCATCGCCTACACACTCGCCGCAACCTACGTCTTTAAGCTCCCCTACCCCTACGGCCCCCCGCTCTTCTACGACGACGACCGCTGGTTCGACTTCACCATCTACCACGACCGGTTCATGCACTTCCGCACCCCCGCCTTCTGGGACGCCTACGAGTACCCCTTCACCTACCCCGCCCCGCTCGCCGTCCTCTACGCGACGATCTACCTTATCCCCCACGCCCTCCGCTACTACCTCGTCGCCTACGTTGGAGCAGTAGTAGCAGCCGCGCTGATCCTGCGCCGCGCCTTGATAGCTCGCGGCATCGACAACGCAGCCACGATTACCTTCATCGCCGCCTTCTTCGCCCTCAACTACCCTCTCCGAACACTCTTCGAATCCGCCAACACCGAGGGTATCGTCGCGATCCTCGCAGCCTTCGGCGTGTACTACATCCTGCGCGACCACTGCTACCTAGGCGGGGCCTTGATCGGTCTCGCAGGCACGCTCAAGATCTTCCCCATCATCCTGCTCGCTCTGCTGCTGTCGAAGCGCCGCTATCGCGAATTCGCCTTCGCAATCCTGGTTGCAGCCGCCGTCAATATCACCAGCCTCGCCATCGTCGGCCCTACCATCGCCGAGGCCAATCGCCATATCTCTGCCGGCATCCACTATGTACAGGTCGTGTTCATTTACTCGGTCAACCCTGCAGCCGTCACCTTCAACCACTCGCTCTTCACCCTGGTCAAATTCCCCGTCGTCGCCGTGCGTCGCGCACTGCACCCGCTCGTCATCCATGATCATGCCGACTGGCTCGTCCGCGCCGCCGCCGAACGCAGGCTGCTCGACACCACCTTCACCCTCTACGTCATCCTCGCCGCAACCTTCGGCCTGGTTGCCTACTTCCTCTGGATCCGCCGCCTTCCCATGCTGAACCAGGTCCTGGCCCTGACCGTCTGCGCGCTGCTGCTGCCGCCACTCTCAGCCGATTACACGCTCCTCCACCTGCTCTTCCCCTTTGCGCTGCTCTGCCTCTACGCGGCAGACATGGCGCGACGCAGCATCGACATCCCCGGCCTCAAAGCCAGCTTCCTTTGCTTTGCCCCCATCTTCAGCTTCCAGACCTACATCACCTGGCGCTACCGCTACTCCTGCGAGTTCCGCACCCTGGCCCTCGCAGCCCTGCTCGTTCTGGTCCTGCGCCACCGCTTCCCCTGGCCCGAACTCGACCGCCAACCTCGCAGGTTGGATTAGCGTGGGGCTTCAGCCTCACGAATAGGAGTGCAGGAAGAAAGGGGCTTTTGCCTCGGGCACCTTTCGATCAAGCCACAACTACGTCGCCGCCACCGCTTCCCCATCGAACCGAGACTCAAATTTTCCGACCAACCCGATCCCAAACAACACCACCAGCGCCAAAGCCTTCACCTGTCCACCATAGCTTCGCCCACCCCAAATCAGCTCCCTCTCCGGTGCAAACAAAATCGCAAAGCAAACCATTCCCGCCATCATTCCCTTGCACTCACGTCGCTCCAACGCCACCATCACCAGCAATGCCCACGGCAAATACAAATGAAGCAGCGTGTAGTCATACGAGACCGGCGGCAGCAGAATCGTCGCAGCAACCACGCACAACACCTGGTTGATGACCGGCAGCTTCCGAATCCGATCGAAATACAACACCACCCCAGCAAACGCAGCCACCACCATGTAGAGATTGACCAGCAACGCCAAGCCCTGCGGAGCCAGTGGCCCCGACAACACCACTAGCGACAAGGCTTTTCCCAACCCAACGAGTGAGTGGTCAAACCCCACCTGCTCGTACCTCAGCACATACCACTGGCGAAATGTCTCCAGCCCCACCTGCGTGCCGTGCCACGATGTCGCAAGGTCAGGACACACCAGCCACAACCCAACCATAGTGCTGACTCCGCACACCACGAACGCCGCAGCCGCCTGCTTGTACTGCCTGCGCGAGAGCAGCAACCCCACCAGAACGAGTGGGTAAATCTTCATCGAGCCCGCAATCCCAAAGCAAGCCGCAGCCGTAAACCCCCTCCCCCGCAGAAGCGCCATCACGCCGCAGCCCACCAGCAGACACAGTATCCACTCCACATTCGCCTGCTCGAATTCAAACCAGAAAGGGTACGAACACAACGCTGCAATCGCGACCAACACCGTTGCATTCCTTCGCTGCATCCCACGCCGAACCAACGCTCCCCACAACAGGAAAGATGCGAACGCCCACGTAGCAAGCAGTAATGCCAGAAACGTCCACATCCCACCCAGCAGCAGATACAGTAAGCGATGGAGTGCGGCCACCGGCGCCGGGTACAAATACCCCGGCCCATCAAACGCAAAGAACTTTGCACTATGGAAGAAATCAAACCGCGCCCGATACAGCGAAAAATCATAATACCGAGTCGCCGGGGGCATCAGAGGCCAGTTGTACGGATAGCCGAGGTGCAGCACCCGCCCGCATACCCATTCCACCGCAAGACACGCCGCCGTTAGCGCACCCAGCACACTCAAAAACCAACGGAGCGGACGCGCCAAGAAATCTTCGTTCACCCGCGTGTCCTCACCAAACCAAAGTAGTTACAAGTTAGCCGAGCCCAGTTCCCACTCCAGCACCGTCTCGAGCCCTTGCTCCCGCGTCATCAACGGGACCCACGCAATCACCCGAGCCGCCTTGGAGTTATCCGCCACAAAGAACTTCTGGTCGCTCTGCCGCCAAGGCAGATTCGTATAGTCCAGCTTTATCTCCAGCCGGGCCTCAAGGAACTGCAGCAACTCCAGCAGCGACATTGAATTCTCGATCCCACCACCGATGTTGAACGCATGTCCGCGTGCGTCGGCAATATGTTCATACGCTGCTACATAACACCGCACCGCATCCGAAACATGCAACAGATCGCGAACTTGTTTGCCATCGCCCGACACCGTAAACGGCGCGCGACCGGGGTTGGCCTTCACCTCCAGCGCCTGCCGGCAGAACCAGCCCACCCAGCCCTGATCATAGGTCGCGAACTGCCGCCCTCCATAGATCGTCGAGTGCCGAAACACTACCGTCTTCAGCCCGAACCCGCGCGCATAGTCCAGCATGTACTGGTCCGCCGCGCCCTTGCTGCAGCCATACGGCGTATGAAACTCGATCCCAACCGACTCATCCACGCCCTGCTTCAGCGTGCGCGGCTCGTACCTTGTCTCGGCCTCTACCAGATCAAGGTGGTCGAGATTCCCATAGACCTTATTGGAAGACGCATAAATGATCGCCGTCTCCGGCGAACACTGCCGCACTGACTCCAGTACGTTGATCGATCCCAACACGTTGATCTCGAAGTCGCGCCGCGGGCTCTCCACCGATGTCGTCATCGCCACCTGCCCCGCCAGGTGGAAGATCACATCCGGCTTCACCTGCTTCACCACTGCCTCAACGTCGAACGCGTTGCGCACATCGCCATGCAGAAATCGCAACGGGTTATGCTCGGCACTCGACAGCGTCCTCAGCCACGTGAGATTCGCCGCCGCCCCATGCCGCGACAGGTTGTCAAACACTGTTACATGATTCTGTTCCGGCCCGTCCTGCTCCAGCAGATAAGCCGCCAGATTCGACCCCACAAACCCGCATCCGCCCGTAATCAAAGCCTTCATCTGCCGCTCTTTTCCTGTTGTGCCAAAGTCTTCTGTTCGTCCTTCTGGAATTTGCGCAACTTCTGTAGCGTATCCAGATAACCCAGCGCGAACGGCAGCAATTTGCGCTTGCTCTCGCCCGCCTTGCGCCGCTCAAACGTCACTGGAACCTCCACCACTCGCGCCGGCGGACGATGCGTCACACAGCGAATCAGTATCTCTTCCAAAATATCGAAATTGTTCGATTCCAATCGCATCCCGACCAGCAGCTCACGCCGATACAGCCGAAATGAGTTCGTCACATCCCGCGCGGTCAGCTTGAATGCCACCCGGAACGTCAGGTTCACCACGTACGACATCCAGATCAGCACCGCTGGATTCTCCGTTTGCCCCCCCGGCGCATAGCGCGATCCGATCACGATATCCCAGTCGTTGTGCTTATCCCACATCGACGCAAAGCTGGAAGGATTGTGCGATCCATCCGCATCCATGCACAGCAGGTACTTGCCGCGGGCCTCCGCGATGCCGGTGCGGATCGCGTCTCCGTATTGGTTTCCGCCGCTGCGATGAATGTGCCGCGCACCATGTTCGGCGCAGACCTCTTCCGTATCGTCCATGCGCTCCTGCGTATCGACGATCAGCACCTCGAATGCCGGCGTCAACGCGTCCGCAGCCGCAACGATCTTCGGCAGCAGCGTGCGCAATGAGTCCGCCTCACGATACGCCGGAATCATCACCGTCAGCTCCACTTGCTCAATCATCGAACCCCCGCGCTGACCGTCAGAACAGCCGCATCTCCGGCCCGTCTCCGCCGATCAATAAACTGCTCCGGCTGTCTCACTGCAAGGCCCGGAAATTGCGTCCGCGCCAACTCCCACACCGCATAAGACAGGTTCGTCCGCGGCATCCATCCCATCGACTGCGCCAGGTGGGTATCCGCCACCAGGTGCATCGGCTCATACGGATGAAACGGCATCGCCCCCAGGTCCAGGTCCACGTCGATCTCAAGCTGGCGGCACACCGAAGCCACAATAGCCCGCAGTGAGATCGATCTCCCCGATCCAATATTGAAGATATCTCTACCCGGCAGCGTACCCTCCTCGAGCACCATCACAATCGCCTCGGCGACGTCCTGGACCGCGCAGAAATCGCGTATCTGCGTCCCCGCCGACATCGGAAACTTTCTGCCCTCCGCAGCCGCCCGCAGCAGCGATGGAAACAGTCTGTCGCCACCGTCATGCAGCCCCGTAAATGAGAACGGCCTGACCACCGTCAAGTGTCTCTTCAACCGCTCCGCCCCCGCGCGCAGCAGGCAGTCGGCCGCCGCCTTCGTCGCCCCGTAAGGATGCAGCGTATCGATCGGATCATGCTCCCGGCAAGGCCGGTCCTGCTCCGAGTAAACCAGCCCCGTCGACACATGGATAAAGTGGCAATCCGGCACCTCGCACGAGGCCTGAAATAGCGCCACCGTCGCCGACACATTCAGATGAATCTGCTCAAACCAGCTGATCTTCGACGGCCGCACACCAGACGCAGCACAATGGATAATCGCATTCGGCTGGAACGCCTCGACCGCCCGCGCCAAAGCCTCAAAGTCAGCCATGTCGACCCGCTCCAGGTCCACATTGGACAGATCGCCAAATAGCGTCTCATCCGGCGTCCGCATCAGCACATGTACCCGCATTTCAGCGTGCGTCGCCCCCAACCGACGGACGATGTTGTACCCCAGCGTCCCGGAAGCGCCAGTCACCAGTACTCGAGCTAAATGTGGAAGCGGCATCTTGGCAAGTCTAAACGCCAGTTGGCAGTTTCAGGGAAGCGATTGTGTAACTTCCTTATCGAGAAAGGATCGGACTAGGCGACGACAAGAGGATTTACGATGCGGATGCCTGCGATCATCTGGCTGGAGTTTATGTCTTCGGAAAGAATAGTACTCGCACCAGCCTTCAGGGCCGCCGCAACGATCAGCGAATCCCAAAAGCTGATTTTCGCCAGATCTTCAACCTGGAACGCCGAAAACAGTTCAGCCTGGGTGAAATCGATACACCATACGGAATAGGTTGCGACAACACGCCTTGCGTCACCTCGCGACAGTGGGCGGCTACCCTTTCGAGTGGCGTTGTTATAAAACTCCTGCAACACCTGCGGACTCAACACGCCACTCTGGTTGGTCCAGAGTTCTCGCAAAGCAGCGTCCGCAGCCCTTTGTTTCAGACCTTGGTCCAGGTCATGCGCGTAGATCAGAATATTGGTATCAACGAAGGTTTTACCGCTCATGCAACTCTTCGCGGCTTGCGAGTTTGCCGCCACCCATGTGGAAGCCATTGTCGAGCAGCTCAAATGCCGAGCGCCTCGCTGCTTCGTAGGCCTCATCTTTTCCGACCAGAGCCTCTACCTGCTCCACGATCAGCGCACTAATAGAAGTCGACCTCCGCGCCGCAATAACGCGCGCCTGTTGGATCGTCCGCTTGGGTAACGACACGGTAAGATTTTGCCGTTCAGCGGTAGGCATAGGATATCTCCTTTCCGGATAATACACGTGCTTCACGTGCAGCACGTGGGCCGGCTAAATCTTCTGCGCCCGCTGCACATCCAGAACCCCCGGCACCCGCCGCAAATTCTGTGTCAGCTTCGTCAGGTGGCGGACGTCCACCGTCTCCACCACAAATTCCACCACCGCATTGCCTTCCGGCGTCGCGCCCGAGCTGCTCGACCGGATATTCGTCCCGTCATCGGAAATGATCGCCGTAAACTCCTTCAGCATTCCGGACCGGTCCTCGCAGATCACCGTCAGCTTCACCGGATACGTCGTCGGCTTCTGCGCGTCGCGCTCCACGCCCCACTCCACGTTGATGCGCCGGTCGGACTCATACAGCAGGTTCTGTACATTCGGGCAGCTTCGCGAATGCACCGCAACCCCCTTGCCCCTCGTCACATACCCGATGATCTCTTCGCCGCGAATTGGATTGCAACATCGAGCCCGGTAGACCAGCAGATCGTCCTGCCCCTCCACCTGGAGCGAGTCCGACCCCTTGCCGAAGAAGACCCGCTTCACCGCCTCCGACATCGCCGACGTGGAGCCTGCCCCCTCGGTCTCGTCGCTCGCCGTTTCAACCGGCATCGTCGCTCCGGGCTCCAGCTTGTTCAGCACTACGCGCGCGGAGTACTTGCCGAACCCCACCGCGGCCAGCAGTTCCGCCTCAGTCCCCAGCCCGTAGTCGCCCGCGACGCGGACATAATCCGCCTCACCAAACTTCCCTACCGACACCTTCCACTTGCGGCCTTCACGCTCCAGTAGCTTCTTGCCAATCTCGATGGCCCGCTCGCGCTGATTCTCGTTCAGCCAGTGCTTGATCTTGTTCCGGGCCTTGCTGCTCTTCGTAAACGACAGCCAGTCCCGCGAAGGCGTATGGCCCGTCTGC
>JANXWZ010000239.1 GCA_025350865.1 Rhodanobacteraceae bacterium
GCCGAGGTGGCTGCAAAGCCACTGGGCGGTGGCGTGCTCCATGAGGGTTCGCTCGATGAGGCTGGAATCGAAGGTGCGGACGACGGCTCCGTTGGAGCTGACGAGGATGGTGTCGTCGTGGAGGCCGAGCCCGCGCAGAACATGCAGCGCATAGCAGTGGCGGCGGCCGGTGGCGATGGCGACATAGATGCCAGCCTCTTCAGCAGCCAGCAGCGCGGCGAGATTGCGCGGGGAGACCCGGCCATCGGCGCCAAGGAGCGTGCCGTCGAGATCGAGGGCGATCATGCGGATGGGCATTGCATTAGTTTCTCATTGTCGGATTCGGCTACCATCTAAGGATGCCTAAGATTGCTTACCTCGAATCCGTTCGCAGCCACAATCGCATCTCCGCCGACACCCCGCAGACGCTGGACCCGGCCACTGCCGAGAGCCTTTACGTTCGCTATGACATGGACGAGCTGAAGCGGACGGCCAAGCGCGAGAATCCGGCAAAGTATGCGGCTGAGTCTGCCGCTTCGCTGGGGATGTGGCGTTACAAGGATGTGCTGCCGTCCGTGACGCCGGTGACGCTGGGCGAGGGCTGGACGCCGATGGTGCGGTCCAAGCGCTATCCGGGACTGTTCATCAAGGAAGAGGGCAACAATCCGACGGGGAGCTTCAAGGCTCGCGGTCTGGCGATGGCTGTGACCATGGCGAAGCACTATGGGTTGCAGCATCTTGCGGTGCCTTCGGCGGGCAATGCAGCTGGCGCGCTGGCGGCCTATGCGGCTGCGGCAGGGATCACCGCGCATCTCTATATGCCGCAGGATGTGCCGTTTGCGAACTACCTGGAAGGCATTATCTATGGGGCCGATGTGCACATGGTGGATGGGCTGATTTCCGACTGCGCGCGGATGGTGGGCGAGGAGATCAAAGCGCAGAAGGCAGCGAATCTGCCGCCGGAGCAGGTGTGGTTCGACATCTCGACGCTGAAGGAGCCGTTCCGCGTGGAGGGTAAGAAGACCATGGGATACGAGCTGGTGGAGCAGCTTGGATGGACGTATCCGGATGCAGTCTTCTACCCGACGGGCGGGGGCGTTGGGCTGATCGGGATGTGGAAGGCGTTCGACGAGATGGAAGAGCTGGGCTGGGTTGAAAAAGGCAGCAAGCGACCGAAGATGTATGCGCTGCAGGCGGCTGGTTGCGCGCCGATTGTGACGGCTTACGACAAGCATGAACCGGTGAGCCAGTTCTTCCAGAATGCGGCTACGTTTGCGGCGGGGCTGCGGGTTCCGAAGCCGTATGGCGATGCGATCATTCTGGATATTCTTGCGCTCTCGGGTGGGCAGGCGATTGCTTCGACCGATGAGGAGATCCTGGCGAGCATTCTGGATTATGCGAAGAATGAAGGTCTGTTTCTGTCACCGGAAGGGGCGGCTGCGACTGCTGCTTATGATCGCTTGATTGCGTCGGGCGAGTTGAAGACTACGGATAAGGTGGTGCTGTTCAACACGGGTGCGGGGTTGAAGTACACGGACATGACGGCTGAGGCGATGAAACTGCGGAGGCCGGGGACGCTGCCCACTTCGCTTCCGGTGGGCGGGATTATTACGCCGGTATGAGGGACCGGAGTCTGTCATACTTTGAAAGAGGAACCGACCATGACGACCGTTCAAATCCCCGATGAAATCGCCCATCAGTATGCGGATCGAGCAAGTGCGGCCGGCTACGACATGGAATCCTACATCCGCGAAGCGCTGATCGCGCAGCTTGAAGATTTGGAAGACGTCGAGATCGCGATGGAACGCTTGGCCAATCCCCAGCCAACCCTTTCTCTGGAGCAGGTAAAGAGGGATCTTGGCCTGGACGATTAGGTTTGATGCGCGAGCGGGGAAAGACCTGGCCCGCCTTGACCACTCCATCCAGCGCAAGATTCTGAAATACCTTGAGACTCGCGTTGCGGCGGCTGAGGATCCAGAATCGCTAACCGGACCGCTTGCTGGTCTGTGGCGATATCGAGTCGAAGACCACCGCATTGTCTGTAAAATCCATCGCGACGAACTACTGGTCGTGGTGCTGGCCGCCGGACACAGAAAAGACGTCTACGACAAGACGTTGTAATCCTATGACTCCCTTTCGCCGAGAACTCCCTGCCATGATCCGCATTGCACTTCCGCTCGCCTTGGCCGAGGTGGGGTGGATGTCCATGGGCCTTGTCGATACGGTGATGGTGGGGCATCTGCCGAATGCGGCGGTGCCGTTGTCGGCGGCGGCGTTGGCGCAGGTGCTCTACAACACGCTGGCGTTCGGAGTCGGCGGGATATTGCTGGCGCTCGATACCACCATCTCGCAGTCGCATGGAGCGGAGGATTATCCCGCAGCGAACCGGTGGTTCTTTCAGGGTGTGCTGCTGGCTACGGCGATTGGCGCGCTGCTGATGAGTCTGTATGCGCTGGCTCCGCTTGGGCTGCGGCATCTGCCAACGGAGCGAGCGATCTTTGAGGCGGCCATACCGACGCTGCAGGCGTTGTCGTGGGGGACGATTCCGCTGATGGTTTACTTTGCGATGCGCAGGTATCTGCAGGCGTTCAACCATGTGCGGCTTGTGGCGGCGGCGTTGATCTCGGCGAACATCGTCAACATTGTTTTCGACTGGCTGCTGATCTTTGGGCACGACTGGCGGATTGGCGGGATGCATGTCGCGTGGGCTCCGCTGGGTGTGGTCGGGTCAGGGATTGCCACGTCGCTGGCGCGGGTATATCAGGCGGTGTTTGCGGTAACGGCAATTGTGATTGTTAATAAACGTAACCGATATGGTTTGCTCGATCACGGACTGTTACATAATCTGCGGCCACACTGGCACAGCCTGCGCAAACTGCTGGCACTGGGGGTTCCTTCGGGGGCGACAATTCTGGTGGAGATTGCGATCTTTGCGGTGGTGACGAGTTTGATCGCGACGCTGGGGCCGGTGCCGCTGGCAGGGCACGAGATTGCGCTGAACTGCATCTCGTTCACCTTCATGATCCCGCTGGGGATTTCTGCGGCAGCGAGTGTGCGGGTGGGCCAGGCAATTGGGCGTGGGGCGCCGATTGAAGCGAAGGCCGCGGGCTGGGCTGCGATTGCGCTGGGAGGTGTGGTGATGTTGTGTGCTTCGATTACCTTCCTTGCCATACCGCAGGCGATATCAGCGGCGTTCACCCATGACGCTCCGGTGATCGCGGCGGCCGTGCCGCTGTTTTTTATCGCTGCGATTTTTCAGTTTTGTGATGGGTTGCAGATTACGGCGATTGGAGCGCTGCGGGGTGCAGGGGATACGCACTCCGGGTTGATTACACATACGTGTAGCTACTGGCTGTTGGGGCTGCCGCTGGGCATATACCTTTGCTTTCATCAACACATGGGGGCTCGTGGACTGTGGCTGGGGCTTTGTGCGGCGCTGGTGGTTACGGGGTTTGTGATGCTGAATCGTTGGCGGACGATCGAGATCAAAGACAAAACCTACCACGGATAAAAACGGATAAGACATTTAAGGTTTGGTCTTTATCCGTGAAATCCGTTCAATCCGTGGTGGTTTATTTTTCCCGGGATAGGCGGTACATCAGCAGGGCCATGCGCTTAGCCTGTGGGGAGAGCGAGTCGAGGTAGACGGTTTCGCCTTCTGCGTGGGCACCCGCACCCATGGCGCCTACACCGACGAGACCGGGCAGGTAGGGGGCGACGAAGGAGATGTCGCCCGCGCCGCTGACGGCTGGGTCGGTGACGACTTCTTTGGGGTAGCCGAGCGTCTGGTTGATGTTCTGCAAGCGGGCG
>JANXWZ010000062.1 GCA_025350865.1 Rhodanobacteraceae bacterium
CGTTGTATGGGCCGCCCGCCTTTGCCACAGGAGCCGAGGTTGGTGTGGCAGCGACGGCAACACTGGCTGGCGCGCTGGATTGCTTGCCGTCGAGGTTGGTGACCGTAAGCGTGGCGGCGTAGGTGCCGGGGGTGAAGAAGCTGTGTGTGGGTGCCGCGCCGCTGCCGCCGCCGCCATCGCCGAAGGACCAGGCGTAGCTAAGGGGTTGATCCTTGGGGTCAGTGGAGGCTGCGCCGGTAAAGGCAAGTGTTGAGCCGGCAATCCCGGTGTAGGGCCCACCGGCCACGGCCACGGGTGGCTTGTGCAGGATGGCGGTGCCGGGCGACTGGCCGAGCTGGCCGTTCAAAACCGCCTGAGCCAGCGGAGCGAAGGCAGGCGCTGCAACTCCGACGAACTGGGTGAGCGTGACTACCTTACCGGCGACGGTGGCCGGGCTTCCATTGGCGACCCAGATGTTGCCGGACTGGTCGATGGCGAGCGCGGCGGGCGACGAGAGGACTCCGCCCTGCAATCCGGCTGCCGGTGTGATGGGGGTTCCGGTGGCGCTGAGCTGCGAGATCCGGTTGGCCCCGGCATCGGCGATCCAGACTGCCCCGTTGCCGTCGATGGCAACGGAGCTGGACGCGGTGACTCCGCCCCCGGTGAGTCCGGCGGCGGGGGAGAGGGGCGCACCGTTGTTATCGAGGAGGCTGAGCTGGGTGAGCGAAGCATCGGTGACCCAGACGTTGGAGGTGCCGTCGATGGCGATGCCGGTGGGATGGGCGAGGCCGCCGCCGGTGTAGCTGCCGGAGGCTCCGCCGGGAATGATCCTGGTGACCGAGCTGCCCGTGGTGTTGGTGGCCCAGGCATTGCCGGAGGCGTCAATCGCGATACCGGTGGGCGCGTTGAGGCCGTTGCCGCTGTAGGTAGAGGCGCAAGCGGCGGTGGCACAGCCAGAATTCGGAAGCTGGGTTAAGGTACTGTTGCCGGTGTTGGCGAACCAGATGTTGTTGGTGGTGTCTACGGCAACGCCGCTGGGCGCGTTGAGGCCGATGCCGGTGAAGGCTGTGCCGACGGTGGTGACGGTTGGGATTCCGCCGCTGACTGTGGCGGAGAACTCGGCTGCCGAATTGCCGTCGTAGTTGGCGACCCAGACGTTGTTGCTGGTGTCTACTGCAAGGGCTGTTGCGCCGTTGAGGAAGGTCGCGCTGGCGAAGGGGCTGTTGGCCGCCGGGACGCCCAACGACGTCACCAGACTGAGACTGGAGGTCGCTCCGCCGGTGCCGTAGTTCGCTATCCAGATGTTGCCCGTGCCGTCGGCTGCGATGGACTTTGGTGCGGTTCCGCCAGATGCGTAGCCGATGGCGACTGTCCAGTCATTGACCGATGGGAGCGTCGGCTGGAACGGGGCGGCGGGCGTCGCAAGCACGAGCAGGGCCGCGGCGCTGTTAGTTGGATTGAGTGCGATGCTGAGGGCGGCGTTGGCGGTAGTCGCGGGGGCCGTGCCTCCGGGTGGAGTAGTCGCGGTGAAGAGCGCCTGGCAGCTGGTGGAGGTGGGGCCGGCCGAGTTGACGCAGGTGGCGATAATGTCTGCCAGCGTATTCAGCTCGGCCTGGGGGACAATTCCGTTGCCGTTGGGGGTGACCGCGAGTGACGCGCCAGTTGTAATGTCGACGAGGTTATTCACCGTCGCAAACGCATTCTTGAGCCCAGTATTGCTGGCGCCGAAGGAGCCGATTCCGCCGGTGGGAGTGGTGAACTGGGCCAGCGCGTACATCGTCGCAACGGTCGTCACTTCATTGACGTTGACGAAGGGAATGCTGGCGACGCCGACGCAGCGCCCAAGGGCCGCAGTCATGGATAGCGCGGCGTTGTCGGTACCGGCAGCGAGTCCGGGGTTTCCACCGGTCACCGTAATGTAGATGAGGGTGCTGTCTCCGCTGGCGGCAGTGGAGCAGACCGGATCGGCGATGTTGAAGCTGCCGAAGGCATCGGTGGTTGCGCTTGGGCCGAGAGCGGTGGCTCCGGTGCCGTAACCTGTGGTGCCGACCTGCCATAGCTGGACCGTCGATCCGGATACGGGCTGCTGGCCTCCGTGGACGGCTCCCCTCCCCTTGGTGGTAGCCGGCAGGAGGGGGGACTTTGTCGCGATATTGAGGGAACTTGTGGAGCAGCCGGCGAGGAAGGAGAGGCCAAGGAGGGCGAAGGCACCGAAGACGCGGGCGCTCGCATTACAGACGAGGGTCCACGTTCCGCGACGTTGCGCATAGGCCTTGGCTCCGGGAGAGATAGCGTAGAACGGTGTTGCTGGAAATGGCGGGTCTATCGTGCTGCCTGCCTTGGGCAAATCATCGTGAACGGCGATCGATAGCCGGGGGTGCCTTGGCAACAGGGGTATCTACAAAGTAATTGAACATCTTGAGTCTGCTTGATGCGTCATTACAACACAAGAGACACATTGCGACAAATGACGACATTTCATGACATTGGCTGCGATTGTGGAGGAAATTGATTGCCCCGAGATGAAAACCTCCGTTATTGTTGGTCAGGTAAGTCAATGTTCAGGGCCAAAGGCAGACTGCTCCGTGCTTGCATTTCCCTCGGCCTGGCGGTGCTTGGCGTGGGCGTAACGGTCCGCGTTTTGACGGGTGGGGTGGCGGCGCAGTCGGCTGCCGGGGCAACGTCGGACCCTGGTCACACGGTTCCATATCAATTGCCTTTCGGCGCCGGGCCGTACCTTCCGAGCCAGGTGACGTCGGATTTCAGCGGGTTTCTGAAGCCGACCGAAATTCCTTCCGCCACGTACTGCGCGCGCTGCCATGCAGGGGTCCACGCGCAGTGGCGTCAGTCGGCGCACGCCAACTCGTTCAGGACGCCGTGGTATCTGAAGAATGTTCAGGAGCTTGCAACGACCAAGGGAGTGGCTTATACCCGGCACTGTGAGGGTTGTCACAACCCGGCGGCGGTCTTTACCGGAGCCCTGACGGAGGGAAGCACGGTTGCGCGGCCGAACGACGACGACGGCGTTACCTGCATGGTGTGCCACTCCATTCGCGGAGTTTCGAGCACCAAAGGGATCGGCAGCTACGTGATGGGGCAGCCAGCAGTGATGGTCGATGCCAGGGGCGTGGCCGTGCCCGGTTTGCCGTCGGATCGCGAGATCCTCGCTCATCTGGACTGGCACAAGAATGCGGTGATGCAGCCGATCTACAAGACGCCGGAGTTTTGCGGCTCGTGCCGCAAGGCCGCGATCCCGAAGATGTTGAACGACTACAAATGGCTCCGCACCTTCAGTACCTATGACGAGTGGCAGCAGTCTTCGTGGTCGCGCGAGACGCCGATGACGTTTTATGCGAAGACCGCGGTCTCGACCTGCCAGACCTGCCATATGCCGCTGGAGCCGAATTCCGACAAGGCCTCGCATGACGGGACCGCCTCCTCTCACCGCTGGCTGGGCGCGAATACGGCGGTCGCCACGCAGTACGGCTACGACGAGCAGAGCCGACGGCTGGAGGCTTATCTGCGCGACGACAAGTTGCAGGTCGACATCTTTGGCCTGACTGTGGAGCGCAACGGCAAAGCGCAGCAGTTCACCCCGGGGAGCCTGGTAGCGCCGCTGGGGACGACTGGCTTTACGGTGTTACCGGGAGATGCGGTACGGGTGGATGTGGTGATCCGCAACAAGGGCATTGGGCACACGCTGGTTCCGGAACTGCGCGACTTCTACGAGAGCTGGCTGGACTTTGAGGTGAAGGACGATACAGGCCGCACAGTCTATCGGTCCGGCGGACAGGACGAAAACCACGCGGTGGACCCGGATGCGCGGACTTACACTTTGCGGATTGTGAACCGGGATGGCAAGAGCGTGGACCATCACGAGGTATGGAAGACCTACGTGAAGGCGTACGACGCGACGATCTCGCCGGGCCGATCAGATGTGGTGCGTTATCGCTTCCGGGTTCCGGAGACGTCGAAAGGCGTGACGGTGACGGCGTCGGTTCGATATCGGCGGTTCCGCAAGACGTTTGTTGACTGGGTGTTTGACGACAAGCCGAACTCGCCCGATCGCTTTCCGACGGTGACGATGGCTACCGGGAGCTTCCACATAACGGCCGGACTGAACCAGCCGCGCCGCGCCGATACGCTGGCCCCCGATCTGACCGACCAGCTGCGCTGGAACAACTACGGCATCGGGATGCTCGACCGGCAGCAGTTTGCGGAGGCCGTTGATGCCTTCAAGCATGTGGTCGCACTGGACGCAAAGTACGAGCCGGGATACGTCAACGTTGCAATTGCGGAATACTCACGCGGCCGTTATGTCGACGCGCTCGCCTGGATCGACCGCTCGGCACAGCTTGCACCGATCGATCCGCGAGCCATGTACTACAAGGGTCTCTCGCTGCGGTGGCAGACTCGCTACGACGAGGCTGTCGCCGCATTGGCGCCGGTGGCGGAGCAGTATCCGCGTTTCCGGCAGGTGTATCAGGAACTTGGCTATATCTATATGGTGCAGCGACGGTTTGCGGAATCGAAGGCCGAATACGAGAAGGTTCTGGGCATCGACCCGGACGATCCGACCACGCATCGCTGGCTTGGTCCGGTGCTTGCGGCGTTGGGCGACCGGGCCGGTGCGGAACGGGAAGCTGCTGTGGCAGCACAGGTGACAGACGATCGATCGGCCGGGTGGGTGGCGCAGAAATTCTGGCGCGAGCATCTCAACGTGGCGAGTGAGTCGATGCCGACCCACACGTTTGCGCAGACGGGTCTGATGGACGACTCGGACGTTCACCGGATGCTGAATTTGCAGAACCCGCCTAGCTATATCTGGGTGGAGCACTATTAGAGCCAGGCTGATCTTCGAGTTGGGAGTCGTTAGTTTAGGGTCTGG
>JANXWZ010000064.1 GCA_025350865.1 Rhodanobacteraceae bacterium
GCGGTTTCAGGAGTGGGGACCGCAGCGACCGCGGGACTGGTCGTGGTAACCTCGCTGGGGTTTTTTGGAACAGGCTTGGTCGGCTCAGCCGCGACATTTCCAGCTTCAGCTGCTTCGAGCACAGCCAAACGCGCCGAGAGACGGTTCAGATCCTGACGGAGTTGTTCGATCTCCGAGGTGCGAGCGGTAGATTGCTGAGCGGTGCCGGGGAGGCTTGAAACCAGAAGAAACGTGCACACACAAAGAATACGGACCATCTAAGAGCCTCTAAAGTGATTTCACTCCAGGCAGCCATAGAAATTCCGTAGAGAATTCGTAAAGAACTTATAAGTTCGGCTGGCTGGCGCTGCGGAAACGATACCCTATCCAGGGTTCGCTTTCGATATAACTCGCAGCATCCGGCAGGTCGATCTTCTTTCTCAATTGGGCAACCAGTACGCGCAGGTACTCGGGTTGATTGTTGCCGGCGGCACCCCAGATTTCACGCAGCAAGGTCTTATGGGTCATCACTCGTCCCGCGTTTCGGACGAAGAGGACCAGCAAGTCGAACTCCTTTGGCGTGAGGTGCACCTCCTGCCCACGGATCGTGGTGCGATGGGCCTGCCGGTCAATGGAAAAGTCGCCTTCGGTCAATTGCTCTTCGGGCGATGCGACCTCGCGGTCGATAGTTCGTCGTAACTGCACCCGGACCCGCGCCAGCAACTCCGGTGTGCTGAAGGGCTTGGTCATGTAGTCGTCTGCACCGGCGTCGAGTGCGGCTACTTTGGTCAGATCCTGATCGCGTACCGAAAGCACAATGATTGGCGTCGTGCCGAGCTGACGAATGGCTCGTGTCAATTCCACGCCATCCATCTTCGGCATGGAGAGGTCGGTAATGACCAGCGCCGGGGTAGCCTGCTGATACGCACGCAAGGCCTCTTCGCCGTCCTGGGCAATCATCACTTCGTACCCGTGGCTTTCAAGCGAACTGCGGAGGACGCGGGTGATCTGTCGTTCATCGTCGACCAACAGGATGCGGATGCCAGCGGTCATTTATGGAGTCTCCTGGGTGACGATGTGCAGGTCTACATGCGGCGCGGCTGAGACGAAGCGGGCGATCTCTCGAAAGTAAAGGTACTTCTTCAAACCGGCAAGCGCGGACCGCCCGAAGATGATCTGCGTGATGCGCTGGTCGCGGGCAAAATCGGCCGTTGCCTCGGCAACGGTGGAGCCCTTCAAGTGGACGACCGTCGCACCCAGATTCACCGCAAATTCGAGATTGTCCTCGAGGGTTCGGGCGGCATCTGGTGGCTTATCGCTGTCCGTATCCAGATGGAGCACGAACAGTTCGGCATGCAGACCCTGCGCGATCAGGGCGCCGCGGGCGATCAGGTCACGGGCCGTCGGGCTGGCGCTGACGCACACGGCGATGCGCTCCGCGACCGTCCAGTGTGCGCCCAGTTGTTTGAGCTTGACGTAGTCATCAAGGGTACGATCGACCGCCCGCGTTACCCGCTGCAACGCCATCTCACGTAGCGCGATCAGGTTGCCGCGACGAAAGAAGTTCGTCAGTGCGCGCTCGACCCGCTCCACGGGGTAGATGTCTCCCCGGCGCATCCGCTGGGCCAGGGCCTCCGGGGTCAGGTCACTCATGACGATTTCGTCGGCGCGGTCGAGCACCCAGTCGGGAACCGTCTCGCGCACTGTGATGCCGGTCAGCGATTGAACGCGGGGCGTTAGGCTCTCGACATGCTGAATGTTGACCGTCGTAAGCACGTCGATTCCAGCTTCCAGCAGAGCGAAGACGTCCTCGTACCGCTTGCCGAAACGGCTGCCGAGTATGTTGGTGTGGGCGAGTTCATCGACGATGGCCACCTGCGGATGCCGGGCCAGGATGGCGTCCAGATCCATCTCCGCGAAGAGAGTTCCCTTGTAGTCGATCTGGCGGAGTGGAACCCGCTCCAGTTGGTCTGCGACGGAGGTGGTTCCGGCTCGGCCATGGGTTTCAACCACCCCGATGACGACGTCCTCGCCCCGGCCCTTGCGGCGGATTCCTTCGCTCAACATGCTGAAAGTTTTTCCCACCCCGGGTGCGTATCCCAGGAAGATTTTGAAGCGTCCCCGGGTGCGCTCGGCTGCTTCGGCCTTGCGCAAAAAGTCTTCCGGGTTGCGTTTTGGGTCGGCGGCGGCGCTCATAGCTCTAGCATACGGTCGTAGTATCGAAGACGTGAACTCAAAACGGATCATCGAAGTGGTTCGCTGGCTTGCTGCGGCGCTTAGCCTGACGGGAATAGTCTCGTTGCTGGCTGGGGTTCTCCATGCAAATCCTGCGACCGCTGCGCTGTGCCTTCTGCTGCTGGTCCTGTTTCTGGCGGCCCGCTGGGGTTTGCGCTACGCCATAGTGACGTCTATCGCCGCCACGCTTTGCTACAACTACTACTTCCTGCCGCCGCTGGGGCAGTTTACGATCTCCGACCCGGAAAACGTCCTGGCCCTGTTCGCCTTTCTGGCCAGCTCGGTGTTTGCGAGCCGCATGTCGAACCGCATCCGGCAGGAGTCGGAAGAGGCCCGTGCGCGGCAGGCGGAACTTGAGGTTCTTTATCGATTGAGCCGCGCTTTGCTCCAGACGGATGAACTCGCGCAGCTCACGAACTCCATCGCCTCTGCGATTGCGCTGGCGACCGATGCGCAGGGAGTTCTTCTCTATCTTCTGCAGGGCGACCGCGTGTACCGTTGGGGTGCGGACTGGAATGTGAAGCTCTCGGAAGAGAATCTGCGCGAGATTTCGCATAACCCTGGGATCATCTCGTCCGCATCGCAGCAGGAGACCATGATTCCGCTGCGGACTGGCGTTCGGCCTGCCGGCGTGCTGATCGTTCGGGGAACACGGCTCTCGCACCAGAGTCTTGACGCATTGGGCGGCTTGGTGTCCATCTCGCTTGACCGGGCCAGCGCTATGGACAACGTGACGCGTGCCGAGGCGGCCAAGGAAAGCGAGCGACTAAGAAGCCTGATGCTCGATTCGATTACGCACGAACTGCGCACACCGCTGACCTCGATCAAGGGTGCCGTCAGCACGCTGCTCACGTCGAGCCTGAAGCCTGAAGTGACACATGAGCTGCTGACTGTGATCGACGAAGAGAGCGATCGGCTGAACAGGCTGGTGGCCCAGGCAGTGGAAATGGCGCAGCTCGACACGCAGGAGGTCCGCATGAGCTTCAGCGCGCAGAAGCTCGACGGCATGATCGATGCGGCGCTCGAAGCTCACAAGGTCACGCTGGCAGAGCATCCGGCGACTGTCACGCTGGCCGCGAACCTGCCGGAGGTGGACGCCGATCCGGTTTGGATTCAGAAGCTGTTAGGCAACATCCTCGAGAACGCAGCAAAGTATTCGGACGCGGGTTCGCCGATCTTCGTAAGTGCCGAGATGCGTGGTCCGATGGTCGCCTGCAGCGTCGCCGATCGCGGTCTTGGCATCGATCCGATGGAGCAGTCGCTCATCTTCGACAAGTTTTATCGCGCACGCAACAGGGCACACCACACGCCGGGGACGGGCATGGGACTGGCGATCTGCAGGGCCATCGCTGAAGCGCACGGCGGCTCGATCTCGGTAACGAGCCAGCCGGGGCATGGGTCTGTCTTTACGTTTACTCTGCCTGCGCACAATGGCGATATGTGATGCTTGAGGCTACTTTGCCGGAGGTCCGGGCGGCGGTGGAATCGCGATATCGAGGTTCGTCACCGGGCCAAGCTTATCGAGCGAGGTGCCGAACTCCGACTGATTGCCCACCACGACGATGGCCAGCTTTGACACGTCGATGTACTTGTTAGCCACCCGGGTAACGTCGGCGGCTGTCACCTTTTCGATAGCCGTCTTGAATCGTTCGAGGAAGTCTGGAGGGTAACCGTAGAGGGCGAGGACGACCTGCTCGTTCAACGTTTTCTGGCGAGAATCGTAGTTGAAGATGAAGCTGTTCAAGACTTGATCCTTGGCGCTGCGAAGTTCGTCGGATGTGGGAGGCTTGGTCTTCATCAGCTCGATCTCCGACAACATCGCCTGCGTGGCGGCAACTGTACTCGCGCTCTTGGTTGCAGCGGAGACGGTAAAGGTTCCCGGGTGGTCGTTTGCTGCGCCGTAAGCGCCGCCGACGCTGTAAGCCAGTCCGAGCTTCGTGCGGACATCCTGGAATAAACGCGAACCAAAGCCGCCAGAGAACACCTGGTTCATCACGGTAAGCGCGTAGTAGTCCGGGTTGTGGCGGTCGGTTCCCAGCCCGACGATGTAGACGTTGGACTGGTTCACGTCCGGCTTGTCGACGAAGTAGACAGACTGCTTTGGATCGGTGAATGTGCCCGGTGCGGTCTTGATGCCGTCGCCTGCGGGCAAGGGCTCGAAAGCCTTGCGCAGCTTGCCTTCCATGGTTGCGGAGTCGAAATCGCCTGAGACAGCAACAATCATGGCGCTGGGGACGATGGATTTGTCGTGCCAGGCGATGAGGTCTTCCAGCTTGACTGCCGCGACGGTCGCGTAGTCCACCTGCCGGGCATATGGGCTGTCTTTGCCGTAGACGATGCGTGAGGCTTCACGTCCAGCAATGCCGCTGGCGTCGTCGTTGCGGCGAGCGATGCCGGCAGCAAGCTGCTGTTTGCCGAGGGCAAGCTTTTCGGGTTTGAAGTCGGGATGCAGAAGAACATCCATCGCGATGCCGAAGATCTGATCGAAGTCCTGTTTGAAGCTTGACCAGCGGACCGAAGTTGTTGCCTGTCCGCCGCCAGTTTCGACGTCGGCGGCCTTCATTGCCAGCGTCTCATCGAGCGAGTCGCCGCTGACGGTTTTAGTGCCGCTGGTGCGCCATGTTTGTCCGTAAAGGCTTACCAGCCCGATCTTGTCGGCGGGTTCATCCCGGCTGCCGCCGAGAATGAGAATGCTGCCGTTGACGAAGGGGAGTTCATGGTCTTCCTGAAGAAAGATCGTCAGGCCGTTGGCGAGCATAATCTTCTTCGGTTGCTCGGGCTTGAAATCGTGCAGGGTCGGAATGGGAATCTTCGCCCATGGCTTTGTCGCTGGTGCTGACTTTGCTTGCGGCGCTGGTTTTGCATTTTGTGCGAAGGCTCCCGCGCTCAACAAGATCACGGCTGTAACTACGTTGAACTTCATCCGGTATCCGATCATTGTGCACCCCCTGTCTTGGCGGGCACTGAGGCTGGGGCGGTAAACTCGATCTGCGCCACGGTTCGGTTGCTCTCGACGAACGTCTTCTGGGCGACGCGCTTGATGTCGGCCTTGGTGACTGCGTCGATCTTGGCGATCTCACGGAACATCTCGCGCCAGTCACCGAATCGGGTCTGGTACGCGGCCAACTGCTCGGCGAGGCCTTCGTTGTCCGCCAGTCCACGGAGCTTGTCTGCCTTGGTACGAGTCTTGTACTTCTCCAACTCAGCGTCAGACACGTCCTCGGTTTTCAATTTGTCCAACTCTTTGTGGATCGAGTCGCGCATCTCCTGATCGGTGTGGCCGGGCAAGGGGACTGCGTAGACGGCAAACAGCCCGGGATACTTATCGCCGGGGAAACCGCTGAAACCCTGCGCTGCGGCGGCGATCTTCTGGTCGCGCACGAGGCTCCGGTAGAGTCGGGCGGTCCGGCCATTTGAGAAGATATCCGTGATCGCGTCGTAAACGGCGTCATCCGGGTCGCGGTAGTCGGGGCGGTGATAGCCCTCAATGTAAAACGGCTGCGTCGCCTCCTTGATGATGACTGTCTTCTCCGCCTTCTGCGGGGGCTCGACGGTCGTCATATCTTGGGGTTTCGGTCCAGCGGGGATCTTGCCGAAGTACTTCTCAAGCAACGGAATCGCGGTCGATGCCTTCAGGTCGCCAACTACAGCGATCACGATGTTCGACGGGGTGTAATAAATCTTGTGGAAGGCTTCCGCTTCGGTGGCAGAGACATGCGAGATTTCGCTCTCCCAGCCGACTCCGCTACGGCCATACGGGTGCGCGACGTAGGCGGTGGCGAGCATTTGCTCCACCATGCGTCCGATCGGCGCCGAGTCAATCCTCATGCGGCGTTCTTCCTGAACAACGTCCCGCTCCTTGTAGAATTCCCGCTC
>JANXWZ010000104.1 GCA_025350865.1 Rhodanobacteraceae bacterium
ACGTTGATCACCGCGCCGGCCGACCGCCCTACGTCAGCGGAAAAGGTATTCGTAACAACGCGAACTTCCTGAATCGAGTCGATGCTGGGACGGACGCCGATCGTAGCTATGACACGCTCATTGTTGTCGAGGCCGTCGACCATCTGGTCGTTCAGGGTCTCGGACTGGCCATTCATCGAGATGGAGGAGCTGGGCCGGCGGTCGTCGGGCCGCGTACCGCTGTTGATGCTGTTCGGCGCGGCTTCCGCAGCCCCAGGTGTGATCTGCACCAGGCTGATGAAGTTGCGGCCGTTGAGAGGAAGATCCTGCACGGAGCGCTGCGTGACGCTGCTGCCGATGGCGGATGTGTCGGTCTGGAGAACTGGCGCGGCTGTCGTGATCTCGACCGTTTCAGTCGTGGCACCGATCACCAGGGTAGCGTCGGTTCTGCGCCGGTCGCCCGCTTCAAGCGACAGATTCGGCACGCTGGCGGTCTGAAATCCCTGAAGCTTGATGGTGACGGAATAGGTACCCGGTATCAATTGGGGCACGGTGTACGCGCCGGCTTCGTCGGTGGTAACCACCACGCTGATGTTGGTCTGCGTGTTGGTGATCTTTACTTCGGCCTTGGGAATGGAGGCGCCGGTAGCGTCTTTGACGTCGCCGAGGATGGTTCCGGTCGAGCTCTGAGCGAGCGCTGCCTGCCCGCCGATGCACAGAAGCAGGACTGTTAGAAGGACGTGGATTGTCGATAGTGCTCGTGCTACTACTCCCGACTTGAGTCGGCGTGTATGTTCTGTGTCTGTGTGGATCGTGTTCATGTGTTGGCCTCATGAACGGAATCGATGGCCCGAATCCGTAATGCGCAATCATAGGAGTATGGCGATTGCAGTGGCAAGGCCTAATTTGTTGCAGCGGTTGTTCGGATAGCTGCAATCTCCGCGCCAGTGCAGCGACCTGGCACAAAGGCCAACGCTGTGCGCTTCGTGCCGTTTATTCGTCTAATCAACGGCTATCTGCATGATTCAAAACGTGCCCGGTGTGTTCGCCGAAGACGAGCCATGCGACTAATTAAACGTTTAACTAAGTTTGGTTTTTTGGACACTTCATCGCTTCCGGAATTCGGTGGACGTTGTGCACTTGCGTAGGCAATAATAAGGCCGGTGCAACGCCATCTCCTGGCAGGTTGTCTGTGATCGCATACGCAGGGTGAAGTCTGGAAAGCTCGTAGCTTTTCAAAATCGAATTTCTTAGAGGCTGACAAGGTTGAGACAGATGAGACGATTCACCCTCCGCAGGACGGGTATCCTTTCCACCGCCGGAGCGTTCAGCCTGATTGTGGGCGGATTTGCGACCTTCGCAACCGGACACGCACTGGCTCAACAGCCTTCGGCCGCAGCCCCAGCCGAGCATGGCGGCCAGCCGGTGCCGCAGTTGCCGGGACGCCAGCCAGATTACCCCACCCGTCCGCTCGCCTCGAAAGAGGTGCTGGAGCATGGCAAGGCAACCTATAGCTTGAGCTGCGGGTTCTGCCACGGCTCAGACGCAGGCGGCGGCTCGGTAGGCCCCAACCTGTTGCGTTCCGAAGCTGTACTGCAGGACAAGCGCGGCGAGCTGATCGCGCCCATCGTTCACGGCTCCCGCCAGGATCGCGGCATGCCCAAGATCGATATCACCGACGAACAGATTGGCGAAGTTGCCGACTGGCTGCACAGCCTGAAGACCGGTGGCAAGGTCTTTTCGACTGAAAAGATCAATATCGTCGTCGGCAATGCGACGGCCGGTCAGCAGGCGTTCGACAAGATGTGCGCCTCCTGCCACTCGACCGCCAGCCTCAAGGGATTCGCGGCGAAGTACGCAGACCCGCGCGCCATGCAACAAGCTTGGCTGTTGCCGGGTGGTGGTGGTGGCCGTGGTCCTGCGCGCGCCGGCGGCAATGAGCCGCAGCTCAATGTCCCTCCGGTGACCGCGACCATCATTCAGCCCAACGGTCAAAAGGTGACCGGCAAGCTGGATACGATCGACGACTTCTACGTGGCTGTCATCACAGAGGACGGAGCGACGCACCGCTTCCTGCGCATGAATGACACGCCGAAGGTTGAGATTCACGATCCCCTTGAGCCGCATCGTGCCTTGTTCCGCAAGTACGACGACAAGGACATTCACGACATCACGGCATACATGGAAACACTGAAATAGATGAGGGTGACGATGCGCAAGGCAGGAACGTTTTGGATTTCAGCCGCACTGGCAACATTGATGGCGGCACCGATTGCAGTGTCCGGACAGTCCCTTGATCCCAAGGACATCCTGAACCCCAAGCCAGATAGCTGGCCCACCTACTCCGGCGACTACACCGGTCGCCGCTACAGCCCGCTCACCGAAATCGACACCACCAACGTCCATGGGCTGACGATGGCCTGGTCGAAGCGCCTCACCGCTGGTTCCGGGTCTGGTGGAGGTGGCGGCAATCCCTTTGGGCCTCCAGGAGCGCAGGTCAAAACGATTGTCGGCGGCGTAGGCACCACGGAAGCCCCCATGGGGTCCATCAAGGGCAGCATCCTTCAGATCGAAGGCGTCCTGTATGTAACCACTCCGGATAACGTCTGGGCGCTGGACGCGCTGGACGGCCACGAGCTATGGCACTTCCTCTGGAAGACTCGCGGCGGCACCCACATCGGCAACCGTGGAGTCGCCATGTGGCACGATCGCTTGTTCTTTGAAACTCCGGATGACTTCCTCGTCGCGCTCGAAGCCAAAACCGGCAAGGAGATCTGGCATAAAGAGATCGCCTCCTTCGACCTTCAATACTTCTCCACCATGGCGCCGCACGTCATCGGCAATCATCTTCTCGTCGGCACGGGCGACGACCTCGACGAGCCGGGCGTCCTGCAGTCCTTCAACCCGGAAACCGGCGACGTGGAATGGAAGTGGTATGCCGTTCCGATGAAGGCAGGTGATCCCGGTCTCGACACCTGGAAGAACCTCGACGCCGCCTCGCACGGCGGCGGCAACATCTGGGTCAACGGCTCGTACGATCCCGAGACCCACCTCTACATCTTTGGCACCGGCAACCCGACAGCCGCCTACACCTCGCAGTCGCGCGGTCCCGGGGCAAACCTCTACACCTGCTCCATGGTCGCGCTCAACGTGGATACCGGAAAGATGGCCTGGTACTACCAGACCTCGCCGCATGACACTCACGACTTTGACTCCACCCAGACGCCAGTCCTGATGGACGGCACCTTCGCCGGCAAACCGCGTAAGCTGCTGCTCACCGCTGCGCGCAACGGCTATTTCTTCGTGCTGGACCGCACCACGGGCGAACACCTGCTCACCAGCAAGCTGGTCGACTCACCGAACTGGGCTTCGGCCGAGTTCGACAAGAACGGTGCACCGCAGCGCGTTCCCGCCAAAGACTTTGACCTCGGCGGCGCATTGGTTTCGCCCGCCAACGGTGGCATCGTCAACTGGCCTCCTCCCGCCTACAGCCCGCAGACCGGATTGTTCTACGCCCACGCGCAGGAGAGCTTCGCCATGTACTACCTCGCCACAACCGACCCGCGCGGAGCGATGGGACTTGGTGGCAAGGACGAGCTTAGCCTCGGCTCACTCGGTAGCTACCTCGTCGCAATGGACTATAAAACCGGCAAGCCGGCCTGGAAGCACCGCTATCCCGGCGTCGGTGGAGGAGGCGGACTAACCGGCTTGCTCACTACTGCCGGTCATCTCCTGTTTGCCCCGGACGCCAAGGGAACCCTAGTCGCGCACGATGCCGCCACCGGCAAGGAACTCTGGTACAGCCGCATCAACGAAACGAATGCGCCAGAGACCTATATGCTCGACGGCCACCAGTGGGTGCTCGCCGGCGGAAACGACACGGTGTACGCCTTCAGGCTCCAGTAGC
>JANXWZ010000106.1 GCA_025350865.1 Rhodanobacteraceae bacterium
GTGTAGATTCGCGCGTCCTGGGACGCGCGAGACACAGAGACATAAGCGAATCGGGTGTTGATGAGTTCCGGGTGCGCCGTGGTGTCCATGTTGACGAGGACACGATCCGTCGTGAGTCCCTGAGAGCTGTGCGACGTGACGGCGTAGCCGTGGTCGAAGTGCCGCATCTGTGATGTGTCGAACGTCAGAGTCCGCCCCTTTTCCCCGTCCATTCGAACGCTCATGCTAGTGGCTTCGATTCGTTCGATGGTTCCCAAATCCCGGTTCTTCAAGTCCATCTCCGGCTTGCTCACGGTGAACTGAATCCGATCTCCCTCCGAGAACTCGCGAACAATCTCACGGTAGGCTGCGATGCCATGAAGTCTTTCGGGGTTATAAGTGACGTGCTGGCCGTCTTGCCGTTCGACCGTGAGCTGGTTGTCCTTCGGGTTGGTGGCAACGACGGTCGCGAAGGTGCCACGCTCGATTCCGAGTTCCTTGCTGCCTCGCGTGTAGTACAGAACGTCGGCTGGCTGGTACAGCGCGGCCCAATTACGGTCGGCACTGGTCAGCTCTGATCGCTGCGTGAGAACGGTCATCGGGTGGTTCTCTTTCGATAAGGCACCGTTGTTTTGCAACTCCGCGCGGACGGCATCGTTGATGTCGCGGCGGCTGGCGTTGTCGGGCGAGACGATGAGCGTATTCTCAGGCCGCGCTACGTAGTCCTTCGCGATGGCCTCGATCCGCTGATGGCGGTCAGGAATCTCGGTGATTCGTCCTTGCTGTTGAAGAAGCTGAACGCCGGTCGCTGTTTCGTTACGAGAAAGGTGCTCAACGGCACGGAGGAGTTCCGGGTCTTTCTGGCGCATGATCTGGTCAAGCTGCGATGTCCGCATCCCGGCTTCCTGCATTTGCTCGAAGGGCTTTCCAGCATCAACGCCCTGGTGCTGCCGCGTGTCGCCGATCAGCAATACCCGGTCTTGCGGGCCGATCTTTTCGAGGAAGGACTGCATCTGGCGGGTGCTGGCGAGACTGGATTCGTCGAGCATGTAGAGGTGCCGGGCATTCGGGTCTCCCGCGTTCCGTTCCGTGCCTCCACGCGCCACAAACCCTTGCAGTGTGTCGGCGGGAATGCCAGCGTCGCGGAGCTGGCCAGCGGCGCGACTCGTCGGGGCGAAGCCTTCGACCGCATAGCCATTCTTCTCCGCGCCTTCCCGAATACTCGATAGGGCCGAGGTCTTGCCTGAACCGGCCAAGCCCTGCAGCCCATGTACTCGGTCTTGCGACATAAGCACTTCTTCAATTGCTCTCTGCTGAGCAGGATTCAGGAATTCGCGGGAGCGGGCATGGGCGGCGGCGTCATCCTGACGCATGATCGGTTCGGCGGTCTGTCGTCCTTGTTGCATCTGCTTGATGGTCGAAAGCTCTTCGGCAATGGTCTCGCGGGTCGTGAACTGTCGGCCAGTTTCATGCTTCTGGCCGGGTGTTGTCTGGAACTCGCCGGAGGTCACTCGTTGCTCGAAGTGGCCGCGCACCTGGCTGTAGGTCAGGTCGCCCATGCCGCGCCGGAGCGCATCGCGCATGATGTCTCGTTCATCGGTGATGGCCTCGCGCTCGAAGTTTCGACTCTTGGAGAAACTGACGGCTTCCTGAACCTTCTCTGGCATAGTCGAGAGTGGCTTCTGCGCGATGTTGTTTGCGCGGTCTCGCGCGTCTTGGACGACCCGATCAGCCTGATTGCCGAACTCTGCTGCAACCTGTTTGTGGGCTGCCAGCACCTCGGACGGAGTATGGATTTCCTTCTTGTCGCGTGTTGTATGGGCGGCGATCTGCGCTGCCTCCGGCCCCGCGAATCCGCTCTTTTCGAGATACTCCCGAATCTGCTGGCTACGGGGGCTGGAGGCGTCAAGATACTCCTGCGTATAGCCCTTGATCTCGGGTGCGCCGCTTCTTCCCGGCACTATCTCGTAGCCCAACTGAGAGAGCCGATGCATCAACTCGGATTGGTAGACAGCGGTCGCAAACTGCTGGCTGTCGAAGTAGCTTTGTGGCTGTATGGCGCGAGTGGAGCCGTCCGCGCGTTCTGTCATATTGAAGATGACGGCGTGGGTATGGAGCTGCGGGGCGGCGTAGCCATCGACCGGACGGGCGGTGTCATGCTCGAACTTGGCGGTAACAAACTTTCCGGTTGTCTCGGCGGCGTGGTTCCCGCCGATACGAGCCTGCGTGTACCGCTCCAATTCGGTGAGAGCTGTTGTGACGGCTTCCCTGTGCGCCTCGCGCACCCGGTCGTCTCCACCGACAAGCGCGGTCAGCGACACAGACTTTGGCGCTGAGAACGTAGCGTCCCAACCGGCCCGATGCTCGACGGGTTTCACGGTGGTTCCGTCGGCGGTCGTGTACTCCTGGCCGTTGCGGTGCCGAACCAACTGCTCGCCAGTGAGGGAATTCTGCCCCTCACTGAGGCGAGCAAAGTGTTGCGCGTCGATGCCCCCGGCAAGACCGTACTGCTCGGCCATCCGTCCCTGCCACTCTCCAAGGATGGTGTCGCCCTGCTTCCAATAGTTCTGCTCGGCAGACGTGAACTCCTTGGCGTGATACGTCTGCGCCTGACCGGAGCTGAGCGGTTTGGAGATGGTGAGCATGGGCGGTCTCAGACACGAATCATTTCATCGGCTGCTATCGGTACATCCTCTTCTTGATCGTCGTCTGGGCTCTCGTGATTTGCTCCACTGGACGCGATCTCTTCTTCTGTTGGCTCGTCAGGCTCCACGTCGTCTTCCTCCTCCGTTACGGTAATCGAGGGGGTTGGAGCTGGCGCTGGTCCGGGTGTAGCGGCCTCCAGGTCAATCCCCGGCGCGACGGGTGCCGACGCCTTCGGTACGAGCGTCTTTGGATCGAAGGGCAACTCGTCATCGTCCACCTTGCGCGGGACAAATCCGGGTGTGGTCTGTGTCACGTCCATGTACTCGAAGTGGAAGCGGGCGACGTTGTTGCCCAGCTTCAGGAAGGCATGGCGGTTCTCCAAACCGGAGATTTCTGAGTCCATGACCAAGGGTTCAACCTGACGGTCGATGGTGAAGTTCTTGCCAGAACGGGAGCCGTCGAAGTGCGTCTCCTTCATACGCTCGATCTCGATTTTGCCGATGGCGTTTGATACCCATTCGGCGGCTTTCGGCTCGGTGGTTTTCAGGAATATCTTGGTTGCGGGCTGCGAGAGCATGACCTCGGCAAGATGCCCGTAGATGTCTTCCAACTGAGCCTTGCCCTGGAATCCGAGAACGAGCGGGTTCTTGGATTTCCGGTTTTCGGTGATGGCTGTATGAAGTTGCGGGAGGCGTTGGAGACTGGCGAGTTCGTCCAAGACGAACCAGACAGGAGTTTGATTTTCCTGCGGTGCGGTCAACAAACGCATGACGAGCAAGTCGATCCAAAGGCTGTGCAGCGGCCTCAGCGCCTCGCGTTCGGTGGCACTCGAAGTAATGAAGATCCAGCCCTTGCGCTCAATCGCCCAGTCGGTCGCGCTCCACGTCTTGTTCTTCGCCTGTTCTTTGGTGGGGAGCATCCGAAGGCTGTCCGCAACCAATCCAAGTGAAGCCAGAACGCCATTCCGCTGCTGCTGTGCGCCCTTGGCGATCATGGCCTCCATCTCTGTCCCGCGTACGCGTTGGTCGATCTCGGCGGGATTGGAAAGCCACTTCACAAGCTGCTGCGGATTCGGGCCGTAAGTGAGGAGATGAGCAAATATCTTTTGAGGCGTTTCGGTAAAGAACTCGCCCTTCTTGTCGCTGGTCGGCTGGTAGAGCGAAGCGGCGATAGCCTTCGCCTCGGCTTTGCGACGCAGCTCCTCGGACGGCCCCCAGTAGGGGCACCGTTCGTCCAAAGGATTGAGAACCAGGTCACCGCGTTTCGGGTCATAGAACCTCTGAATGAACTCGCAAGCCGGGTCATAGACGATGGCGGAATGACCTCGGTTCTGTATCTGCCGAAGGATTTGCATTATTAACGTCGTCTTGCCTGCGCCCGTGTCGCCCATGAGTTCGATGTGCTGCGCCTCAGCCTGCAACGGGATACGCATCATCTCTTTGGCTTCGGTGGTGGCGAAGCCAATGCCGTCTCCGTGGACGGTCTTGTTGAACTCTTTCGGAGTAAGCAAGAGAGGACCTTTGAGCCGCCGCCCATACTTCAATTCCTTGCGGCGGCGGATGTCTTTGCGGATGGCGAACGGGAGTTGCGCGAGCAAAGACAGAAGGCCGAAGAGGAGCGGCGGAGCATAGATGCTGCGAAGCTGATCGCCGCCGAAGATCGCCGTGCGGAGGTAGGCATGGAGAGGAGCATCGAAAAATGTTTGTTCCGGGCCGCGATAGAGGATGCGAAGCCCTTGGGCGGCAGCTTGAACCGATATTGCAAGCGGGATGTGCTTACCGTTTGGAGCGGCGGTCACTCCATCCTGCACGTCGGACTCGGTTGCGAGTCGGGCTGCTTTCAATCCATCTCCGACGTAGAGGAGCTGGTATTTGTCCTTCTTGTTGAACGCCCCACCCGCCGCGCTTTTTGCATAGATCGGCGTGTAGAACTGCTGCAAGGGAGTCTGCCCGTAGCTGAAGCGCAGGTAGACGAAGACGCCCGTCAATATCAGTGCGAAGAAGATCGCACCGTAGCTGTACACGGGCGAGTGCGGTGGGAAGATGACGGTCTCTTTGCGGCCCCATTGTGTGGTGTTCATCATGCACGCTCCAGATCTTGCATCGCGTCTTCGGCGACGCGTCGTTTGCGTTTCTTGACTTCGGCAACCATGTTGTCGAAGGCTTCCGGTGTGAGCTTTTGGCCTGTAGCGAGTGGGCGAAAGAGGTTGGTCAGCATGAGGCGAATGCCCATGATCTCGGTAAGCTCTGTACTGGCGGCCAGCGTACCGGCGTCGCGGGCAAGCTCATCAAGGATGAGCTTGCGGATGAGTTCGCCGGGTCTCACTCCACGGTGTTTCGCCAGAGCACTAAGGTTGCGAAGCTCCTGCTGATTGAGTTTGGTTCCAGCACTCTTTAGACGAAAGCGGGTTCGCTCTTCGGCTTTCGCTGCAATTTCGTCGTCTTCGAGAATCGCCATTGGACCGTCTCCCGTTGCGTTACTCCAAGTTGCTTCGCGTTACTCTGGAGCAACTTGCTTGCGCCAACTCGTTGTTTTTGAACGTTCGCTGCAAGGTTGCTGTAGGGCACCCTGCACGACCCTCGGAGGGGTGGAGTGTCAATATGCTTCCGGTGCGTAGCACCGTTTCCACCCCGCCGAGATTGCTCAGGGAAGCCACTACTTCGTCCCCTGAGTCGCCACTGGAGTTGAGGGGGTAGTTGTTGGTGGAGTCGAGCGCTTTCCGCGCTTGGCTCTCTCCGCTGCTTCCATCGGCCTGCGAATACGGAGCGGATGTTCGGGCTTCTTCCCATCTGCCGTTTGAGCGAATGTGAGGAAGTCCTTGTCTTTCGAGAACACGTATTCGAGCGCCTTCGAGACAACTTCGTCTGAAGGCGCATTGATGAAGAGTGCGTACTGGTCGGTCCGATGAGCAATCGACTCATCGAGGGCGATGGTGGCGGTGACCTTGTTGACGGTTTGGATCTCAAGCAGTGCCATGTTATTTCTCCTTTAGTGATGAATAGGTGCAACGGAACTAATGGGCCGGTCGAACTGCGCCCACTCAGCCGGTAGTGCAAGCTGGGCAGAGTCGGCGGTATGAGCCCGATTGAACTTGGTGTCAAACTCGAAGACTTTGGCTGCACGGTCGTAGCCAAGCACTTCGACAACTTCACTGACCTTGCGGCCATCGGCGTACCGCTGTACCTGCACGACATATTGCACAGAGTCCGCGATCTCGGCGGCGATGTCGTCTCGGTTCGCTTGCTGATGCGAACGCATCGCAAGCTCCCCAAAGCGACGCAGCGCCTTTACTGCGGAACTGGCGTGAATGGTCGCCATCGAACCGGCATGGCCGGCGTTGAAGGAGTCGAGTAGAGTCCGGGCTTCATCTCCCCGGACTTCTCCAAGGATGATGCGGTCGGGACGCCAGCGTAGCGCCGCCTTCAAGAGATCATTGAAACTCACCTGACCTGTGTGTCCGTCTGTCTGGCACTCTGCTGGTAGCAAGTTCGGCTTGGCGATGCGAAGCTCGGAAGTGTCCTCGATCACGACGATTCGCTCTGATTCAGGGATGAAATCAGTGAGCGCGTTCAGCAATGTGGTTTTGCCACTACCAGTTCCGCCGCTGATGAGGACGGTCTTGCCAGAGGCGATCAGACCACTCAGAAACTCCGCCAAGGACTCATCCAATGCACCTTCTTGAATGAGGAGAGGCAGCGTGTAGCGAGTCCTGGCGAACTTCCGAATGGTGACAGAGGGGTAAGGCCGGACGACTGGCGGGATCACGGCAGCCAGCCGGCTTCCGTCCGGCAGTTGGGCATTGAGGAGCGGCTTGTCCGCGCCGAGCTTACGACCCAGTTTGTTGGCGATCACGTCAAGGCTGGTAAGGAGTTGCCGCGTCTCAAACTTGACCTCGTGCGCGGCGTAGAGCTTTCCATGGCGCTCGTACCACCACAAACCATCGGGGTTGCCCATGATCTCGCTTACGGTGTCGTCCAAGAGCAGCGACTCGATGGGGCGAAGGAACGGAAGTATCAACTCAAAGCTCATAAGTGTCCTCAGAGAAGTAGGCAGCCCAGAGATACCGGGCTGCCCGCGTGGGTAGGAGAAAGCAGCCTATGCGGCCGCGTCCTCGGTGGCGAACTCTTCGTGCTCTTCGTACTCGGACTCTTCTGCGGCTGCCTGTTCGGCCCGGTCGAGCTTGAGGATGGACTTGACCTTGATCTCCCAGATGCGCTGTTTGGTGTCCGTCTTCTTGCTGTCGTACTCCCGGCTCCGCAACTCGCCCTCAACCTGGATATGTGCGCCCTTGGTGAGGGTCTTGGCGAACTCCGAGAGCTTGCCGAAGACGATGCAACGGTGCCATTCGGTGTGCGAGATGTATTTGCCATCCTTCTTGTAGGAGGACTTGGTTGCCAGCGAGAGGGTTGTGAAGCTGCGGTCGTTGTTGGTGCGAACTTCTGCGTCGTTGCCGAGAAAGCCGATGAGGGTTACTTTGTTCTGGTACATGGTCGCGTCTCCGTTTGTTGAATTTCCCGAACTTGCTCGGGTCACTATTAAGCGAAGTGGGCCCGGCTCCCAAGTGCCGAAGCTCTGCATTTACGGAGGGTCCGGAACGGAAACCGTAACCCGAAGGGCGGCGTAGCCGAAGCAGAAGAGCGAGCTGCCGCAGGGCGCCGGATAGGCCCCGAAGCAGTGACCGTGCAAAAGGCGGGATACAAGACGGAAGACACATGCCCGAACGGAGTTCTCATCTGCATTCTGGCTGCGGAAGTTTGCCTCAATTGCAGCGTCATTCGAGCGGCCATTGACTTCAAAGAAGGATGGTCTTTCGCCACTGTCGTTGCATGGCTTCAGGCCTCGGTTCGCCGCGAACACCTTGCACAGGCACAGGTTGGGTGAAGCAGCCGGATTGGCAGCAAGTTTGGACATCTCTAAGCCTCTGGGTATCTCGTGAAGTCTGTATCAGCCGACTTAAACGGCTAGGCTGTCGCTGGAGAACGCCAATTACGTTCGATCAACTGGAAGGACTCGCCGTATCCCAACGTGTCGGGATAGTGATGAACTCGTGCGAGACAACTGAACACTGTAACCATGTCTTGCGCTATCGAAGAGTCGACTCCCCACAAGATCGTGAGGTCGAATCCGCCACAACTCGCTGAGTTCCACCAAGCCGGAAGAAAGTCAGCAACGCGCCGGCCCTGCCCGGTATCTCCCTGTGCAATGTCGATCAAGCGTTGTAAGGCTGCCGTTTCCAGTGGGTTCATCGCGTTGCTCCTTTCTGAAGTCAGAATGAGGGGTCGGTGTTAGTTGAACGCCTGATCGGTGCGGAATCGAATGATCGTGAGTCCGAGCGGATCAACGGTGGTTTTCTCGTTCAGCACCTGCGGGTTGAAGACGTAGGTGACGGTGGCGGTCCACCGCTCACGCTTGACTACGGACTGGTCGCCGGGATTCGTGAAGACTTTCTCGAACTCGATCCTTGCGGAGTACGGCGATTGGCGGAGGTCATCAAGGATGACGTTCTTTACTTCCACATCGATGTAGGGCAGAGTCGAGTCCTTCAAGTAAGCGGAGATAAGATTGGTCTTTCGCTCTTCCTCGATGACCGCCCGCTGAACATCGGCATTGAGGAAATACAACGCCTGGGTTTGGTCTCGCTCCAAGGTAAAACGATTGCGGCCAAAGTACAGGTTCGCCCAGCGCGTGAGGTAATACTTGTTCTCCGCCTCCTGGGGGCGGTAGTCGAAGTTTCGGTAGTCGATAGCTTCGGCGTGGCCCACGTCGTTGATGCGGATGATGAACGGCTTGGCGGAGGCTAGTGCCTTCTGGCTCTTGTAAACGAGTCCGCCGAGCATCGCAGCGAGTGCCGCAAGGCACAGCACCGCGAGTTTCAGGTAGGTGTTTGTGACGAGAGGATCGCCGTACTGCTCCAGGTAGCGTTCGGCGGCGCGGCTAATCTGCGGCGAGACTTCGGTCTGCGGTGTGGTTGCCATATTGTTCTCCTTAGCCCATCGCCATGATCGCGGTTGTAATCATGCCCATACCGCCGTCGTGCCCGCTGCTCGAACCGGAGAAGATGGAGGCAGTCATTGCGGGGATCTTGAGCAAGATGAAGATATTGACGATGACAAGTAGCAAGAGCAGTGGGAAGTTCTGAACCATCGTGGCCGGGTCTTGTGCGTTCAAGAAGTTCGTGTAGTACCCGGTCAAGACGTGGGCAAGGACGCTGAGACACGCCGCTGCGACCACCTTGTAGAAGCAGAAACTCAGGTAGGCCTTCAGCCATCCCCAGAAGAGGAAGTCGAGCTTGTCGAAGACAAGGAACGGGATGAACACTGGGCCAAGCAAACCAATGATGGTGCTTGCAATCGCCCCGTAGCCGATGATCGCGGCGATGAGTGCGGACAGGAGAGCTAAGAGCACCTGCACGATCGCATAGACCACCACAAGGTAGGGCTGGGTGAAGCTGGCGACCATGCCCGGTCCGGCTTTCTGCTGGGCCTGAGATAACTCGTTCATCATCGCGTCGGTACTGTCAGTCCCGATCAACGACACAAGGTTCTGTGCTCCGCCATTGATGAAGCCTTTGAGCGAAGATCCCACTCCGGGAATCACGGAGTCGTAATACTTGACCAGCGTGTAGGCAAACGTAATCAGGATGAAGAAACTGATGAAACGCGCCATGCTGAAGCCTGGGCCGCCCTGCGACGATGCAAGTGCTTCCTGCACTCCAAACCAGACAAGCATGATGGTGGCGAGGGCGATGCACATGCGAAGGCCCAAGGATGTAATGGAGGGTGCGGCAGTTGCCGACAACTGGTCGCACCCTTGAGTGATGAAGTTCAGTAATCCCATACGGCAACCCCCGCATACAGCCAAGCGGTTAGTACCTCATTGCGGACGATGCGCCGGTGTAAGCCGGAGCGACGGAAGTCTGGAAGTTGTTCTGATAGTTGACTGCGTTTTGGAACGTGGTCTTGAGGGCGTCCTGCTGCTGTTTGGCAGCCATCATCTGCTGCAAGGACTGGGTCTGGTTGATCTGGTTCGTCTCCTGTTGGGTGCGGAGTTGCAGGAGAAGTGCCTGGTTGATGCGTTGCAGCGTTGCAAGTTCGGTCTGCTGCGCCGGATCGGGCGAGTGGCTGGCCGTCTCCAGGGCTGAGATGTCAGCCTCACGCTGTTGTGCATTCGCTCGGATGGTTCCAAGCGTTTGCAGGCTGGTGGCGTTTACCGCGTCGTTCAAGTCGCTTGTAGCGCCTTGGGTGGCAATTTGTCGCTGGGACGCGGCAGACATGCTCCCATAGCCGGGGAGTTGAGCGGTGCGAGGGACGGTGACTTGTTGTGTCGCCATCGCCGCGCCGGAACCGTTGTTGGCCGCGTTCATCCAGGGCTGGGTATTGCCGTAGGTGTTCGGGGAGGATGCAAGGGCCGTCCAGTAGG
>JANXWZ010000111.1 GCA_025350865.1 Rhodanobacteraceae bacterium
TTCACTTCGGTGGACGAGAAGCCGGGAGCGGCGATCACCACGTCATACGCGGACGGCGGGAGGGCTACCGCGACATAGAGCCCCTCTTCGTTGGTCTTTACCTGCCGCTGGTTGCCGGTGCGCTCGTCAGTGATGGTCACTACAGCACCGCTGACCACGGCACCCGATTTGTCTGTGATCTGGCCTGTGAGTCTCGCAGTGGTCGCTTGGCCTGACGAGTTCGAAGGGATCAGGCACAAGACACCGCAGACGATTGAAAACTTTGTTGAGGTTGTCATATGGACCGAGTCTCTTAGCCCAATGTGTAGCCACGGTGACCGTTGTATTAACGTTCTGTGTATTTGGACCTGAGTAGTGGAATTTGCGAGTGGTTTGGATGAAATGTGGGTCCAAACGGAGTTGACGCGCCACCACTGCCTCAGCCCCTTTAATGCCCCGGCCAACTCACTGCCGGCTGATCCGACATCTGGAACACCAGCTCCCCGCCCGCCGTGAGTTCCTCGTGCGTGATCCAGTAGCGGTCCAGCGGTTTGCCGTTCAGCGTCGCCGATTGAATGTATTTTTTGCCCGCAGCCGCTCCAGCAGCGCGAACCCGGAAGCTCTTGCCAGACTCCAGCCGGATCGTCGCGTCGTCGAACAGCGGCGTGCCGATCTGATACCGCGTCGTCCCCGGCGTCACCGGATAAAATCCCAGCGCGCTTAAGCAGTACCACGCCGACATCTGCCCCGTATCGTCGTTGCCCGCCAGACCCGCCGGAGTGTCGGCGTACTGCTTGTCCATCACCTCGCGGACATGCTGCTGCGTCTTCCACGCAGCCCCCGCGTAGTCATATAGATAAGCGATGTGGTGACTCGGCTCGTTGCCGTGGTCGTAATAGCCTCCACCAAATAGCGCGTCCAGCTTGCCGATAAATTTCTCGCGCCCACCCACCAGATCGATCAGCCCCGGCAAATCCTGCGGGACAAAGAACGTGTACTGGAACGGCAAACCTTCCGTGATGTACTTGTACTTCCCTGCCGGATCGAACGGCGAATCCCAGCTTCCATCGGCATGCCGCCCCCGCGCAAAGCCAACCGCGGGGTCAATCACGTTGCGATAGTTCTGTGCACGCTGGTGGAACAGCGCCGCATCGTCGGTCTCACCCAGCGCCTGCGCCATATCGCCCACCAGCGAGTCGTCATACGCATACTCCAGCGTGCGCGACACCTGTTCGTTCTTGTGGAACGCGTCCAGAATCTGATCTTCGAGCGGGATATAGCCGTACTTCAGATACGAATCCAGTCCACGCCGCCCACGCCCATCCAGATAGAGTTCGTGTGTCGCTGGAAGCTCCGTGGCATTCTTCCGCATCATCCGATACGCTTCGGCAACGTCGAATCCCCGCAGCCCCTTCACGTATGCATCCGCGATGATCGCATCCGCATGGTCGCCAACCATCTCCGACGTGTAGCTGTTCCACGCCGGATAGATCGGCAGAAACCCACCCTGCTGCCCCATCGCCAGCAAGGACTTCACCATATCCAGTTCGCGATGCGGGTCTAGTATCGTCAGCAGCGGATGCACCGCGCGGTACGTGTCCCAGATCGAAAAATCCATGTAGTAAGTAAAGTCTTTGGCGATCTCGATCTTACCTTCGCTTGCAAAGCCCGGATAAGTTCCGCTCACATCGCTGAACACTCGCGGCAGCAACATGGAGTGATACAACGCCGTATAGAAGATGCGTTTGTGAACCGCATCAGCCTCGATCGCGATGCGATTTAGTTCTACATTCCACTGCGCTTTGGTCGCCGCGGCAACCTTCTCAAGGTCCCAGCCCGGAATCTCCGTCTTCAGGTTATTGCGGGCCTCGGCAAGGCTGGTGAACGCGCCGCCAATGCGCGCCTGAACCGTCTCTCCGGGCTTTAGATCAAACGAAACGTAGGCCTGCGGAAGACTCGCGCCGCCCGCCGGGACCGTTCCGCCGGTCTTGAATTTGTGGTCGAACTGAACGACAAAGTATCCGCTGAATCCAGCCGGCTTGCCCAACCCGGCATACAGCCGCCGTGCCGGATCGACCACGATGATTTCATTGGCCTTCTCGTCGATCTCGACTGATCCCTCATCCTTGCGCGAATTGCATTCGACCAGAATCCAGGACTTACCAGCGTTGTTGAAACGGAAGCGCATGATGCCGGCTCGGGTCGTACCGGTCATCTCGGCGTCGATCCCTGAATCCGGAAGGCTGACAGAGTATTTGTAAGGCGTAGCCTTCTCCGTGCCATGGCTGAACGCCACCGACCGCTCTGCCGAGCCCAGCTTAATGTCGCCGCTCTCCGGCATAATCGTAAGGCTGCCGTAGTCCTGCGTACAGGACCCGCTCATGAAGTGGCTGCCGCGAAATCCCTGGATCCGCGTGTCGGCAAAGTAATACGGGCTGACACACTTGACGTTGCCCTCGCGCGTCTGCGGGGTCCACTGCGTCATGGCGAACGGAGGCCCGGTCGCGGGAAAGGTCTGTCCCTCGTTCGCCGTGCCGATCATCTCATTGACAAAATCGACCGGGCTTCGCTGACTGCTCGCAACCAGCGGAACGAGGCCGAGCACTACTAGATAGAGCCACAACGAATACTTACGCATAGGAACCCTAGTCTCTTCAAACAGTGCCACCTTGCGCAAGTCCTATTGTTGTCGGAGCAAACTATTTCATCCCCGCCAGCACACTCTTCGGCACCTTCGCCACCACGTCATACTGCGAGTCGACCAACTCCGTCACGTCGTACTTCAGCGTCGCCGCAAGCAGAATCGCCACTTCGCTGTCGTTCAGGCTGTACTTCTTCTTGATCCACGTCGCCAATTGCGAAGTCGCGATCTGGATCGAATCCGGCACCGACCCGCTCACTCCAAACGCGACCAGGTAATCCTTGGTCTCGGCACGCACCATGCCGCTTGAATCCCCGCGAAAAATCTCAACCGAAAAATCAACGTCGAGCGACGTCTCGAGCGCACTGCCTGTCACCTCGCCATCGCCTATGGCCACATGCCCGTCGTACATTCCGAGCAGAGCGCCGCGATCAAACACCGGCATCAGCACCGTCGTCCCCTCGACATTCTCGTTGTAATCGAGGTTGCCGCCATATGCCCCCAGATCCGCGCCGCGAAACTGCTCATAGCCATTCGGCGCAACCGAGATGCAGCCCAGCATCGGCCGCAAGGGCACACTGTAATTTTTCATGTGCGCGCTCGGATACGTCGGAACCGCAATCCCCTTTTCCGGCAGCAGTGTCCATTCGCCAGTCACCGCAGGATCGTACTTCGCGCTGACCAGATACGCCGCCGACACCGTATTCGCATTCAGCCGAGTCCCCTGCCGAGCCGTCGAGCGGTTCGTCCGCAGCTTCAGCAGATGGACCGCAAGCGTATCGCCGGGCAGCGCACCCTCTACATAGAACGGCCCGATGTTCGCGTCGACCCCGCCGAAGTGCTCGCCCTTGGCATCCACACCACCGGCATCCGGAGTAGACGTGTGCACCACATCGCCGGGAAAGATCGTCAGCGCCGGCTTGTTAGTCGCGGCATAGGTTGGAAACAGCGCCGTCGGCTCAAACTTCAAGCTGCGCGGCGAAGCCGGAGCCACCGCTGGGCGCGTGAGGGTGAAGCTCGTCGCAGCCGGAGCCGCAGGTCGTCCTCCGCCGAAGCCCCCACGCCCACGCGGCGCGGGGAAGGTCCCCGTCCCCGCTACTTTATCGTAGGCAAGCGTTCCAGAGAATGATCCTTCAATCTTGCCGTCCGCATCCTTCTACTGCGCATCAAGCTTGTCGCCCGCGACTGTGCCTTCGACGGTCGACGCCCCCACGTCCCCGTCACCTTCGTCCCTGCGATCTTCAACACCACATGCGCGAACTGCGGCTCACCCTGCGCGCTCACAATTTCGGCTGCCCAGTCGCCAGCCACCGTCGCCGCAGCCGCCAACCCGCAGCTTGCCAGTGAAATTGCCAGAACCGCCGCCACCAACCAACCCTTAACCATTGCCAACTCCGTTCCGTTGAAAAGTCGTCATTCTGGCGCAGCCAGAATCTCAGTATTCGCCGCGAAAACCGGTAAATCGCCTACTGGTTCAACATAGCGATTGTCTCCTTCGGGACCATCGTCGCCACGTTGAAGTGCGGGTCCACAAGCTCCGTAATGTCGTACTTCAGCACATCGCCGAACAGCAGGGCCACCTCGCTGTCGTTCAGCTTGTAATCCTTCTTCATCCACTCCGCCAGTTGTGTCGTCGCGAGTTGAATAGATTCCGGCACCGATCCCGACACGTCAAACGAGATCAGGTAGTCGTCCGTCTCTGCTCGAACCTGCGGTGTGCGATAGCCCTTGATCACGTTGACCGTGAAGGTCACATCGACGGAAGTCTCAAGCCCCGTCCCTACCACTTCCCCGTCCCCCATCGCTCCATGAGCGTCGCCCATCCCCAGCAGCGCTCCGGGCTGAAACACGGGGAAGTACAGCGTCGTACCGGCCACGTTGTCGTTCTAATCCAGGTTGCCGCCATACGGTCCCAGATCAGTTCCGCGATACTGCTCGTTCCCTGCAGGAGCAACCGAAATGCAGCCCAGCATTGGCTTCAGAGGAATCGTCAGGTGCGGAAGACCAAGCGTGGCCGGCAGCGTCGCCGTTCCCTTTTCGACGTCCTGGATCCACGTCCCGTTGAAGCTGGGATCGTATTTTGCCGCCAGCTGATAAGCCTGCGTTACGGCGTATTGATTGAAGCGGCTCCCCTGCCGCCCCGCCACTTTGTTCGGCTTTACCTTCAGCAGCTTCACCACCAGAGTGTCGCCGGGTAGCGCGCCCTCCACATAGAACGGCCCTACATTCACGTCGGCGCCATTTCCGTGACGTGGAATGTTTGCGTCCCGCGCGGCATCCATCGTGCGCGTGTTCACCGTGTCGCCGGGAAAAATATGCAGCACCGGCGGCTCCTTGGCGGTGTAAACGCCGTAGTAACTCACCGGCTCGTAGGTGTAGGTCTTCGGTGCCGACGGCGGAACCGCCCCGCGCGTCAGCGTCCACTTGACCTCCACCTGCGGCTGCAGCGCCGTGGACCCTGGTCGCGGCGCGGGCACGATGGTTCCGATGCCCGAGAACATATCGTTGCCGATGGTCCCGCGCAGAAATCCAACCTCTGCGCCGTTCGCATCCGTCAGCGTGAAGTCAATATGCGAATCCTCAATGGCCCCCACCAGCGTGTACGCGCCCCACATGCCGCCAAGCCGCGAGCCTGCGGTGCGAACCAGCGTCACGTGCGCGTACTGGGCGGTCTCCGGAGTATCGAACTTGCCCATGGTCATGCCGACCCAATCGACACCCGGCTGCGCACACGCAAACCTGCCGCCAACCGCCACCAGCAGCGCGAGCACCATTGCCCGTACCAAACCTCTGCGTCTCATGCAAAGTCTCCGTTCCATCGGCGAGTAGGCCGATAGAGGTGCGCCGCGATGGAAGCGGCCTTCACCTTTCCTGCTGGTCCCAGATTTCTGTGTGTTGTTAGAACAGTACCTTAACGCCCCTGAAAACAGGAAATGCCGCTTCGACGCGAGCTTTAAAACGATCCGGCCCGCCATTATCGTTCTATGGCGGGCCGGATTCCGTGCAAGGTTAGTGCGACCGCCCTTACTGGCGCATGTCCATATTCATCCCAGCCATGCTTCCACTCATCGTCATCTTGCCCTTGGTGGGCGGAGTCGCGTCCTGGGCGGTTGCCGGTGCTGCCTTGCCTGAGCCCACTGCCGGCTTCTCGAGCGTGCCGACACCCGGCCGGTTGACGACCTGGATGATATTCATCATGCCCAGGTCCTCATGCCCCAGGATGTGGCAATGGAACACGAACGTCCCAACATCCGGGCCGCGGAAATCGATCTTCACCTTGACCGACGGATACGGATGGGTTGGGTCTCCGTCCCAAGCCGGAACCTCAATCATGTCCAGATACTGCCCGTTGATCCACGGAGCCTGCATCTGCCCGTTGATCTCGAAGTTGGCTTGATTCTCCACCAGAAAATGCACCTGGTGGAAGTGGAACTCGTGATTCTCGAGGGCGTGATTCTGCACGACCCACTCCTCGGTGGTGCCTTGCGTGGCCACCACTGCGGGTGCTGCGTTGGGATCGAAGACCGCTGCGGGCTGTCCCGCAACCACCATGTAAAACTCGCTCTGGTCAGCGTTCTCGTCGAAGTAGACCAGCCTCTGCGCAGCCACAGGCGCGGCGGCAAGGCCGGCAAACCGATTTGATGTCGTGCTGACGCGCGTGGCAGCAGGAAGAATGCCGTCGGTTCCCAGCGCGTCTGCGGTCAGGGTCGCAACCGGCTGAATCACCGCGATTGGCCGCCACGGATCGCAGTCTCCAGTAACTCCCGTATTGATCGGCAAGGTCGCCAACTGCGCGCTCTTTACCGATGCGGTCGGCGCATGCAGCAGAAATTCCACTCTCGACGCAGGTGGCAGACGGAAGTGCGTCGTCGCCTGAAGGGAGCTGGGCGCAGTCCCATCCTGCGAGTTGATCGGCACGCCGTCGATCGCAACCAGGATCAGGTTCTGCACCACACCGTCGTACCGCACGATCAGGTCCAGAATCGAATCGGCCGACGAGTTGACCACACGCATCAGCTCCCAGTCGTTCGTCACCATCTGCAACACCGCCGGGGTGAACTTTACCGGGCCGCCCGCGGGTGCCTGGTAGGAATCTACCGGGATGTTGTTGATGGTCAAATCCTGATAGGGAACATCGTTGACGCATGAGCCCGGGCCCTCATGCAGCCCCTGCACCTGCAGCTGATCGCGAATCACAAGAATTCGCTCCTTCAAACCGGCGACGTTCAGCTTGACGTTCTGCACCCCGTCTACCACGATCGCACCAGAGGCACCGCCCAGCAGTGCGCCTTCGGCTTGACCGTGGATGTGCGGGTGATACCAGTACAACCCCGGAGGTTCATTGGCCGGGAAAAAGATGTTGTATTGGAACGTCTGGCCCGCGTTGATGGTGGTCTTGATCACTTCATCCTGGCCGCAGGTGGGCGACACGTTCGTGCCATGAAAGTGAATGTTCACCGAGGAACTGTCCATGGTGCTCGTGCCGCAGTTCGGGCCGGAGATCGCCATCGGGTTCGTTCCGGCAGGCGTATTGTTCGTGATCGTGATTGTCAGGCGGTCGCCTGGGCTCAGGTGCAGCGTCGGATTCTCAAGTCCCTCCGGAGTCATGTAGCAGAACAGAGCCCGTCCGGCAGCATCAGTAGTGGTCTGATACGTAAATTTGACCTTCAAAACGCCATTGCTGCTGAACAATGCAGGGGGATTGCGAATGATGGCCCCAGGCTTAAACCGTGGGCATGGATTCGGAACCGGAGATATAGGGTTGAGGCCTGCTCCTGACTGCGCAATAGCCGGAACTGTCAGGCAAAGCGCAGAGAAGAGCAGGAAGGCAGGAAGGGAAAATGCTCGTATATTTTTCATGACCGTTTCTCTACCCGCGACCGTAGAAAGACTAAGAATGCACAACTAGCCAGAAATGCATGTTTCAACTTGAAACGCGCGGATATTCGGTTGGATTTAGGTGCGATTTCCCTGCCATACTATACGTCCAAAACCCGCGCGAATAGGTCTCTTTGGTAACAAAATTGCACCTTCCGCCAACTACCACGTGTAGTAATTGCCTACTTCGCTTCTTTCTTGCCACCCCAGTTGAAGCGCCGTCCCACGATACCCTTCACAATCAAGTGGTCAGTCCCCGCGGTCGGTCCCACGCCAACGCCGAAGTTGATCTCCCACTCTGGCGACAGGTTCAAATCCGTCACCGCAAAAATCTGCTGCGACTGATCGTGAAGTGAGTCGAAGTGCCAAAGCTGACCATAGTCGGCGTAATACTCCAGCCCAGCGTTGATCTTCTTGCTAAAGTCGTAGCCAACTTTGACGCCGGGCGCAAAGCTGTAGCCACTGTTCGTGCTCGGGCCATTGAAGCTTTTCTCCAACGCTGGGTTGAACGCAAAATACCAGCGCCCCGCTGTCTTGTCGATGATCGGCCGAATCTCCCACGTCCATGTGTCGGGCGAATATACGGCACGCTGGTAGCCGAACTCGGTGGAGATGCTCACACCAACCGGCCAGTGCCATTTCTCGGGGGCGCGAACTCGCGGCCGAATGTGGTCTCCCACCCAGGAGATGCCGTATCCGGCCTGCTCACTGGTGAAGACGTAAAACCCAACCTCGGCCCAGTCGTTGATGCCGGCGGTCAACTCCAGGGTCTCGTGCTCCTGGTGATTGGTCGGCCTGACCCCATCGATAATGTACTTCTGGCCTGTAGGCGTGAAGTTCGAGTGGACCTCCACCATCAAAGACTTAGGAGCTACCGTCTCCGCGCCGTACACCTGAATCTCGTAATTTCCCTGCGCAGACGCCGCAACTGAAAATGCTGCAAGCAGAAATGCAATCGCCGCCGTCCAGCCGTGCCTAGGCATGTCAAAGACTCCAGTTTTAATCTTTAAGCTATGAAGCTGTTGACGGTCTCGCAAGCCAAATAGTCGAAGGCCCGGACATCTTATTCTTTAGCTAAGCGGTGGGGGAACCGGCGGCGGGGCAGGTGCGGCCAGGGCGGCGGGAGCTTCAGCAGCCGGAGCAATGCCCTCCACTGCGGGGGCATCAGTCAGCTTCGCACCCTCCACCGCAACACACGGCAGAGGGGCAGGCTGAGCCCCGGACTTGGCGGGTGGCGTCGGCGGGCGAACCTGTCCCTCCGGACACGCCGGCAGCAACGCAATTGGACGAAGATCCGGCGGCAGCGGCGGAGGCTTTACATAAGCTTTGGACTCCGGACTCGCCTTGGCGCCCGGCCAGCCGTACGGCGCCTGCAGCAGCTTTCCGTAGCCCATCGCCGGGTACTTCGTATCCAACTTAAAGTCTCGATCCACCGCTACGAAGGCCGCCTCGGGCTTCTTGCCCAGGATCAACTTCTCCGAATACACCTGGAACTGATGGTCTTCTACCGTCACCGTCAGTGTGTGCTGGTCGAACGCCTTTGCCTGTTCCTTCGCTCCGGGAAAGGTACGGTTTGAAACGATCACAGTTCCGATCCACGGCGCGTAGAGATAGACGAACTTGAATTCCTTGATCTCGTAGTTCAGCGCAGCCTTCCCAATCAGCCCGTCGACCGTCAGCGTGCCCTTGGTGATATTCACCGGGACCGTCTTTGCAGCCTTCTCTTTCTTGGCCTTGATTTTCTTTCCCTTGTCGTCATAACCCTGATCTGTGGCGGTCTGGAAGACTGGCTTGCCCTGGTCATCAAACAGCGGATGCCCCTTCTTATCACGCTGCTGTTTCACCGCGGGATTGGACATCGGGGCACCGGAAGCGTCGAGACGCTGTCTGCCCTCCTGGTCCAGCATAGGGGTGGGAGGCAGCTCAATAATGTCTTTAGGACCAGTGTAGGTCGGCTTTCCCTTTTTAGCCTGCACCGGCTTCTTTGACGCCCCCTGTCCAGCCTCCGTGGCGACCGGAGTTGGAACAGCAGCGTCGGCAGGATTGGAAACGTCTGTTGCCGCTCCCGGCGAAGCGGGAGTGGGAACTGGAGCCACTACCGTTGGCGCACTGGCACCAGGTAAGTCTTGTGGCTTCGGCAAAGGTGCAGATTTCTGGGCAGCCTGCTTACCCTTCTTCTTGGAGGCCTTGACCGGAGGCGGCATCGCAGCTGGAGGGGCCGAGGCAGGAGGAGGTGCGGCCGTCGGTGCCTGTGTCGTGTCTGGAGTCTGTACCCGTGGCGGCGGCTGCAGCATCGGATCGACATAGCCGGGAGCCTGTGCCGGCGGCGTCGAAGGGGTCTGCGACAAGGCGCAACCTGCTGACAAGGCCAACAAAACGACCAACCCACTCAGCATCACGCGCTTCCGTTTCATCGACATCCTAACCCTCATCCCTTTTGCTGCGTGGATCGTCCCTTGCCAGGTAGATAGCTCAAGTCTAGCAAAAAAGTGCAACGAAACCGGACATCCCTTCTACAACCAACGAATCATTGGAGCCCAAACGAAAACCGTGCAGAACTCGTTGAATTTCGAGTCCTGCACGGATGGTCCGGGTGCTGCTGTCTTCGACTACCGCTTTGGCGACAATCCGAACGTCACCGAGATCGTGACGCTGCGACCGGGCAAGAGGTTCAGTTGGTCCAGTCCGCTCAACGCTGCCGGTGCCGACGTAGTGAACTGATCGACATAGCTTGCGCCATTCGCCAGAACCGTCTGCGTGAACGTCGCGCCCTTCAACCCAAGGCCAGTGGCCTGGTGGTTGTCGAGCAGGTTGTTCAGGCTCAGCTTGATCTTGGTCTGGTCAAACAGCGAGCCGGACCGGATCGTGTAGTTCATGAACATGTTGGCCACGTTGAACGCATCGACCTGGCCCTGGTTGTGGTACTTGCCGTCATCCTGACGCAACGTTCCGACACGCTTCGTGAGGAAACCGACGTCGAACCCGTGGTTCGCGTAGGTGACGCCGCCCGCTTCCGTGTCCTCGGGAGTGTTGGCAACCCATTGGCCATTCGGAACGGTCTGGATCAACTGGGGGGTGGAAGCGTTGCAGACCGTACCGGCGACAGCGGTGCAGGAGACAGCCTGTGTTCCGCGATAGTACGCCCGGCCCACCGTCGCGTTGAAGTAAGCGCTCAGGCCGTGGCCGAATGAAACGTTGGTCTCGGCCTCAAAACCCTGGCTGACCGAACCCGGCTGAAGGTAGAAGACCACAGGATCAATGACCTGGCTCTGCGTGTAGCTGTTCTGGAACTTCACATGGTAGTAGTCCATGTCCAGCGTGACGCGCTTCAGCTTGGCGACCGTACCGAACTGGTACGTCGTCGAACGCTGCTGCTTCACAGGGGTCTGGATCACTGGAGTCAGGTTGGTCGGGCTGATGGTCTGGTTGTAGTCGTAGACGTTGCTCGGCGGCACGATCGAACCCGTCGACAACTGGGCATAAGCCGACCAGTTGCTGCGAATGCGATAGTTGCCATCGATAGACGGCAACCACGCCGGGAAGCTGCCATGGTTCGTGATGAACGCGGACTGAACGCACGGCACGCCCGCAACCGGCTGCATGCAGAGGTTGCCGATGGTCTTGCCGTTGTCCGGAAGCTGCTTGGTATCGATCGTCGTGTAGGCAAATTTCGTACCGGCAACCACAGTCAACTTCTTCACCGGGTGGAATTCCAACTCGGCATACGGCTGGTAAGTGTTGGTCCAGAAGAATTCGCTGAAGTTCGGCAGGCCAACGTCACGGTAGTCCTGGAGCGGGTCTGCCGGGAACTGGTGGCGGTTGGTGCGAGCCCACTCATACCAGAAGCCAGCCCGAGCAATCACAGGCCGGGTCACCTTGGAGAAGGTAAGCGTCTCGCCGTACTTGCGATAGCTGTTGTACTTGTCAACGCCGCAGGGAGCGCTTGAAGGAGCCGTGGTCGAGCCGGCTGCCGGCGTCGTGCCGTTGCAAGGAATAATCTGAACGCCCTGGTAGTAGTTCTTCGCGGTCGCTCCGGTTCCGACGGTGATCATACCGGGAAGCGAAGTGTTTTCCGTGATCGGCACCGTGTTGGAATACACCTCGGCGTTGTCGTAGTTGTAGGTGTAAGGTTTGAACTCGAACGCGACGTTGCCCGGCAGAACCGTCTTGAACCCGACATACTCGAAGTCCGTCGGAATGTGATACCGGTTGTACAAGACACTGAGCCCGCTGTAAATATCCGATGGCGGAGCCAAGTAGAAATTTCCGCCCGCGCCCGTGTAAGGTGAATCGACCTGGAATGCGCCGGTACCAGTCTTGCAGGCGTAACCGGTCTGGACGCCGAAGAGCTGGCAGCGAGTCGCATTGAAGTTCGGGGTATTCGCATCTACCCAGACCACACCGGCGAACCCGGTAAGGACGGTCTTGTCGGAGAACTTGTATTGCATCTTGATCGAACCGGCGTTGCGCTGCTGGATGTTATAGGTCTGGTAGCCGTCCGACTGCATGTGCTGCCCATCCGCAAACACAAAGAATTTGCGTGCTTTTCCGAGTGCGCCCGAATCATACTGAATGTCGCCGAGGATCGTATTGAACGAGCCGTAAGATACCCCGCCGCGCAGGTTCTGCAGCGGAGAAAGCTCACGTGAGAGAAGGTGGATCGAGCCGCCGAACGGCGTGGGGCCAGTGGTCGAGGCTGTGCCGGGGCTGCGGTCGAAGTCGACTCCGCCCAGCCACTGCGACGGGAAGAATGCCCACGAGTGGTGCGTTGGGGAGTTGGTGTCGTAGAACGGCAGACCGTCGAAGTCGATGTCGTAGCTGCCATCCGAGAAGCCGCGGAAGTACGACTTGCTCTGGCCGAGTCCAACGCCATTGCCGTTGGTCGTAAACGCGCCCGGCGTCATCTGAATCGTCTCGCCGTAGTCGGCGATGGGAGACAGGTAGTTGGCGATGAATCCCTGCGTGATTTCCGTGCGTGCCGAACGCTCATCCAGCAGAGCATCCATCGGAGCCAGCGCAGCAGCGATCGAGTGAGTCTCGTTCGCGTCAACCGAAATTTCGTCCGTCGCGCCCTGAACCGGAAGTGTCAGCGTAAGCGTGTCCGCCTTATCCGCTGATACCGTTAAAGCCTTCCGCGTCGCAATCTCAAAGCCAGTCGCGGAGGCTTCAACGTTGTAGGTGCCAGCAGCAACGTTGGTCATCGAGAAGTGACCCTGCGCATCGGCGGTCGTCGTCGCCTTCTTGCCAGTGCTGCTGTTGGTCAGCGTGACCAAAGCGCCGTCGATCAAGCCACCCTTGACGTCGGTGATTGTTCCCTGCACGACGCCGCCGCTCTGAGCCAGCAGAGTTACTGCCGACACCAGAAACAATATCGTCACTACTGCGAGTCTTACCGTCCACCGCAGTCTGTTCGAACCCATGGCCATCCCTGATGCAAGTGCGTTCACGTTGATTTCCTTTTGATTCATTGATTTATTGGCCGGACAAACTCCGGAAATAGTTGGAAGCTGCTCGGTAAGTAAAATCGCTCCGGAATAATCCCCTGCGCGCTGCATCAGCACTCAACGCACACGCGTCTGTCAGGGCCCGGCTAGTCTTATCCGATGGTTCGAGTGTGGGCATGGAATATGAATGGAAAGTTAACGAATTGCAAATGAATGATGAATGGGAAGGTGGTCAGTGCAAATCTGGCTACCCCACGACGCGCGTAGCGTTCGACTGGGCTGAGCCGGGCATTTCCATTGCTATCCTTCCGTATGCCCGATCGACGCGCGAGCCAGCCCCATCTGCCTCTGCACCTGCTGCTCACGGCAGTCGTGCTTGGCTGCGCGGCGCTCGAAGGCTGGTTCGGACGGCCCGAGCTATTCGGCGACGACATCTCGTACCTCGATGTCACCAACATGATTCGCCTCGGCAATTGGAAGGCCGCGCTCAATCCGCTGTGGAGCCTCGGCTACCCGCTGCTGCTCGCCGCTGTCCGGCCCATCTTTCCATCTGGCATCCATGGCGAACTCATCGCCGTCTTCGCACTGAACATGGTCATCTGCCTCGCCACTTGGCTGGCGTTCCTGTGGTTCCTGCGCACCGCCGTTCAATTCGTTCCGCCAAGGTCCGAGGCCGCTCCGAGCGTTTCACCGTTCCTCCTCACCATCGCCGCCTGTGTGTTTCTGGTTGCGGAGGTCGGCTACGGTCGCGTCTCCAGCATTGGACCCGACCAGCTAGTGGCCTGCCTCTTCTTCGCCGCATCGGCACTCTTGCTGCACCTGCTGAAGCGGCCCCGTACCTCAACCACAGTCGCGCTGGCCGTTACGCTGGGCATTGGCTTTATCGTCAAGGCGATCTTCCTGCCACTCGCCGTGATCGTCATTGCAACGGCTCTTTTGGTCCTGCGAGGCAGACGTCCACGCCGCCCCGTGCTGCTGCTGTCGCCTGTGTTTCTCGTCTTTGTGATCGCGTACGGAGCTGCGCTTTCGTGGTCGTTAGGCCGCCTTAGCTTCCGCGAATCCGGCCCGCTCAACTACGCGTACCACGTCAATCAGCTTCCGCACTGGATGGGCTGGCAAGGGGGACCTCCCCAGCTCGGTACGCCGATTACCCCCGTCCACCTGCTGCGCGAGAACCCAGCCGTCTTCGGCTTTGGCGAGCCCCTCCGCGTCACCTACCCGCCGCAATACAACCTCCTCTACTGGTACGACGGCTACCGCGACTTCATCTCACCGCGCAACGCCATCCGCGCCATCGCCGTCAATCTCCACGAATTGGAAAAGATTCTCCACGAAAACTGGCCCTTCACGCTCGGGCTAATCCTTGCCTTTGCTTTACTCACCTACACCGCTTCCGTGCCCCATCCATCGCGGCCTTTGCGATGGGTGGAACGCAGACTCTGGCCCCTGTACGTCCCCTCACTCCTCGGGATCGCCCTTTACCTGCAGGTTCACCTCCAAGCCCGCTACATCGCCGCTTCCTCACAATCCTCGCGCTGACTCTCTTCCTCGCCGTCGACACTCCGCGTTTCCGCAACGTCATCCTGCTACTCATCCTCACCGGAACCGCCGCCGACCTGACCCTTCAGTTCCGCCCATCCGCCCTCCGCGCCGCGCACCATACGGACATGCTCTCCGGCGGCCAGTGGACGATCGCGACCTACCTCACCCAATCCGGCCTTCGCCCCGGAGATAAGGTCGCCACCGTCACCATCGGCAACAACATCCGATGCACCTGGGCCTACGCCGCCGATCTCCACATCGTCGCGGACATCGGCAACGATGCCTTCAAACCCGAAAGCCAGCCGCGGGACTTCAACGCCTTCTGGACCGACTCCGCCATCCAACAGGAAGTCCTCCGCCTCTTCCGCGAACAAGGCGCCGTCGCCGTCGTCGTCCCCACTGCCGACACCCCACCAATCCCCGGCCTCTGGCAACCCATCCCCAACACCAACGCATGGGTCCTTCGCCTTTAGCTCATAGCTCTAAGCTGAAAAGCTGTCAGCTCTCAAATCGGCTGTTGTTCTTGTTCTCCGTTTTTGCACTCCCCTCCCTCCGCTAAACTTGTATCCGTGAACACCGAAAACCTTACCGGCCTCAAGCCCATCCGCCGCGCCCTCCTCTCCGTCACCGATAAATCCGGCCTCATCCCCTTCGCCCAGGCCCTCGCCTCCCACGGCGTCGAACTTGTCTCCACCGGCGGTACCGCCAAGGCGCTCCGCGATGCCGGCCTCGATGTCCGCGACATCTCCGACCTCACCGGCTTCCCCGAGATGCTCGATGGCCGCGTCAAGACGCTCCACCCCAAGGTCCACGGCGGAATCCTCCACATCCGCGACAATCCCTCGCATGTCGCCGCTGTCGAAGCGCACGAGATCCAGCCCATCGACATCGTTATCGTGAACCTCTACGCCTTCGAGAAGACCGCGCTTAAGCCTGGCGTCTCGCAGGCCGAGATCATCGAAAACATCGACATCGGCGGCCCCTCCATGGTCCGCAGCGCCGCCAAGAACTTTGAAGACGTAGCCATTGTCACCTCGGTCGCCGACTACACCGCCCTCACCGACGAACTCGCCGCCAACGCCGGCAGCCTCTCCCACGAAACACGCTGGTGCCTCGCCAAACAAGCCTTCGCCGTCACCGCCGCCTACGACGCCGCCATCGCCTCCACTCTCGAAACCCTCACCAATTTCAAAGTTGAAAAAGACTTGTCATCCTTCGCCGAAGGCGGAGGACCTGCTTCTTCTTTGTACGATCCGCACTCCCCAGCCGTCTTCGACACCGCCTCACTCCCTCAGACCCTACGCATCATCCAGCCCCAATCTGCCATCCTCCGCTACGGCGAAAACCCCCACCAGCAGGCCGCCCTTTATACAGACGGAACCGGAACCGGCGTCGCGGCCGCCAAACAGTTGCAAGGCAAAGAGCTCTCTTACAACAACCTCGTCGACCTCGACGCCTGTTGGGAGCTCGTCTCCGAGTTCGACGAACCCGCAGTCGTCATCATCAAGCACACCAACCCCTGCGGTGCATCCACCGGTGCATCAGTCCTTGATGCCTACTCGAGAGCCCTCGCTGCTGACCCAATCTCAGCCTTCGGCGGCGTCATCGGCATCAACCGCGAGGTCGACGGCCCCGCCGCCGAGGAGATCGCCAAGCTCTTCGTCGAGGCCATCGTCGCCCCCAGCTTCACCGCGGACGCCCTCGAACGCTTCGGCAAAAAGAAGAATCTTCGCCTCATTCAGATCACGCCAGCCAACACCCCGCGCGTCCTGAAGCAGATCTCCGGCGGCATGCTCGTCCAGACCGCCGACCGTCGCAAAGTCCTTGAATCCGAGCTGGCCGTCGCGACCACCCGCAAACCTACTCCGGAGGAAATGCGCGCGCTCCTGTTTTCCTGGACGATCTGCAAACACGTCAAATCAAACGCGATCGTCTACGCCCGCTTCTATGAAGGCCACGGCCAGACCGTCGGCATTGGCGCCGGCCAGATGTCCCGCGTCGACGCCGCCCGCTTCGGCGCCATGAAGGCCGTCCTGCCGCTCGCCGGGTGTGTCGCGGCCTCGGACGCCTTTTTCCCCTTCCCGGACGGCCTCGAAGTCGTCGCCCAGGCTGGCGCGACCGCCGTCATCCAGCCCGGCGGCTCGGTACGCGACAACGAGGTCATCGACGCCGCCAACCGGCTCAACATCGCGATGGTCTTCACTGGAGTTCGCCACTTCCGACACGGCTAAGTTTCCGATCTCCATTTTTTGTTGTCATTCCGCGAAAAGCGGAGGAATCTGCTTTTTGCGTCTCTATTCCCTGCACCCTACCCCATCGTCCCTGTCTTTATGTACACTTCCAGCAGACCGCATCCATTCGCATGGACCGGTCGTCTAACGGTGTACGACCATCGATTCGCTCGCGGTTGAGCGCACTTCGGCAGAGGGACCACTGAACATGACATTGCGCACATCCGCCTTCAAGGCCCGCCCCTTCCTCTCCGCAATCCTGTTACTCGTCGCGCCCGCCGCCTTCTCTCAGGCGACCCTCAAGAATCGCCCCAAGCCGCCCGATCCCAACGCCGCCCCTGATCGCTCTTCGGCCTACTATCATAATAGCCTCGCGCACTTGTACGAAGAGTTGGCGATCGCCAATGGTCGGCCCGACTACGCCGCTCAGGCCGTGGAAGAGTACAAGCTGGCCCTCAACGCCGACCCCACCTCCCAGTTCCTGCAGGACGGCCTCGCCGACCTTTACTTCAAGATCGGCCGCATTAAAGACGCCGTCACCGCCGCCCAGGAGCAGGTCAAGAAGAATCCCGACGACATCGACGCCCACACCCTGCTCGGCAAGGTTTACCTCCGCTCGCTCGGCGACATGCAGGGCGCGGGCTCCGTCCAGATGCTGCAACTCGCGGTAAGCGAGTACCAGACCCTCGCTCGCCTGAAGCCCAAGGATCTCGAAACCCATCTGCTGCTCGGGCAGCTTTACGGCCTGAACCACGACAGTGCCAAGGCCGAGCAGGAATTCAAGATCGCCCAAAGCCTCGACTCGAACTCCGAAGACGCCGTGCTCAACATCGCTCGCCTCTACAGTGAGCAGGGCGAGCCGCAGCAGGCCGTCGACGCGCTCTCCGGAATCCCGGAATTCGACCGCAGTCCGCGCATCAGTTTCGCCCTCGGTGCCAGCTACGATCAGCTCAAGAAGCCGAAGCAGGCCATCGCCGCCTACAAGGCTGCGCTCGACGAGGAGCCAGATAACACCGACACCATGAAGGCCCTCGCCACAGCGCTGTTGGCCGATAACCAGTTCGATCAGGCCCTGCCGATCTACCGGCAGCTCACCGTCATCGACCCCACCGACGTCGAATCGCAGCTCAAGGTCTCCGAGATCCAGCGCCGCCAGGGCCACTACGACGATGCTCTCGTAACCTTGGAGAAAGCCATCAAGTCCAACGCCGGCCAGGAGAACCCCGAGCTCTCCTTCAATGAGGCCGTTCTGTACGACTCGCTGGGTAAATATCACGAGGCCGAGCAGGCCTTGATCGCCGTCCTCGCCCAGACCAAGCATGCCAACGGCGAGTACAGCGAGCCCGAAAAGAACAACCGTGCCATCTTTCTCGACCGCCTCGGCGTCGTCTACCGCGAGGAGAACAAGTCGGCCGAAGCAGCCGAAGCCTACAAGCAGATGACCGCGCTGGGCGGCGACTACACCCTGCGCGGCTACAACGGAGAAGTGGAAGCCTACCGCGATGCGCACCTCTGGAAGGAAGCTGTGGCTGCGGCAGCCGATGCCGCCAAGGCGCTCCCTAATGACCGCGGCGTGCAGTTGATGTATGCCTTCCAGCTCGCCGATACTGGCCAGGCAGAAGAAGGCCTCGCCCTCACCAAAAAGCAGTTGAAGGGTTCGGTCGCCACGCCGTCTTCAGAGGATCGCGAGACGCTCATCGCCCTCTCGAACATCGAGCTCCGCCTGCACCGCTCCGAGGAGGCAAAGTCCTACCTCGACAAGGCTGACGCCCTCTCCTCCAAGCCCGAGGACAAGATGTATGTTAACTTGCTGCGCGCCACGGTCTACGACCACGACAAGCAGTACGATCTGGCCGAAGCCGAGTACCGCAAGGCCCTCGCCATCGACCCCAATAACGCGACCGTCCTCAACGACCTCGGCTACATGTACGCCGACCGTAGCGTCAATCTTCCCGAAGCGTTGAAGATGATCCAGAAGGCAGTCGAGCTCGATCCGCAGAATGGAGCGTTCCTTGACTCGTTAGGCTGGGTCTACTTCAAGATGGGTCAGTACGGCCCGGCTGAAGATAATCTCCGCAAAGCAATCGAACGCACCTCCACCGACGCCAGCATCCACGACCACCTTGGCGAGGTGTACGAAAAGACCAACCGGCTGCAACTCGCCGTCGCGCAGTGGGAGCGCTCGATGACCGAGTATGCCCACACCCTGCCCGCCGACGCCGACCCCGCCGACGTCGCCAAAGTAAAACGCAAGCTCGACGACGCCCGCATCAAGCTGGCCAAGCTGAACACAACCCCCAATAAGAAGTCCTAGTGAATACCCACCTCGGTCGTCATTCCGGACAAAGTCCGCAATCCCCGTAGTTGTCTTTCGGACCACCTCCAATTCACGGGTGCCCCATCTCAAACAGCACCATCGTTTGAGGTGGCGTTCTCCGCTTAAGCCGAGCTCCTCGTCTAAACTGAAGTCTGAATGCCCACCAATCCCAACCCCCGTGCCGTCTCCGAGTCCGACCCCGGCGCACCGCTCCTCACCCGAGCCTTCCCCGCCCCATCCCACGCGCACCGCACACCCTTCCAACGCGACCGCGAACGCATCGTCCAGGCCCGCGCCTTCCGCCGCCTCGCCGGCAAGACGCAGGTCTTTACCTCCCGCGCCTCCGACCACTTCCGCTCCCGCCTGACCCACACCATGGAGGTCGCGCAGATCGCCCGCCACGTCGCCTGCGCACTCGACCTAAACGAAGATCTCGCCGAGGCCCTCGCGCTGGTCCACGACATCGGCCACCCACCCTTCGGCCACGCCGGCGAGCGCGCCCTCGACCGCTGCCTTCAGCGCCACGGCCTGCGCTTCGACCACAACATCCACGCCCTGCGCATCGTCGAGCACTTCGAGCAGCGCTACGCCGCGCACCGTGGCCTCAACCTCACTCTCGGCGTTCGCGAAGGCATCATCAAGCACAGCCGCGATTACAGTGCGACCACCCATCCTGAGCTTGCGATCTACTTTCTCGACCAGGCCCCGCCTCTCGAAGCCCAGATCATCGACCTGGCCGACGAGATCGCCTACCTCACCGCCGACCTCGACGACGGCGTCGAATCCGGCCTGCTACAGATCGCGCACGTCCGCCAGCACGTCCGCATCCTGTCACGGTGCTTCGATTCGGTCGAGCGAATCCACCCCACCGTTGACGAAAAGTACCTCTTCCACGAAGCTCTGCAACTGATGCAGAACATCCTCACCGACGATCTCATCGCCAACACTCGCGCCAACCTCGCGGCCTCGTCGCTCGACTCCCTTGAAGCCATCCGCCAGCACCGCACCCGCGTCGCAACCTTCTCACCGGAGGTCGAATCCGAACGGCTGCAGGAAAAGAAGTACCTCTACGACGTCCTTTACACCTGCCCCGAACTGGAAGTCGAGCACGATAAGGCCGAAGAGGTCGTCACCGCGCTCTTCAACTACTGGATGGACAATCCCAACGAGCTACCCGACGGCTACGTTGAAGAGATCGAAACCGAAGGCATGGCCCGCGTCGTAGCCGACTACATCGCCGGCATGACGGATGCCTACATTCTGCTCCAGTACGCCGTCGTAAAGCGGTGCCCACGCCTCATCCGCGCTTAGGCACCACCGTCGTCACCCTGGCAAAGCCACACAGTCAAACCCACGCCGTCGTCATTCTGGCGAAGCCAGAATCTCCGTATCTGTCTTTCCCAGCCACAAATCCGTGCCCCATTCATCGCGCCCTTGCGATGAGTGGGACCACCACCACGACTACCAAACCTTGCAAGCCGGCACATGCACCATAGCCTGCCCTGCCTTGCAACTGAACGCCTTCTGAAACTCCGGCATATTCGACACGATCCCGTTGATCCGCGCAAAACCTGGCGAGTGTGGGTCCGTAAGTGCGCTGACCCGCTGGTTCTCCGGCCGATCAATCTCGCAGGCCCACTGCGCCATCCCCACAAAGAATCGCTGATCCGGCGTGAGCCCATCCACCGCCTTCAAGTCCTGTCCCCCCGTCTGCTTTTTCCATGCGATATACGCCAGCAAAGTCCCACCCAGGTCCGCCACATCCTCGCCGCTGGTCAGCTTGGAGTTGATGTGGATGTCGTCCACAATCGTGTACCCCGCGTACTGGTCGCGAATGCAGTTGATGCGATCCTCAAATCCCTTCGCATCGTCCTTCGTCCACCAGTCCCGCAGGTTGCCCTTGTCATCAAACTGCCGTCCCTGGTCGTCGAACGCATGCGTCAGTTCGTGCCCGATCGTCGCGCCGGTATTGCCGTAGTTCGGCGCATCGTCTTCCTTCACGTCATAGAGCGGCGGCTGCAGCACACCCGCCGGGAAATTGATGTCATTCATCTGCGGATTGAAGTAAGCATTCACTGTCGGCGGCGTCATCCCCCATTCGTTCAAGTCAACCGGCTTGCCCAGCTTGCCCCAGTTGCGGACCTGCTCGAAGTGATACGCTCGCGAGGCATTTCCCGCGTAATCATTCGGCTTGACCTCAAGCGCGGTGTAGTCGCGCCACTTGTCCGGATAACCGATCTTGTTGCGAATCGCGTGCAACTTGCGGATCGCCTCCTGCTTCGTGTCGGGGCTCATCCAGTCCAGTTCCTCGATCTCCTGCTGCATGGCCGTCTCAATCTGCTGGGTCATCAGGCTCGTCTTCGCCTTCATGTCTGCGGAGAAGGTCCGTCGCACGAACTCCTGCCCCAGCGCCTCGCCCAACGCGCGGTCGACACCCTGCGTGCAGGTCTTCCAGCGTGGCGGCATCGCGGGAATTCCGCGCAGCGTCTTCGAGAAGAAATCAAAATTGGCCTGCACAAATGGCGTCGAGAGATACGGCGCCATCGAAGCCAGCGCATGGAAGCGAAGATAAGCCTGAAGCGCCGGAACGGATTCGTTGGTCAACTCCGTCTGCACCGTCTTCATAAATTCAGGCTGCGACACGTTGAGTTTCGCAACGCCGCCTGCCCCCTCAGTCTTGAAATACGCCGGCCAGTCGATAGCCGGGGTTAGTTGCGCAAGGTCGGCCACGGTCATCATGTGGTAGGTCTTGTGTGGATCGCGCCGTTCCACCCGCGTGAGCGAGGCCTGGGCAAGCTCCGTCTCAATGGAAAGAATCGCTTTTGCATCGGCGGCGGCAGCATCGTTCGACTCGCCCGCCAACCCAAGCAATTGTGCGACGAAAGCCACATACTGCTCGCGAATCTTCACGCTCTTAGGGTCGGTCTTGGTGTAGTAATCGCGATCCGGAAGGCCGAGCCCGCCCGCTCCGACGCGTACAATCTCCGACGTCGCATCGGCGTCATCCTGCCCGACGCCGGACCCGAAAAAGAAGCTTCCGGCATAGTCATGATTCAGCCCCGCAATGGCTTTCAGCAGCGCGTCCCGTGTCTTCATTGCGTCTATCCGAGCCAGCGCGGGCTGCGTCGGTTTCGCACCCAGCGCATCGATTGCCGAGGTGTTCATGCAGGCCGCAAAATAATCGCCCACCTTTTGCTGCACGGGTATGCGATTCTTCGCGACCGCATCTTCCTGCAGAATCCCCCAGAGGAACTGCTGGTTCTCGATCGTCAGCTTGCCATAGACGCTCCACCGCGCCTGATCGGACGGAATCGGATTGTTCTTCTGCCATCCACCGCAGCTGAACTTGTAGAAATCGGTGCAAGGGTCGACGGTCTTATCGAGACTCGTAAGATCGAGCGACGGCGAGTAGGGAATGGCAGGCAAAGGCTGCTGCGCCGACTGGGCCGAGGCTGAAAACGCCGATACCAACGCAAAAAAACCTGCCGCAATGCCGCGTGTAAAAGTCATGCAGCAATCCTACAACGCTAGTGCAGAACAATCCCACCTGTCAGCTTCTTCACCTCGGCCACATCATTGGACGCACACCACCGTTTCAATCCGGCAGCAATATTCTCGACCGCCCTTGGATCGGCATAGCTCGCGGTCCCCACCTGCACGGCGCTTGCACCGGCCAGCATGAACTCCACCGCGTCCTCCGCGCGCAGAATGCCGCCCATGCCCAGGATGGGAATCTTCACCACCTTCGCCGCCTCGTACACCATGCGCACTGCGATCGGCTTGATGGCCGGCCCCGACAAGCCCGCCGTCACATTTGCGATGCGCGGCTTGCGGGTTTCGATATCGATCGCCATCGAAAGAAACGTATTCACAAGCGAAAGAGCCTGCGCGCCGGAGTCCTGCGCGACCTTCGCCATCTGCGAGATCGACGTCACATTCGGCGACAGTTTTACGATCAACGGCCGCGTCGAAACACGCTCCGTCCGAAACACCAACTCGTCCAGCAGCTTCGGATCGGTCCCAAACACCATGCCGCCGTGCGATGTGTTCGGGCAGCTCGCGTTCAGCTCATACATCGCGATCCCCGGCGCGTCGTTCAGCACATTGATCACTTCAAGGCAGTCATGAATCGTAAAACCGAAGATATTGGCGATCACCACGGCACCCGGAATCTGTCGCAGGCGAGGCATCTTCTGTTCGACGAAGGCCTTGACGCCCATATTCTGCAAGCCGATCGCGTTCATCATCCCGGACGCGGTCTCAATAATCCGCGGCGCCGGATGGCCCGCCATCGGCTCCTTAGACAGACCCTTGGTCACGAAAGCGCCGATGCGCTCCAACGAGACGATCTCCTCAAACTCAACGCCATAGCCAAAGGTTCCGCTGGCCGCAATAACTGGCGAGACAAGCTCCACACCGGCGATGTTCACCCGCATATCGGGACCCTTGCGAGCCTTCGACTTCAGACTTTGTTCCATTCCTTCGATTGTAGTTCCAGAAAATCCGGGTGCCCATCTCAAACGGCTTCATCGTTTGAGATGAGGAGTTCGAACTCTTGCTGCGAGTCTTTCAAAATCTTCATAATCCCCGCTGGCCACGCGCTTATACTTGCAACACACTCACAGGAGCCTCCGCATGAAACTCATCGCCACCGCCGCCCTGGCCCTCGGCCTCCTCGCTCCGGCCTACGCGCAGAACTGGACCTTCGCCGTCTCGGGTGACTCGCGCAACTGCGGCGACGTCGTCATGCCCGTCATCGCCGCCAAGGTCCGCGCCGACAAGGCCGACTTCTACTGGCACCTCGGCGACTTCCGCGCCCTCTACGACTTCGACCAGGACATGCTCGCCGCCCGCCACGGCAAGCTCACCATCTCCGACTACCAGGCACAGGCGTGGCAGGACTTTACCGATCAGCAACTCGCGCCTTTCGGCGACACGCCCGTCTTCCTCGTCATGGGCAACCACGAACTCATCGGCAAGACCCGCCCCGATGCCATCGCCCAGTTTGCCGACTGGTTCGACTCGCCCGTCATCCGCGCACAGCGCCTCGCCGACAACCCATCCGACCACGCCGTAAAGACCTATTACCACTGGCGTCAGAAGAACGTCGACTTCATCTCGGTCGACAACGCCTCCGCCGACGAGTTCGACAAGGCCCAGCTCACCTGGTTTGAAGCCACCCTCAAAAAGGCCGAGCAGGATCCCGCCATCCGCACCGTCGTCGTCGGCATGCACGACGCGCTGCCCGACAGCGTAACCGCCGGCCACAGCATGAACGAGTCGCCCATCTCCACCGAGACCGGCCACCGCGTCTACAACGACCTCCTCCAGTTCCGCAGCCGCAGCGGGAAAGAAGTTCAGGTGCTCGCCAGCCACTCCCATTTCGTCCTCGAGCAGCCCTACGCAACATCCTGCCGCAAGCCCGAAGAGGTCCTCTCCGGCTGGATTGTCGGCACTGCCGGAGCCGTCCGCTACCGCCTCCCCGCCGTCCATTCCAGCACCTTGCTCGCCCAGACCGATGTCTACGGCTACCTGCTCGCCACCGTCACCCCTGAAGGTCACATCACCTTCAAGTTCAACGAAGTCCCCGAGGTCGACGTGCTACCCACCTCCGTCACCCGCTACGGCAACGACCTTATCCACGCCTGCTTCGCCGGCAACAAATCCGACTACGTCCCCAACGGCCCCACCTGCCCTAAATAGCCAACAGAGCAACTGTCCCGCAGGTATGGAGCGGCTGCCTCTAGGTAGGTCTGGGCTTTAGCCTAGACAATTGCTGTCGGCTAAAAACGGGGCTTTAGCCCCTGGGGTATGCCGGGTGTCCCAGCTTGATCGGGACTGAGGTGGGGTCGAACACATCGGCACTCAATTCAACCCGCCGTTCTCAAAGGATGCTCAACCTTGGCTGTCGCCCTAGTGTGGTGAGTCGGAAATTCGTTAAACATAACGATCTGTCATCCTGAGCGAAGTTTGGCGCGGCTCCTTGCGTCAAACGCAGTCGAAGGACCCCGAAGGTGCCCGTACCGTCTCAAATCTCCGAACCTTTCCAACCGCGAATTCTTCAATGAACGTCCGACTCACCACACTAGCTGTTCGCCTTCACAAACTTTTCCCTCAACGCCTGATCGACTAACGTCTGCCAGCCCCGGCCTTTGCCACGCAGCACAGTCAGCACATCCGGCGACAAACGAATCGTCACCGACTGCTTGGTGGGGGCCTTCTGCAGCCCGCGCCTTATTCTGGATGCCTCTTGAATCGCAGACAGTTTGATCCGAAGGTGCTCGGGTAGTTCATTGAAACTAATCGAGCGGGCAAACTTTTCGGCGGTCCACTCGGGGCTGTCAGCGTCTGGCACTCCATATTCCTGATCGGCTGCTGGCAGCTTTGGCTTCGGCATATCGTTCTCTCCGTAAATTGTACATACAATATGTTCAGCCAACCCAAGCAGCTCACAAGCCTACCGGGTGCCCCATCCTCGGCGGCAGTTTCATCGTCGACAGGGTGGGGTATCGTTTGCGGCCAGCAAACGACCGTCTTGGCTTCCACGCACGATAGAATGGTCGTCGATGCTCGATCTGGCTTTTGTCCGCAACAACCTCGACCTCGTCGAGACCAAACTCCGCTCCCGCAGTGGCGACCACGCCACACTGCTCGTCGACTTCACCACCGTCGACAGCGAGCGCCGCGCCGCCATCACCCAGCTCGAAACCCTGCAGGCCGAACGCAACAAGCTCACCGCCGAGATTCAGGCCCTGCGTAAATCCGGAGCCGATGCATCCGGCCTCATGGACGCCACACGCGACCTCAAATCCCGCTCCGAAGCCCTCGAAAAGTCCGCTGCCGCCGCCGACGAGCGCCTCCGCGAACTCATGCAGACGCTCCCCAATCTCCCCCACGACTCCGTCCCCCTCGGCAAATCCGAGCACGACAACGTAGTCGTTAAAACCGTCGGCGAACCCACAACATTCGACTTCCCCGCCAAGCCCCACTGGGAGATCGGCGAGTCCCTCGGCATCCTCGACTTCGAACGCGCCGCCAAAATCTCCGGCTCCCGCTTCACCATCCACTTCGCCCAGGGAGCCCGCCTCGAACGCGCTCTCGCCAACTTTATGCTCGACCTGCATACCAAGAAGCACGGGTATACGGAGGTTCTGCCGCCCACCATGGTGAACAGCCGCTCCCTCTTCGGCACCGGCCAGCTACCCAAGTTTGCCGAAGACCTCTTCCACTGCGACGACAAGGGAGCGCACGAGCCCGGCACCTACCAGGAGAACGACCACTGGCTCATCCCCACCGCCGAGGTTCCCGTCACGAACATCTTCCGCGACGAAACCCTCGACGACGCCTCACTCCCCATCAGCTTCTGCGCCTACACAAGCTGCTTCCGCTCCGAGGCCGGCAGCTACGGCAAGGACGTCCGTGGCCTCATCCGCCAGCACCAGTTCCAGAAGGTGGAGCTGGTCAAATTCTGCCGCCCGCAGGACTCCGAAGCCGAGCACGAGAAGCTGACCGAACACGCCGAAGCGGTGCTCGAAACTCTTGGCCTGCCATACCGCCGCATGCTCCTCTGCACCGGCGACATGGGCTTCTCTTCCGCCAAAACCTTCGACCTCGAAGTCTGGCTCCCCGGCCAGGGTCTCTACCGCGAGATCTCCAGCTGCAGCAACTTCGAAGCCTTCCAGGCTCGACGCGCCAATATCAAGTACCGAGCCCCCGGCGCAAAGAAGCCCGAGTTCCTCCACACCCTCAACGGCAGCGGTCTGGCAGTAGGCCGGACCTACCTCGCTATCCTCGAAAACTATCAGCGGGCCGACGGCACCGTCCGCATCCCGGATGCGCTGATCTCCTACATGGACGGTGAAACCATTATCAGCAAGCAATCTGGCGCATGGATCGCGAAGGGTGTGTCATCGAAAGGCGGGGCCTGATGCCCAATCTGCTCAAGAGCTACTTCTTCTGGACCTACGAACGCGGCAGCTTCCACTACGACGTCATGGTCACGGCGATCCTGCTCTTCCTCTTCGTCAGCCCCCGCTTCATTGACTTCAAAGATCGCCCCGTCGAAACCGTCGCCAAGCACTCCAGCGAGGTACTCGTCAAAGAGGCCGGCATGTCCGGGGACCGTCCCCGCTTCATCTACCAGATCCGCGCCGACAACCTCCGCGACACCTCCACAGACGACCAGCGGCGCGCGTCCATCCTTCAAGTCGTAGAACCCATCTCCGGTGAAGTCACCCTCGTAAGCTACGAAGAGGTCAAGGACGCCGAGGGCCATGTCGCCGCCTACAACGCAACAGTCCTCCGCTGACCTTTTCGGCCGGCAAACATCCAACTGTTCAGAGGTCTCGATGAAAATCGCCTGCATTCTTCTTCCGCTCTGCGTTGCCGCTGCAACCGCCCAACAGCCGGGCAGTCCCGATGCCACGTTGAAAGCGCTCGACGCGAGCAGCGCCCGGTTTGTCTCTGCGCAGGCGACCTTTAAGAAGGACCTATTCACCAAGCTCGTCAATGATCACGATCTTCAGGACGGCATCACCTTTGCCATCCGTAAAAACGGCGCCTCCGAAGTAGGGATCAAGATCAACGGCAAAGGAGCCCGCACGGTCGAGTACAAGGACGGCACCGCCCGCGACTACAACCCCGCCCTGAAGTGCTACGACACGTATTCCGCCACCAAGAGCAAGGGCACCATCGAGAGTCTGCTCGCACTCTCCTTCGGTGCCAGCGGCAAAGAGCTCGCCGCCAACTGGACCATCACCGATCTCGGCCCCGAATCGCTCAACACCGACGGCAAGCAGGTGAAGGTCGAGAAGCTCGACCTGATCCCCAAAGACCAGGGCCTGCGCAACAACATCAAGCACGTCGCGCTCTGGACCGATCTCACCACCGCAGTATCGCTGCAGGAGATCGTCTACTCACCCTCCGGCGACACCCAGACGGCCACCTACTCCAACGTGCGACTGAACAAAGACGTCAATAAATCTCCATTCAAAATCGAAGGCAAGCCCTGCAAGTAAGCGTTGGATTAACCAATGACGTCATTCTGGCGAAGCCAGAATCTCCGTAGTTGTCTTTCTGAGGCGACACTCCTCCGCGAAATTCGATCTGATTACCGCCCGAAGCATCGCGCGTTTCGCCCCGTCCGACTTTCCACCCAGCCACCACGCCAGCCCCCAAGACGATCAACACCGGAAAAAACTCCACCGTATACCGCGGCTCTGAGTTATCGATCGTCAGCAGCAACAGCACCCGCATCCCGATCGTCGCCACCATCCCCCACATCAACGGCGCATACTCCCCCCACGACCGCCGCCGCGCAAACCCCACCGCAGCCAGCGCAAACAAGCCTGCATTCAACCCGGCGTACGCCAGCGAAAACCAGTTCCCTGCTGTGTTCAGCTTCCACCACTCCGTGGGCACCGGGATCATCTCAGTCCGCGGCCGGAACATCATGTTGATCACCCGGGCTACCGGCATCGCGACGTAGTACCGAAGAGGATCGCCTGCAATACGTTCCCCGGCGATCTTGTCGAACTGCGCATCCACTGCTGCCGAGTATTTGTAACTCTGGTTGTACGCCGCGAAAATCGCCTCCGTCTCCGCATACTGCGCGTTCGAGTCGAAGGCCCGATTAGGCAGATCGGCAATCTGGATCGAGTCGCCAACATACTCCCAATAAATCGTCTGCGTCGACGCAAACTCCACCGCCCAGGTCCGATACCAGCGCTGAAAGCCATATGGATTCGGCTCCCCGGGATCGTTGGCAAAGCGTGGAGCGAGCGGCTGCACCACATGCAGCGTGCGCCAGTTGCGGATCGCCCACGGCACCAGCGGAAGCACCGTCAAAACCGACACCAGCAACACCGCCGCCGGGCCCACCTTCAGCCCAGACTTCCGCCATCCAATCCAGCCCATCGCCGGAACCACGGCAGCCGCCAGCATTCCCTGCTCCGGCCGCAGCAGAATTGCATAGCTCAACGCGAATGCCACCGCGAACAGCCATTGATCGACTCCCGCCCTCCCCTGCTGCCAGCGCAGCAGCGCGTAGAAGGCCAGTGCGATGCAGAAGATCGTCACCGCCTCCGTCAACGGCACAGCAACGTAATTTGCCGTAAACGGACACAACGCCGCCATCCACAACGCAGCCAACCCCGCGCGCTGCCCGAAGATTCGCCGCGCCAACCCGGCCACTAAAAGGCAGGTCCACAGGTCGATCACCACCTGCACCAGCATCACCGCCGTGTAGTTCTCCATGCCGAAGATTCGGAAGCAGACTGCCAGAAACAGCGGATAGCCGGGCAGCCGGATCAGCGAAGGTGTAACCCCGTGCGCAGCATTGGAAAATCCATAAACATGGTGCTCTATCAAGTTCCGGGCGAGTTCGCCGTAGACGTGCGAGTCAAACGTGATCTGCCCGAAGTGTAGAACCCACCACAGCCGCAGCGCCAATCCCGCAACCAGCGGCAGTCCCAGCCGGACCAGCTTCCGTCGCGGCCCGTCGCCTTCCGGTCCCATCCCAGCCGGCGAATTGTGATCGGAAGAGTCGCTCATGATTCTCGCCTCTGCATCATAACTGGTAGGCGAATCGGCCTCGAAGCAGGGCCACTTCGTTGACTCTTCAACCCGCACTGCATACGATGCACCTAGGGGCCTGTCGCACCGATCGACACAATAGATGAACAAACCAGTTTTCTACGACCCGCAACGTAAGCGATGGAAAAGGCTCCGTCGCATCTTTGACGTGCTGGCCTTCTCCGGCGTGTGTCTGGGCGCCATCTTCATCGTCGGCCTGTTGCAGATCAAGCCGTTGCCCGAGCTTCAGCTCACCTCCCAAACCCGCAACTACCGGGCGCTCACCAGCCCCAACAAGCCGGTGATCAAGTCCACCCAGAAGGCTGCGCTCTCCGCCCATCGCCGCACCCAGACCAAGCCCTCCGACATCCCGCTGAACAGTGGCGAAGGCCTGCGCGCCGCGTACTACGTCGACTGGGACGCCTCCAGCTACTCCTCCCTCAAGCAGCACATCTCTCAGATCGATCTGCTGTTTCCCGAGTGGCTCCATCTCACCAGCGCAGATGGCAACATCACCGCCTTCTCCGCTGAAGACAACCGTCCGTTCCAGGTCGTCGACAAGAGCGGCGTCCACCACGTAGACCAGGAAAATAAGGTCGCACGCGCCATCGCCGCTGCCCGCGCCGATACTGAAGTCTTTCCGCTGGTCAACAACTACGACCTCCTCAACAACGACTACTCCGACTCCATCGGGCCTTTCCTCAACGATCCCGCAGCTCGCGCCCACTTCATCGATCAGGTCAACCGATTCCTGAAAGCGACGTCCACCTACCGCGGCATCACGCTCGATTTTCAGGACGTTCCCGACGAGGCCTTCCCTGCCTACAAGACGCTGGTGGCTGATCTCTACGCCGTACTCCACCCGGCCAATCTACGGCTCTACATCAGCACGCCCGTCGGCGACCCGCAGTTCGATTTCGCCTACATGGCCGCGAACTCCGACGGCCTGCTGCTGATGAACTACGACCAGCACCAGCAGTCCACCAGCCCGGGCCCTCTGGCTGCGCAGGATTGGTTCGTCGACAACCTCCAGCAGGCGCTCAAAGTCGTCCCCAAACAGAAGATCATTCTTGCGCTGGGCAGCTATGGCTACGACTGGACCACAGCCGCCCCGCCACCTCCCAAACCCCCGGCTCGCGGCCATGCGCGTGCCGCCAAGGAGCCACCGCCCGCCGAGCCCAAGGTTATCAACGTCGACAGCATTACGACGCAGGACGCGTGGCAGGCGGCGTCGGACTCGGGCGCACAGATCGAGCTCGACCCCGACACGCTGAACGCTCACTTCGCTTACGACGACGACGACAACCACGTCCGCCACAACGTCTGGTTCCTTGACGCCGTAACGGTTCTGAATCAGATGCGCGCCGCCCGCGCCCTCGGCATCACCACGTTTTCGCTGTGGCGGCTGGGCTCGGAAGACGCCTCCCTCTGGAAGATCTGGGACACGCCCACACGCGCCGATCCGATGAAGGATCTGGCCGTGGTCAACCCCGGCAACGGTGTCGACACCGAAGGCGCAGGCGACATCCTGCGCGTCACGCGGAACCCGCAGCCAGGCCGTCGCACAGTCACGCTGGACGACGATGACAGCGTCGCCGCTCCCTTCAAGATGGTCGTCAAGGAGAGCATGACGGCCTACCCGCTGCCCTACACCATTGAGCAGTACGGCTATCACCCTAAACAGGTTGCCCTCTCCTTCGACGACGGACCCGATCCGGAGTGGACCCCAAAGATCCTCGACGTGCTCAAAAAGCTCAACGTCAAGGGAACCTTCTTCATGATTGGCGAGGTAGCGCAGGACAACGTCGGCGTCATGCGGCGCGTCTTCGACGAAGGCCACGAGATCGGCAACCACACCTTCACCCACCCGGACATCAGCGAAATTTCCGACGAGCAGGTCAAACTGCAACTCAACCTTACCGAGCGGCTCTTCGCCTCCAAGCTGGGCGTCAACCCGCTCTACTTCCGCCCGCCCTACTCGATCGATCAGGAGCCCGACACCAACGACCAGGCCGCCCCCATTGATCGCATCCAGCACCTCGGCTTCCTCATCATCGGCGACAAGATCGATACCGACGACTGGTACGAGCATCCCCGCAAAACACCGCAGCAGATCACCGACGGCATCTTCAAACAGATCGCCGACATGGAACTTCATCCCTGGAACAAGGGCTCCATCATCCTGCTGCACGATGGAGGCGGCGACCGATCCGCCACCGTAGATGCGCTTCCCGTTCTTATCAAGGCTCTGCGCGATCGCGGGTATGAAATCGTCCCCGTCTCAAAGCTGCTCGGCAAGTCTCGCAACCAGGTAATGGTGCCGCTGACCAAACGCGAGCAATGGCAGGCGCGATTCGACTGGATCGCCTTCTTCATCTTCAGTTTCTTCAACCACTTCGTCATCTACGTCTTCTACATCGGCGACATCCTGATGAGCGGCCGCCTCATCATCATCGGCCTCTTCGCCCTCATCGACCGCCTGCGCACCCGCAAGAACTTTGCCACCGCCGACTACCAGCCGCGTGTCGCCGTCCTGGTCCCCGCCTACAACGAAGAGAAGGTCATCGCCCGCACCATCCGCTCCGTAATGATGTCGAACTACAAAAATCTCCGCATCGTGGTCATCGACGACGGCTCCTCCGACCAGACCTACGAGGTCGCCCGCACCGCCTACCCGGAGCAGATCGCGTCCGGTCGCCTGACCGTCCTCACGAAGCCCAACGGCGGCAAAGCCGACGCCCTCAACTTCGCGCTCGACCACATCGACGAAGAGATCTACGTCGGCATCGACGCCGATGGAGTGATCGCGCACGACGCCATCACCAACCTCGTCCCGCACTTCGCCAACCCCGAAATCGGAGCCGTCGCCGGCAACGCCAAGGTCGGCAACCGGGTCAATCTCTGGACCCGCTGGCAGGCCCTCGAATACATCACCAGCCAGAACTTCGAGCGGCGCGCCCTCGACCTCTTCAACGTCGTCATGGTCGTCCCCGGAGCCATCGGGGCATGGCGCACCGCAGCCGTACGCGCCGGCGGCGGCTACCACACCAACACCGTAGCCGAAGACGCCGACCTCACCATGAACCTGCTCGAGCAGGGCTACGACGTCGTCTACGAGGACCGCGCCCTCGCCTTCACCGAAGCCCCCGTCAACGCCGACGGCCTCATGCGCCAGCGCTTCCGCTGGTCCTTCGGCATTCTGCAAGCCATCTTCAAACATCGCGGAGCCATCACCCGCAACCGCGCCATGGGCCTCTTCGCGCTGCCCAACATCCTCATCTTCCAGATCCTGCTACCGCTGGTCTCGCCCTTCATCGACCTGATGTTCATCGCGGGCATCGTCAACTACGGCCTCGACAAATACTTCCACCCCGAGACCGCCTCCACCGACAGCCTCTACAAGCTACTGACGTTCTTCTTCGCCTTCCTGCTGATCGACTTCACCGCCTCCGCACTGGCCTTCATGCTGGAACGCAAACACCCCGCCAGCAAGGGCGACTACTGGCTCCTCTTCCATATCTGGATTCAGCGCTTCACCTACCGCCAGGTTTTCTCCGTCGTGCTCTTCAAGACCATCAAACGAGCCATCGACGGCAAGCCCTTCAACTGGGACAAGCTAGAACGCACCGCCCAGATGTCCAAGGAAACCGAGAAGCTGACGCAGTAGC
>JANXWZ010000123.1 GCA_025350865.1 Rhodanobacteraceae bacterium
GGCGATGTTGTGAGCATGTACGCGACGGCCAAGGACGCCCATGCCGAGGCCAAGACCGACATCAGCTTCATCCAGGTGGACCCGTTCGAGCGCGAGTTCTCGCAGTCGCAGGCAGGTGGGGGCGGCGGCGGAGGCGGCGGAGGTGGCCAGCAGGGCAGCCAGACCGACATCTCGCGGCGCGAGAAAGAACTGATCGCAGCGACCTGGAAGCAGCAGAACGAGAAGAATCTAACCGAGAAGCAGGCCGCTGACATGGGTAAGGTGCTGTCGGAGGCGCAGGTCAAGCTGAAGGAGCAGGTGCTGGCGTTATCGGCGCGCATGCGCAGCCGTGATCTGTCGTCGGCGAATGAAGAGTTCAACGGGTTCGCGAAAGATATGCAGGATGCCGTGAAGGCGATGGACCCTGCATCGGAGAAGTTGAAGGGGCAAGCCTGGGCGGATGCCATGCCGAACGAGCAGAAGGCGCTTCAGGCATTGCTGCGGGCGGAGGCTACGTTCCGGAAGATTGAAGTTGCGTTCGGCCAGCAGGGCGGCGGCAGCGGCGGAGGCGGTGGGAGCGCGGGGCGCGATCTGGCCAGCCTGTTCGACCTGGAGCTAGACACCGAGAAGAATCAGTACGAGACGGCGCAGACCGGCTCCCCTTCGGAAGAAAAGGCCAAGAAGGTGGACGACGCACTGGCCAAGCTTGACGCACTGGCGAAGCGCCAGGAGGAGATGGCCGAGAAGCAGAACGGGAAGGAACCCACCTTCCAGCAGCGCTGGCAGCAGGAGATGTTGCGGCGCGAGGCTGAGCAACTGCAGAAAGAGATGGAGCAGATGCAGGGCAAGGAGGGTCAGAAAGGCCAGCAGAACGCTTCGAACTCCGGAGGCCAACAAGGAGGGCAGCAAGGACAACAAGGCCAGCAGGGGCAATCGGGGCAGTCTGGCCAGTCAGGACAATCAGGCCAGTCGCAGGGCAAGGCTGGGCAGTCGGGATCGGCAGGCTCTGATGGATCATCGCAGAGCGGCCAGGGTGGGCAGTCCGGCCAGAAGCAGGCGAGTACGAAGGATGGCGGGGCCGATCCTCGGGTACAGCAGTCGCTTGATCGTCTGAGGGCGGCGAATGAGGCGATGCGCCGTGCCGGGACGCAAGGGCAGAATGGGCAGGGCGGGCAGCAGAGTGCGGAGGAGGCTCGGCTGGCGGCGCAACGGTTGCGTGAGGCGCAGAACCTGCTTGGCGGCGCGCAGAAAGATCAGGCGTCCACCAAGCTGGATGCGCTGGCGAAGCAGGCCGGCGAACTAACGAAGGAAGAGGCTTCACAGGCGTCGCGCATTCACGATCTGGTCGAAAAGTCGAAGCAGGCGCCGGATGGTGGCAGAACAGCGCAACAGATTGCCGAGATGATGGCTGAGCGAAACCGGCTGGCGGATGAGCGGCAGAAGCTTTCGGATGGGCTGACGAAGCTCGAACGCGGGATGCGGGATTCGGCGAAGTCGGCAGCGGCAACGCAGCCGGGAGTGGCTTCGAAGCTTCGTGACGCTCTGGGCGGGATGGACGAGACCGATCTGGCGAACAAGACGCAGCGCACGGCGGACTGGCTGCGCAGCGGCGTCAACCCGGAGTCAAACGGAACCGAGGCGCAGATTGCGCAGGGGCTGAAGTCTCTCAGCGCCCAGATGCGGCAGGCGCAGCAGGGAATGGGCTCGGGCGGCGATCCACAGGGCAATCGCAGCCAGCGTAAGGGCGGCAACGGTACGGAGACAGCCGCGCTCGACCACGTAGACAAATTGCGGAGCGAGCTGCAGGCACTTGGTCTGCAGCGTGGGCAGGGCGGACAGAACGGGCAAAACGGACGCGGTCAGAACGGCCAGCCGGGGCAGAATGGCCAGCCGGGGCAACGCGGTCAGGGGCAGCAGCAAGGGCAAGGCCAGCCGCAGGGCCAGGGGCAGCAACAGGGCCAGGGTCAGCAACAGGGCCAGGGGCAACAACAGGGGCAGGCTGGTGGACCGCGCGGCGGCCAACAAAATGGGCAGGGCGGTGGAGGCAATAACCGTGGCGGCAACCAGCAAGCCGGAGCGATGGGCGGCGAGGTCCGGCAGGGCGGTGGTGGCGGAACTCCGAACTGGAACGTCGATACGGGTGGGCAGACCTATGGCAAGGCTGGGCCGGGGAATCAGAATCCGGACATCGGTGCGACCCATGGAGATACGCAGAAGGCGATCGACCAGGGCGTGAGGGAGTTGAACCAGCTCCGGACGCTGGCGAAGAACGATCCTGCGGCGCAGAAGGAGATCGACGACCTGGTGAAAGCGATGCAGAAGCTGGATCCGAGCCGGTTCCCGGGGAATCCGGCGATGGTGGAGAAGCTGCATACGCAGGTGTTGAACGATGTCGACAAGCTGGAATTGCTACTGCGGCGCAATGCCGACGATACGCAGCCGGGGCAGGTGCGGACAGGGAAGCCTCCGGTGATTCCGCCGGGGTATGAGAACGCGGTAGCGGAGTATTACCGGCGGTTGGGCAAGGGGCAGTAGCCTCGGCGCAAACTGATATACTTGGGCTTGCCGTCACGAACCCCATAGATCGATGGACGATGTCGATTTCACCGGGCGGGAGTAGTTCAGTGGCAGAACGTCAGCTTCCCAAGCTGAATGTCGCCGGTTCGATCCCGGTCTCCCGCTCCACAAGCTTCCTCTACTGTTGCGGTACGTCTGCGGAGCCCATTGCATGAGCAAGGCCATTGTTGTTACCGGAGCGGCCGGATTCATCGGGCGCAATGCGGTTGCCGAGTTGAATGCGCGAGGCTTCGACAACCTGTTGCTGGTGGATGACCTTGGCACAGGCGAAAAGTGGCGCAACCTGGTGGGGTTGCGATATGAAGACATCGTTTCCCCGGCCCAGTTTCTTGCGAGCGTTGAAACCGGCAAGCTGCCGGATGTCGATTCCATCATCCACCTGGGTGCGTGTTCTGCGACCACGGAGCGTGACGCGGACTACCTGCTGCGCAACAACTATCACTACACACGCACCCTCTGCGAGTGGTCGCTGACCCACAATGCGCGGTTTGTATACGCCTCGTCGGCGGCAACCTATGGCGAAGGCGCGCATGGCTACGATGACGACGATGCTTCCACACCTCAGCTTCAGCCGCTGAACATGTATGGCTACTCGAAGCACATGTTCGACCTGTGGGCGTTGAAGCACAAGCTGTTCGATAAGATCGTCGGTTTGAAGTATTTCAACGTGTTTGGACCGTATGAGGATCACAAGGACGACATGCGGTCGGTGATCTCGAAGTCGTATGGGCAGATCGGTCGCGAGGGCAAGGTCGCGCTGTTCAAGAGCTATAAGCCGGAGTACGCGGACGGCGAGCAGATGCGGGACTTCGTGTACGTGAAGAATGCCGTCGATGTCACCCTTTGGGCCGCTGAAAAGCGGGCTGGCGGCGGCTTGTTCAACTGCGGGACAGGCATTGCACGGACATGGAAGGATCTCGCCCTGGCGGTGTTTGCGGCCATGGAAGTGCCGGCGAAGATCGAGTATGTGGAGATGCCGGAGACGCTAAAGGGCAAGTATCAATACTTTACCGAGGCCAAGATGGATAAGCTTCGTGCGGCAGGATACGACCGGCCGTTTACTTCGCTTGAGGATGCTGTCAAGGACTACATCCGCAACTACTACATGAAGCAGGTGTCGGCTTGAGCACACTCTTACGGGACAATATCGCTGCGGTTCGGGAGATGCTGGCCGGGCTGGGAGAGTTGGATCCGCAGGTGGCTGCGGGGGCTGATGCGATCGCCACGGCGCTGCTGGCGGGACGCAAGATGCTCGCCTGCGGGAACGGCGGCAGCGCGGCCGATGCGTCGCACATGACGACGGAGTTTGTGTGCCGTTATAGCCGCGACCGTCGACCCTACCCGGCGATTTCGCTGGCAACACAGGGCGGTGATATGACTGCGATCGGCAACGATTATTCGTTTGACGATCTGTTTTCGCGGCAGGTGCGGGCGTTCGGGCTACCGGGCGATGTGCTGGTGGCGTTTACGACCAGCGGCAAGAGCGAAAATGTTCGGCGCGCGCTGGTGGCCGCTAAAGAGATGGGTGTGATCTCGATTGCGTTTCTGGGCCGCGACGGCGGGGTCTGTGCTGGTTTGGCTGACATCGAACTGATCGTGCGGGGGGACGTCACGGCACGCATTCAGGAAGGCCACAAGCTGCTGCTGCACACGATCTGCGAGATCGTGGAAGAGCGCTTCGAACAGGCCGAAGGTTGATTTGCTCGAAGCCGAGATGCTTAGCCTTGATTCCTTTCAGGCTGCGACTCTGCGGCGGGACTGCCGGTAGATCAGATAGCCGACCAGGTTGACAAAGGCGGCGGACGCCAGAATCTTGACGCCGAATAGGAACGGGTTGGCTACGTTGATGATGGGGAAGACGCTGAGTGCGCCGTGGAGGATCGTCGTAAGGAGGCCGCTAAGGGCGGCTAGTTTCAGCCACGGGCCTGGGCGCTTGCCGAATCGATTGCCAACGACGAGCGGAATCAAAAACATCATGCCGAAGTAGATGTCGTAGAGGAAAGCGTCGGTGACGCTGACGACCTGGTACGCCTCCTGCGCGCTGGATCCGTAGGTCGCCAGAAGGCAGGCGGAGAATGCCAGGCCGACGATGGTGAGGATTGAGCGAACCGGCGTGCCGAAGCGGGGATGCAGCTGCGTGAACCAGTCCGGGAGTATCTTGTCCCAGCCAGCGACCATGGGCAGGCGGCTGGTGGCGGCGACAATCAGCGTGTAACTGGCGAGGGTGCTGAGCGCGATGGCTGCAATGGCGGCCCGACCGAGCATCAGTCCCCAGTCGATGCCGGGACCAGAAGACTCGCCTCCAAAGGCCGCCGCGAGAACCTGAGGAACGGGGGCGGTGAGGTCGACCTGGTCGGCGCGGACGTACGTGAGAATGGATCCGGTGCCGAGGATAAAGATGAGCGCAATGATCGGTGCGGCGATCCATGCCGACTTCCAGATGGCGGAAGCTGCGTTGCGGATCTCGCCGGCGAAGACCGCAATCTGCTCTAGACCTGTGAGGCCGTTGAGCGCCATCTTGGAAAACAAGTTGAGGCTGAGCAGCGAGATTATCGGAAGGCCGATGGCGAGGGAAAAGGGCGACTGCGGCGCGTGGTGTGGATGAGCGGCGGTCGCGTGAGGATGAAAGAACAGCAGCACGACGAGCAGTACATTGACCAGAACCATCGTTAGGGTGCCGAAGTGTGCGACCCACTTGCCAACCTTGAGGCCGACAATGCAGACGATGAGAATGACTGCAAAGAGCGTGACGTTCAGCGTGTTGATGACCGACTTACTCTCGGCCATCCAGGCGTAGGCCGGACCCATTGAGTAGCTCAGGCTGGCGGCAGACTGGATGCCGATGTTCGAGACAGTGAGCAGTGCCCAGAGGCCAAAGTTCCAGGCGCAGAGGAAACCGGCGAGCGGGCCGAAGACGTGGCGCGTCCACTCGTAAACGCCGCCTTCTTCTGGCCAGATCTGCACGCAGTAGGTGACGACAGCGGCTGAAGGAAGGAATAGTGCGAGGATGGCCGCGATCCAGAAGACAAGATGCACGCCACCTTGTTTGGCCGCGATACCGACCCATGTGACTCCGACGACGAGCAGGATGTGCATCTGCACGAGGTCGGGCAGTCGGAGTTCTTTTTTGAGGTGATGTCCGGATGCGAGATCGGTCATGGTGGGTTTGAGTTAAGCGAGAGTAGCACTCAAACCAAGAACAGACAAAGGATGTACGCGGATAAGCAGGACAAAGCACGGATCAGGGCTGCTAAAACCAAGGTCTATTTTTTATGGGTTTGCGATAAAGCGATAGCCGATGCCGCGTACGGTGAGCAGGTGGCGGGGCTCGGAAGGGTCGTCCTCGATGTAGCGGCGCAGGCGCACGATGAAGTTGTCGATGGCACGGGTGTCGGTGTCCTCGTGGACGCGCCAGACTTGCTCGAGGATGTCTTTGCGCGGGACGATCTGGGATTCGTGGTCGGCGAAGTAGCGCAGCAGGTCGGCTTCCATCAGGGTGAGGTGGGTGGTGCGGTTCGGGGCGATGAGTTCGAGGGTGTCGAAGTGGATCTCGCGCTGGTTGAAAGAGTAGAGGTCGGAGCTGGGTTTCTGGGGTGCGGGCTCGGCTGAGAGGGGGCGCTGCCAGGAGGCGCGGCGGAGCATGGACTTGAGGCGGACGAGGAGGATTTCGAGATCGAAGGGCTTAGGCAGGTAGTCGTCGGCACCGGCGTTAAGACCTTCGAGGACGTCTTGGGGGTGGGAGCGCGCGGTCAGCATCAGGACAGGGAAGTAGAGCTGATGCTCGCGCAGAGTGCGGACGATTTCGAAGCCGTCCTTGCCGGGCAGCATGACGTCGAGGAGGATGGCACCTATGTCGTCTGGGGTGTCGAGGAGGTAAGCAAGAGCTTCGGCTCCGTCGGCGAAGTGGCGAGTTCGGTAGCTTTCGGCTTCGAGATTGAAGAGGAGGCCCTGAGCCAGATGTTCTTCGTCTTCTACGAGAACGATGAGGGGATGGGTCATGGCTTCGGAGCGTTGGGACTCGACGCATTCCACGTCGGCCGAGTTGGATTATTGGCGATGGCGAGCGTGAGGGCGCGGTAGAAGTCGTTGAACTTGACCCCAGCGTCCCACACGATAGGTGTGGCGAGGTCGTCCTGCGGCTTGTGGTAGCGGCGTGCGTACCAATCCCTGTAGATGCGTTCTTCTTCGGTGCCGGGGTTGTAGCCGAAGATGAAGCTGGCGATGGGAACTCCAATGCGGACGAAGCTGTAATTATCGGCGCGGCTGAAGAGGCGGCGCTCGGTCTCGCGGTCGGGGCGAAGCTCGATGTTGAACTGTTTGGCGACGGCTTTTGCGGTGTCGCCGAGCGTTGAATCGGCGATGCCTTCCATGGTCAGGATGTTGAGCGGGAAGATGGGGCGGAGCTGGTCGAGGTTCAGGTCGGCGACGATGCTTTCTTTCGGGACAGTCAGGTGCTGCGTGTAATAGACCGAGCCGAGCAGGCCCTTCTCTTCGCCGGTGAAGATTCCGACGAGCAACGACCTGGCGGGCGGATGGGCGTGGAGTTTGTCCGCCATTTCAATCAGCATCGCGACGTAAGCGACATCGTCGAGCGCGCCGTTGTAGAGGTTATCGCCAAGGACGGGCGTGCCGTAGCCGTAGCCGTCCAGGTGAGCGGTGACGGCAACATATTCCGGCGCTAGTTTCGGGTCGGAGCCGGGCAGGATCGCGAGGATGTTGGGCGATGAGATGTCTTTCTCGGTCAAGTTAAGCGACATACGGAGCTTGCGGGCAAGCGCCAACGATTGGAGCGGCAGGCCCTTCTCGGCGTCGGCGATGATCTTGATCGGATTGGCGTCTGTTCCTGCAAACAGCTTTGCTGCGGCCTCTGCGCTGATGCGCATGGCAAACGGGCCAGTCGCGACGGCTGCTCGCACTGCGCCCTTGATCGTGACGCTGCGGGCGTAGGCGGCAGGCCAGTGGCTGGGCTCGATGGCGGCTGGGTTATCGATGGAAAGAGTGGAGACGGCTCCCGACTGCGCGAGCGTCCGCGCGCGGCGAACAACGGCTCCTTCGCGGTCTGCGGCGGTTAGCGATGCGGGCAGATTGTTGAAGTAGACGACGATTTTGCCATGAAGGTCGATGTCTACGGATTGATCGCCGTAGCCGATGAAGACCAGTTGGCCTTCCGTGAAGGCTGGGAGATCGGCGCGCGGGACGAGAGTCGTTTCGTAGAGCAGCGCGAGCGGGGAGTAGCTGCCGTCGGCGGCTACCAGTTCGACGGAAGAGTGCGCCGTGTCGAGGTCGACCTGGTGCAGCGGGACGCGCTGGAAGTAGGTTCCGTCATCGCCCGCCGGCTTCAAGCCATCCGCCTTGAAGTGTTCGGCGACGATTTTAGCGGCGCGCTCGTAGGCTTCCGAGCCGGTGTCGCGGCCTTCCATGGAGTCGCTGGCGAGAGTGGTGGTGAGGTTCCACCACGGGGCGGCTGCCGGCGTGGGGGTTTGCTGCGCGTAGGCGAGAGACGACGAGAGAATCAGGCTGAGGGACAGGGCGATTGACTTGGACACGATGCCTCGCTGCGGAAGGATGTGGACAGTCTATCGCGTAGAACGAAAGTGAAGGGGAAGGTCAGGTTGCTAGCGGCAGGGTCAAGGTAAAGGTTGCCCCTTTATGGGAGCCTTCGCTGGCCGCGGAGACCGAGCCGCCGTGTTGTTTTGCAATGTTGCGGACAAGGAAGAGTCCCAGCCCGGTGCCCTTGATCTTGACGGCATAGCGGCCCGGGATGCGGTAAAAGCGCTTGAAGATTCGCTTGAGTTCCGTCTCCGGGATGCCGAGGCCCCGGTCCTTGATGGCAAGGGCGACGGTGTTGTAGTTGACGATGGCGAGCGAGCAGCGGATTTCGAGCGGCGTCAGTCCTTTGGGGGAATACTTTACAGCGTTGTCGAGCAGGTTCTGGATGGCGGTGCGGAGGTCTTCGGGGATGCCGAGGACGCGGAGGCGGCTGGTGCCGGAGACCGGCGTCAGGATGATCGCGTCCGACGGCAGATGGTGGCGGCCAATCGTCAGTGCGATGGTTTCCTCGACGAGCGGCTTGAGATCGATGAGGACGCGGTTCTGCTGGCGTTCGCGCTGGCCTAGCTCGCCGGCTTTGAGCACCTGTTCGACGGTGGAGAGGAGGCGGTCGGTGTCGGCGTGCATGATGGCGTAAAACTGCTTGCGCTGGGCCTCATCGAGCGGGCGGCGCTGGAGGGTGTCGAGATACAACCGGATGCTTGCGATCGGGGTTTTCAGCTCGTGAGTGACGGCGTTGAGGAAGTTGTCCTGACGCTCGTTGCGGCGCACTTCGCGTACCAGGAATACCGTGTTCAAAACCACGCCCGCGACCAGGACCGCGAAGAAGACGATCCCGAGGACGAGGTAGGCGACCTGCGCTTTATTGTTGACGATCCACGCAATGTTCAGCGTGATGGCGACGCCAGTGAGCAGCACGCCGAGCGTGATGGCGGTGGCGATGGCTCCTCGGCGGCGGGTCATGTTCATAGGGGCAGTTGGTAGTTGATAGTTGGTAGTTACTAGGGTATACCTCCGTTGGAGTGGGCTAGGATGTTGGGGGGGAGATTTGCGATGATGCAACGGCGGCGTGTGTTGCTGGGGGCTGGGCTTGGGGTGCTGGCTGCGGTTGCGCGACCGCTCGCGTTCGTTGCGTCGGCAGAGGAGCAGGCTGCGCCGGTGGCGAAGACGGTTGCGGGGGAGGTTTCGGGTTACTGGTCGCGCAAGGTGATGGCGTTCAAAGGGATTCCGTATGGCGCGGATACGCGGGGGACGCGGTTTCAGGCTCCGAAGGCGGCGGCTCCGTGGAGCGATGTGAAGATTTGCCGGGAGTGGGCGCCGCGGGCTCCGCAACAAAATCCTGACCGCGCCAAGCAGGACCCCGTCCAGGCGGGCTTTCTAGCGATGGAAGGGCGGGAAATGCACTATCACCTGCCGGAGGATGAGGGGCCGCAGAGCGAAGACTGCCTGCATGTGAATGTGTGGACTCCGGCTCTTCGTGACGGTAAGAAGCGGCCCGTGCTTTTTTACAACCACGGCGGCGCTTACAACAATGGCACGGTGAATGCAGCGTTGTACGACGGGACACGGTTGGTGGAGCGCGGCGATGTAGTCGTGGTAACGGTCAACCATCGGCTGAACGCGTTTGGCTATATGTACCTGGCTGGGCTGCCGGGGCTGGCGGCAAAGTATCGCGAGTCCGGTAATGTGGGAATGCTGGATCTGGTGTTGGCGCTCCAGTGGGTGCGCGACAACGTAACGGAGTTTGGCGCCGATCCAGATAATGTGACGATCTTTGGGCAGTCGGGCGGCGGAGCCAAGTGCGCCACGCTGATGGCGATGTCGTCTGCGGTGGGCCTGTTCCATCGCGTGGTGACGATGAGCGGGCAGCAGGTGACCGCGCCCAAGCCGAAGGTGTCCACAGAGCGGGCGCTGGCTGCGCTGGCGGCGATGGGGATAGAAGGCGATGTGACAGCCGAGAAGCTGGATGCCCTGACGATCGCGCAGATTCAGGCGGGGGCGAGGACGACGGCCAACTGGCTGCCGGTGCGGGACGATGTGGTGCTGCTGCGCGATCCGTTCAACCCGGATGCGCCGACGATGTCGAACACGGTGCCGATGATCCTGGGCAATACGAAGGATGAGATTCTGGCGGCGGGATCGTGGCAGCGCCGGGGCTGGACGTGGGAGCAACTGCTCGATGAACTCGGGAAGGCGATCGCGCCCTTCAAGGGCAAGTACACGGTCGAGGAGATTATCGCGGCGTATCGCGGCTGGTATCCGAAATACACGCCGAATGACGTGTTTACGGC
>JANXWZ010000128.1 GCA_025350865.1 Rhodanobacteraceae bacterium
CTCCACCTCGTTCGACCAGTACACGCTCCGCGCGGTGCCGGAGTGCGACGCTCTCGTCGCCCTCTCCGGAGCCGCCCTGCTGACCGGGCAAAAGGTGCAGCGGCGCGGTGGCAAGTTCATCTGCGATCGCGGCTCAACGCATCATCGCTATCAGGACGACGTGATCGCTGAGGAACACCTGCGCTGGGGCCTGCCTCGTCCCGAGGAATCCGACGGCACCATCGAGCGCGAGGAGCAAATCTACGCCGTAGCGGATGCCATTACCGTGCCGTCATCTTTTTCGGCGCGAACCTATTCGCAATACGGTGTGCCCGCCTCCAAGCTGCATGTCATTCCCTACGGTGTTCGGCTGGAGCGGTTCAAGAGGAATGCCGATGCCCCCACCGACTCCTTCGAGGTGCTCTTCGCCGGTCAGGTTGGTTTGCGCAAGGGAATTCCTTACCTGCTGGAGGCTTTTTCGCGGCTGAAACATCCGAACAAGCGATTGACGATAGCCGGCTCCATTCAGGATCACATTCGGCCTCTGCTCGCCCAATGGCCGCAGGAGAATGTCACGTTTCTGGGATCGGTGCCGCAGGCTGAGCTGATCGACCGCATGAGCCGCAGTCACGTCATGGTTCTGCCCTCGATCGAAGAGGGGCTGGCACTGGTCCAGGCCCAGGCGATGGCCTGTGAGTGTCCGGTGATTGCCACGTACGCCACGGGAGCGGAGGATCTCTTCACCGATCAGGTGGAAGGCTTCATCGTCGCGGAGCGCGATGTAGCCGCGCTGACCGAGCGGATGCAGCAGGTGGCGGACGATCCGGCCCTCAGGAATCGCATGGCGGCAGCGGCACTCGTACGGGTCCAGTCCATCGGCGGCTGGGATACCTACGGCAAGCATTGGGATGCGATGCTGCACGAATTGACGGGGATCGCGCGCCGGGCGGACGAGGAACAGTAAATCGTTCTACGCGGTGCGCCCGAGGCGCTTCTGCACCAACCCCCGCAGCTTGCCAGCCACCGGAACCAGTCCAAATAGGGGAATGTCCAGGCCAAGAAGCACAGCCCCAATCCCAACCGCGATGACTACCTGGACGGGCAGCGTCAGAAGCGCGGTCTTCGGCAGCACGACCAGAGTTCCGGCCAGAAAAACCGCCGACAGAATCGACATACGCAGCGGATACTTGGCATCCAGCACCTCGTGGTGCGCAAAGAATTTGCTGTTGAGTCGCATGATGAAGAGCACTTGCAGCAACTCCACCGTAAACCACGCGCTCAGCAATCCATTGATGCCGAAGCGCGGCACCAGGAAGAACCACGCGGCCACCAGCGCCAGGTAAGACCCGAAGAGGAAGCGGGCAAGCTCCCGATGCGTGTTCGTCGAAAACTGGAACTGAAACTTGTGCTCCTTCGCCGACATCACGATAGACACCGCCGCGCACAACACATACACATCCGGCACGAACATCTCCGGCTTATGCAGCCACACATGCGCCAGGAACGGGCACAGGAACAGCGCGCCGATGTTCGCGACTGGAATCAGCGCGAAGACGGCACGTTCCGAGTAGTCGTACAGGCGGCTGAGGCGCGGCCAATCCTGCTTCGCGTAGAGCGTCGTCACCTCTGGCCCGATGGCCTGCGTGAAGGCGTTGATGACGTTGCGCGTCATGGAGAAGATCGTCCGCGTCGTCGCAAAGATCGCCACCTCTACCGGCCCGGCTCCGCGTTGCAGAATCAGCACCGGCACCTGGTACACGAGGAAATTCGACGAGAAGATAAGGGCGAAGTAGCCCGAAGGTTTCAGGATCGCGCCGACCGTCGAGCCGTCCCAGTGCCGCAGCGTCGGAAAGATATCTCGACCCATGCGGAACAGCGTAATCAGGACGCCGATCAGGCACAGCAGAACGGCGGTCAACTGGGCGGCGGCGATAGCGAGAAAGCTACCATGCACCCACAGCACGGGGACGGCGAAGAGGATCATGCAGGCATTCTTGGCGTTCGACCAGTACTGCCCGACGTGGGCTCGGCCGATCACCATAAACTGCCCGGTGAAGAAGCCGAACAGGATATTCGCCAGCACGGTCAGCGCGAGCGTGAAGACCGCTCCGCAAACGATCCGCGCGGCAACGATGGGCCCATCGCCCGAGCCATCCATACGCAGCCAGCGGTCCAGCGGCAGCAAAAATATCGCCGCCGCAAGCGTTCCTGCGACCACAACGATGCCGAGCAACATTCGCAGCGCGGTCGACTGCTGAATGTGGAACTCGTCCATGTCGCCGCGATGGTAGCGGACGGTCAAATCCTGATTGACGAATGTCTGGATGCCGAAGTCCAGCGTCCCGAGATACGAGACCGAAGCCGACAACGTGAGCCACTCCCCGTAACCCGCCGCGCCGTAGTTCTTCAGAAACAGCGGCGTTAGCGCAACCTGCTGCAGGGCCGCGACCAGATGCGACGAGAAGCTGGCCCCAAGGTTCTTTGCGATGCCTTTCAGACCGCTCATCGGAGCGAATCTCCGGCAGTCAGGCTGAGCAGGTCTATGGGGATCATGATTCTTTAAGAGTAGCAGGAAGGGGTGGGGAACCGGGTTTCAGGCCTCTTTTCCAGAACCGCCCCGTCCTATAATCAGCCCAACTGGAGGCGCTATGCAGACGGTTTCCGAGACTCCGCTGGAAGAGGGCCGCTTGATCCGGCGCATGCAACTGATGATGAACCTGGTGATGCAGACGATCGCGCAGGACCCGTCGCTCAGCGTCGACGACGCATCCCAGATGATCGCCGACACGAAGAATGCCGTGCTGGCGATGTTCCCAGACAAAGAACTGGCTTACGAAATTATCTGGCGGCCACGGCTGCAGCGGCTGATGCAGGAACGCTTCCGATTGAATTAGTGCGCGGCGCTATTTTTGCGTTGTCCGCCGCTCGCGCCCAGTTCAAGATCAAAGAAGTTCGCCATATATCCCCACGCCTCGCGCGATTCCGGCAACGTATTGTTGTTCCAGAAGCAGTGCGGCAATCCTTCAAACACAATCAGTTGCGACTGGTTCCCCGCGCGGACGAACGCCCGGCTCAACGAACTCGTCGCACTCAACAGCAGGTCGCGCTCGCTGGTAATGAACAGCGTCGGCGGCATGTTGTGCAGGTCGGCGTTGATCGGCGACAGCACAGGATCGTTCGGATTGGTCGTCGTAACGTATTCCGCGTCCAGAATGCCTTCCGGGAGCGGCACATAGCCACGCAGCCCGTCCGTGTTGTACAGCGACCGTGAATCGCCACCGTCGGCCATGCTCGCGGGGGCTGAAAACGGCCCCAGCGCGGCAGGCATCGGCATCTTCAACTGCTTCATCTTTACCGCGGCCTGCAAGGTCAGTCCGGCACCCGCACTGCTGCCAAAGATGCCAATATTGCTCGGCTTGTAGGTCTTCAGCAACTCCTTGTAGACCGCGACCACGTCATCGACCCCAGCAGGGAAGGGATGCTCCGGCGCCAGCCGGTACAACACACTCACGACCCGCACACCGGTAAGCCCCGCCACCGGAATCGACTCCGTGTAAGACCCCGAATCGGCGTTGAACCCGCCGCCATGCAGACAGATCAGCACGCGATCCTTGTGCTTCAGCGTGGTCGGCATCACCTCGCGCACCGGCACGCCGGCCACGGTGCTGTCCTTCACCGTGACGGGAAACATCTTCAACAATTCGTCGCGATGCCGCGCCTGCGAGATCTCCAATCCGGATCGGCGCTGCTCAATCGTCTGCGGCACATTCGCATCCGTCGCCATCGGACGGCTCAACCACGCCTTCGCCTCCGGGCTCAGCGACTGTGGCAGCGGCACCACGCGCTGCATCCGGACCGTTCCGTCGGCCTCGGTCACAGCGTGATTTGCGGTGATCTTCGCCGCAGGGTTCTCCTGCGCGGCCGCCATCCTTCCCATCGACAACACAACCACAGCAAGGCGAAGCATCATGAGTTCAGTCTCCACCACACACTATATGTATCTATGTATCGCTTGACACCCTAAATCCCCGATTTGACTGGAGCCAGTCCGAGATCGGCAATCGCTTCATCGGCCCGCGCGCGAAGCTGCACCAGCTCCTCGGGTTTCTTGCGGCGCAGCGAGTGGTATGGCTGCAGCAGCCGAAAGTTCCTCCCCAGCACGTCCTCGTTGCGCTCCAGAAACGTCCAGTAAAGCGACGTAAACGGGCAGGAGTCGGGGCCAATCGACTTCTTCGGGTCGTACCTGCAGTGGCCGCAAAAGTTCGACATGCGATTGATGTACGCTGCGCCTGATACGTATGGTTTGGTCGCGGTCAGCCCACCGTCGGCGTAGGTTGCCATGCCCAGCACGTTGGGCTCAACCACCCAGTCATACGCGTCGACATAGGCAAACCAGAACCAGTCCGTAAGCTCGCGTGGGGAAAATCCGCACAGCGTGGCAAGGTTCGAAAGCACCATCAGCCGCGTGATGTGGTGCGACCAGCCTTCCTCAATCACTTGCGCCACAACGGTATCCACGCAATGCATGCCGGACTTTTCACCCCAATAGACGGCCGGCAAGGGAAGCGACGCATGCAGCGCCGAGGGCCGCGCACCGGCGTATGGATCATTCCCGCTTGGCCCGTTCTCCTGCGCGACGTGATCTTTCAGCAGGCGGTAGCCGTCGGTCTGCTCGTGCAGATGCCGCATATACTCTCGCCAGCCGAGCACTTGCCGAATGAAGCCTTCGCAGGATCCCATCGGCGCAGACCCGGACACGGCACGGTTGGCCACATCGCTCACAAGCTCCAACGGAAGCAGCCGCCCCAGGTTCAGCAGCACCGAGGTCTTCGAGTGAAAGAGCTGCAAATGGTCGTCGCGCATCGCATCTTCAAACGGACCGAAGTGCGGCAGCAGGTGATCGAGGAAGAACTGCCAGAACCGCTCGCAATCCGCCTTCGTGCAGGGTAGATCGAAGTTGCGGGACGTGCCAAAGTGGTGCGCGTAATTCTTTTCCACCATGGCAATTACCTCGTCGGTAATCGCGTCCGGAGCAAACGAAGGAAACGCCGGAACCTCGACCTGGTTGCGAAACGGCTTGCGATTTTCCGTGTCGTACGTGAACTGCCCGCCAAGCGGCTTCGCACCCTCCATCAGGATTCCCGTCTTCTGCCTCATGCGCCGATAGAAGCGGTCCATCACATACGATTTGCCCGGACGAAAGGCCCCGTAGATATCGGTGAAGTCCTGCGTGGTGGAGGCCCAGGCAGGGTCGTCGACCATCTCCACTTTCAGCCCGCGCTCCTGTGCCAACCGCAGATCAAGACGCAGCTCACGCTCCGCGGGAGTCGTGCAAGTGAGTACGGGAAGTTGATAACTCTGCTGAAGCTCCAACAAAGCCTCGCCATGGCTCAATCGGGAAAAGCCGTACACCACGGCAACCCCCCGCGCCTGCTGCTCCAGCGCAAAGTGCCTCATGTTCGAGACCAGCACGACGAGCTTCTTCTTGTGGTACGGCCTGCGCGAAGCCTTGGCGCTCGACTCAACCAGAACGATGCCCGTATCGGCGGCAGGCTGCTCGGCCAACGGGCCAACTCGATCCATCAATCGGTCATACGGAACAAAAATCCATCGCCTTCGCGCAATGTCTTGCGCGGTCGGCCGAGAGGCTTCGATCTGCTGCTTGAAAACTGACATTACTCTATTAGATGACGCGCGGCGCCAGCACCGCTCGCCACTGTTGGTCGGGTCAACAGAAAGGCCGGATCATTGACGGCCGCCTGCCAAAGCTCGAAATATCGGCGATTCGAGATCAGTTCTTCGTGGTGATCGCTGCCTTTTTTGTCGACCACAAAGCCCACCCGATAAGCAGGGGCTGAAAGAACAGGCGGGTAAAGCGTTTGGCGTCGGTATCCAGGCCAAAGGCGCTGCGGTGGTGAGTATATTGCGAGATGTTCCCCGGAAAGACAGCGGCAAAAAACGCACCAGTAACGCGGCCGAGCGTCTCTTTGTGCTGCGGCAGGAAGACCAGCGCGGCTACAAGGGAAATCTCCACGACACCGGATTGAACCACCACTGTATCGATATCGAGCGGAACCCAGTCCGGCACCTGAGCCGTGAAAGCGTCACGAGCGAAGGTAAGGTGCGAGGTTCCCGCAGTCATCAGCATCAGGCCAAGAGCGACTCTGGCCGCATCCTGCGCCGTGGTGGTGGTCGAGCCTGTGGTTTGTATGTCCTGTGTCATCCGCATCACTCCTTGCCGGAGTTGGATGCTGAATCTCGCTCAAGCGCGGAAGGGATAGCTCGACGCCACCAACTCCGGCTCACGCTGGCTCAGGATGTGCCGTGTCTCGAAGAACTGCTCTACGGCGGCCAGGACTGCGTTGCCGTCTTTGGACTCGAAGATCTGCTTACGCAGCGTGGAGCCGCCCGGGATGCCATGCGTGAACCAGCTCGCAAACTGCTTCATCTTGCCAATGGTCTCGCGCAGGCTGGACTCGCGGGTGCGCTGCAGCTTGATCTCGCGCTCGGTCAGTTCGACGCCGGGAGTTCCGACGATGACCGGGTGCTCTTCGAACTCATGGATCAACATGCCGAAGTAGGCTTTGATCATGCGGTAGCGGTCGGCGTCGGTGGCGACGTCGTAGCGTCCGGTGGCCGTGTACTGGGCTATTTGTCTAAATATCCAGGGGTTCGCCGGGGCAGCGCGGCCGATCATAACGGCGTCGCAGCGGGTTTGGTCAACCATGGCGACCGCATCCTCCGGGGTGAGGATGTCGCCATTGCCAATGACCGGGATCGACACGGCGTCTTTGACGGCGGCAATATACTGCCAGCGCGCCTGCCCCGAGTAGCCGTCTTCCCGAGTGCGGGCGTGGAGGGCTACGGCCTGGAGGCCGCAGTCTTCGGCAAGGCGGGCGAGTTCGACGCAGACGATGTTGCTGTCGTTCCAGCCCATGCGGAATTTCACGGTGAACGGAATGGAAATTGCCGCGCGGACGCGCTTGAAGATGACCTCGATCAGCGGCAGGTCGCGCAGCAGGCCGGAACCTCCGTTG
>JANXWZ010000130.1 GCA_025350865.1 Rhodanobacteraceae bacterium
GCCGCGAGTGCGTGCCGGCCCGGCGCGCCAGGCGGGTCGCCACCTGAAAGGGTGGGCGCTGAAACCTCCGGGTAGGTTGCTGGAGCGCCGCAGTAATGCGTCGCCTAGAGGAATGATCGTCTAAAACAAAATTCGGCTTACGGGCCGTCTGCCGAGGTGTGGTGCCGGAGCTGCGAATGCAGCCCCGGCATCACCCGTTTAGGGCGTTTGTCGGGCTATGGCGCTGGCGGAAGGCTGCGGTCCGGAGCCCGTACCGGCAGAGTTGGTACGGGCATATGCCCAATCCTCCGCGATCTTGCGGACCTCCACCACATCGAACCGGATCGACAACTGGATCGCTGCAAAGACGGCGTCGTAAGCGCTGCGAACTGCTTCGCTGAGACGCTGGACGGAGAGTGCTGCGGCATGAAGACACCATCATCTGCGTAGAGCTGCATGACGTCTTGCCTCTGCACCGCTGCATGAGCAGGAGAGTTCCATGGCTAAGTTTTTTCCACTTCTCGACGAGATACGAGCCTGCACGACGTGCGCGGAGTCCCTGCCGCACGGGGTACGGCCGCTGCTGGCGGCCTCGCCCAAGTCGCGAATTCTCCTGATTTGGACAAGCTCCGGGGCGGGTTGCGCATGCATCGGGGATTCCGTGGTCGGACAGGAGCGGGGACCGGCTGCGAGAGTGGCTCGGAATCACGAGCGAGACGTTTTACGACGCCGACAAAGTGGCGATTGTGCCGACGGGATTCTACTATCTCGGGACCAGGAAGCAGGGAGACCCGCCGCCTCGGCCAGAGGGCGCTCCGCAGTGGCATCCGCCGCTGCTGAAGCAGGTGCAGCTGACGATTTACCTGGGGCGCTACTCGTGGGAGCGGAACCGGGGCGATGAGTATGCTGGATTGACGGAGACTGCGGCGGACTTTGGAAAGCTGCTGCCGAGTCGCATTGTGTTACCGCACCCCTCGCCGCGGAACCAGATGTGGGTAAAGCGGAACGGGTGGTTTGAGGTTGATTTGCTACCGGCGCTGCGAAGCCGAGTGAGCCTTGCTTTGGGATCGTGAGCGCGTGCTGGCCTTACGCGCATACGTGCCGTTGTCCCTCCACTTGGGCGAGGACTTTATCGATCTTATGGTTGACCTCAGCAGGGAAGTGGCTGCTTCCTTCCATCCGTGCGGCGAGCTCTCGCTTGTCGCGGACCTCCTTTAACAACTTCTTCCGCTCGGCTCGCAGATTGAAGTGTGCCTGGACCTGGTGGCTGAGGATGGTAAGCGCCTTGGTCTGACCCGGTGTGAGAATTCGCGGAACGATATCGACGACGCAGAGTGTGCCGATGGCCACGCCGTCACCTGCAACGATAGGAATTCCAGCGTAGAACCGGACGTGCGTTTCGCCGACTACGAGCGGATTGTGCCGGAACCGCTCATCCTTGTTGGCATCCTCCACCACAAAGATCCCGGGCTGAGCGATGGCATGGATGCAGAAGGACACGTCGATGGAGGTCTGTGATGCGGTGAGCCCAGTCGCCGCTTTGAACCACTGGCGTTCGCCGTCGATCAGGGTGATAAGGCTCATGGGAGTGCCGCAAATCTCGGCCGAAAGCGCTACCAGATCGTCGAAGATTGCCTCGGGTGGCGTGTCGAGGATATCGAGGTCGGCAAGAGCGCGACTGCGGTCGTCGGCGTCCCATGAGGCTAAGGACGGGTGCGTCACATCAACCCTAGATCCAACATTGACGAGGCTGCAGGAAGCGCGAGCCGAGGAGTTCCTTCGGAGCGAAGGAGCGTCGAGCTCCTCGACGCTGCCATACCAGCAGACGATATTGCCGTCGGCGTCGAAACGCGGCGCACCGCGTGACCGCTTCCATTGCCATCCTCCGCGTGCGTCGGCGTCGCGGTATTGCACATCGATCGCCGATCCGGTGCTTCTGGCGTCGGAGATGGCGCGTACGGTTGGCCCGATGTCGTCTGGATGAACCGATTTCAGCCACAAGTGATCTGTTGCGGTAGACTTCAGCAGCCCGGTGGTCTTATCCCAACGTGGACTGACGTCGAGATTTCGGCCTTGCGGGTCCATGATCCAGAGAACCTGCGGGTTCAGTTCGACCATGCTTCGATTGTGGGCTTCGTTGATCTTGAGTGACTGCTCGGCGTGCTTCCATTTCGTGATATCGAACACGGCAACGGACACGCCGAGGATCTCGCCTGCCTCATCTGTGACCGGATGATACGACCCCAGGCGGGTTTCATCCTTACTCTGGATACGTACCTCGATGTCGGGTACGGCTTCTCCGCGGAGCGCGCGCCGGATATGGGGCTCCACCTGGTGAAACAGAAGCGGGATCATGCTCTCCACAGAACTCCCCAGATGAGCTTCGATCGACGCTCCATTCATGTCGGCAAGTTTCTGATTGAGGTTCACATAACAAAAATTTTGATCGATCAGGGCGAGCCCGACCGGGGCACCGTCATAGACGGCCTGGAGCTGGGCGAGGCGCCGTGTCGGCGACGATTCGAGATTTGTGAAAGAGATCTTCCTCCACGCGCTGTCCTGTCGAACGACCAGCTTCTCCCGCACCGTTGAGACGTACGCATCGAGGGCGCAGGCCGGTATGGGCAGCCCATAAAAGTAGCCCTGACCAAGATCGCAGCCGAGCCAGAGCATCATCTCGGCCTGTTCCTGCGTTTCGATTCCCTCGGCGACCGTGGTTAGCCCAATGCTTTGGCCAAGTCCGATCACCGCAGAGACGATCTTCCGGCTCTCTCGCTTCTCGGTCATGGAACTTACAAAGCTTCGGTCGACCTTCAGTTCGTCGAACGGCAACGCCTGAAGGTGACAGAGGCTGGAATATCCCGTACCGAAGTCGTCCAGGGAAAGCCGACAGCCCATCTGCTTGAACTCCGCGACGATGGAAGCGGCGGTCTCCAGGTTCTCGATCAAGGCACTTTCGGTGATTTCCACGACGATCCGTGACAGCGGAAACTTCGCCTCGGTGGCAAGGGCAAAGACTTGTCCGGGCAGGTCTGTGTCGAGCAGCTGCAACGGTGAAATATTGACCGCAAGAAAGAGAGGATCGGGGAGGGAAGACCCAGCCGCAAACGCCTTTTGAAAGATCTGCGCGGTCAGCTCGCCGATCCAACCGTCCTGCTCTGCCACAGGAATAAACGTGAGAGGGGGGATGTGGCCTTTGATGGGATGCTGCCATCGGGCAAGTACTTCGAACCCGGCCAATTGCCCAGTTCGCAGAGTGACGAGAGGTTGGAAGAAGGGGACAAAATGACGATCTTGCAAAGCTTGCGCTGCGTTCAAACCTTCAGGAAGTATTTTTAGAATAGGGGGCCGGGACAACTTACCTGGGGTCATGCTTCTTGCTCCGCTCTAGTTGAAGCTTTTCGCACCCTACAGCGAGCAGAGTGTTTTGTGATTGCTCTAATTTTATCAACTATGGCAAACGTTGGAGCTGACACTTCTGGGGCATGTCAGGGCAGGTACCCCGGGCAGTTCCCACGCCTCCACCGGCTGCTCTTTAGCAGAGCAGCCGGGTTCGCACGGCGATTATTTTTCCATCTTCGGTAATTCCATCAGCAAACCGCCGTTACCCGTCTGGACCGTCGGCAGTGCGCCGTTCCAGCGGTCGATCAACGCCTTCTGGTTTTCGATCTTGCGGAGCTCCAGAAGCTGCGGCGTGAGGCTGGTCTGGCGGATGCGGTTGGCTTCGGATTCACCCTGCGCGCGCGTGACAGCGGCTTTGGCTTGACCTTCGGCTTCGGCGATCGTCTTGGCGGCTTCGGCCTGCGTCTTGGCTAGCTCGTTGCGAGCCTGTTCGGCGGCCTGGATGGCCTGGGCCTTGTTGGTGATCGCCGCAGCGATGACCGCCGGGACGCGGGGTGCGCCGATGAAGCCGAACTGCTGGATGCCTACGCCGACCACATCCATCTTGGACTGGATGAGGGCTTGGACCCTGGCGAGGAATTCGGCCTTCTGCTCGCCGTAGATCTGTTCGACCGAGTAGGTGGAGGCTACTTCGTTGAGCGAGTTGCGGACGATGTCGCGCAGGATGCCGTGGGTGAAGGTGTCCAGATCGCTGACGCGGTACTTGACGTAGAAATCGGGCACGCGGCGCGGGTCGATGGCGTAGCTGAGCGAGACGTCGGAGTAGATCTCCATGCCTTCCTTCGAGTTGTAGCTCATCTCCTCGTTCTGGGCGCGGCCTTCGTTCAGGTTCGCGGTCCACTTCACCGTCTGGACGAAGGTGGGGAACTCGATGATCTGCGAACGGAGCGGGCTGTAGAAGACCCAG
>JANXWZ010000181.1 GCA_025350865.1 Rhodanobacteraceae bacterium
ATCTCTTTATAGCGACCTCGGGTTCTCTTCCAAAGAGTCGAGCTGAGACGGCTGCTCAGGCGCAAATCGATCTGCTGAATTTGGACAAGGTAAACGCGAGACAAGCATTGCTGGAGACGGCACGGTTCTATGGAATCCTGGTCCCGACCGAAGACGGATGGGAGTTTGTGCATCGCACCGTGCATGACTTTCTTGCCGCGTCCTATTGGGTTGAGACGGGTGGCTTTGCCGGGATTAGGAAACATGATTGGACGGCACGGACGGCATACGCCGCCTGTTTGACTCAGGATGCGACGGAGATATTCAAGGCAGCGCTTCTAGCACCGGACGCACTTCATGTTGTGGCGGAAATGTTGAGCAACGGCGCCCCGATGAATTTGAAGGTGGTTGCGCAATCGCTGAGGACCTACTTCTCGCAGACCGGACGCCTGAAGGTTCTCAGCGACCCCGGAAGCAACATCTTTACTGCAGCGCTCTCAAGCGACTTCATTCGAGGAGCTGTGACGCGCGTATTGGATCGTCTGGTGGAAGAGTACGCAAAGAAGCGAGATGTGGTCGGAGATACATTGATCGCGTACTGCTTACTTGAACTAAGATCACGCGGAGTAAAACTCGATCACATCACGTATGCCGCACTCACGACAGGTTTCCAGCGGGAAGATCTGATCTTGCAGGTGCCGGGGTTGGGCAATGTGGAGTTGCAGGACATGGACCCTGCAACCGGAAAGGTATCTAGCATTTCCGCAAACGGTCGAAAGACGATTGGCGGTAGTCTCCGGAAGCCTTAGCTTCTGAGTTGGGGCCTGTAGCACTTGGTTTTGCAGTTGGCAGTCGCATCTTCGCTTTCTATTCGCTACACTTATTTGGGACGCTTTTATCACAGTTGCACCGAATGTGGTGCATACTTAGGTACGAAATAGATTGGTATCCTGAGAGGGAGCCAAAGAGGAGCCTGAATCTATGCCGAGGGGTGAGTTGCTGAAGAAGCTGTTTTACAGCTACGCCCACGGCGATGGAGACGGCTTCCACGATGTCGCTGGCGAGATTATCCGTGACGAAGAATCGAAGAACAACCGGGTTTTAGCGAATGCCTTGCGGCGCAATCTCGGTTCGGCGCAACGTTTACCGGTGCCACGCGATCCCAGCGCGGAACGAGAATCTTCGCGCAAACTAGCGATAGTCCCGTTTGAGCGGGAAAAGCAACTGCCTCTGGTAGATATAGTGCAACCAGAGCGCAGGGCTTCTGACCTCATCCTGGATCGAAACAATCAGCGGCTACTGCTTTCGCTGCTAAATGAGTTCCGGCAGCGGGAGACGCTGGGAGCTCACGGCTTGCGGAGTCGGTCGCGGTTGTTGTTCTGTGGGCCGCCTGGATGCGGCAAGACCCTGTGCGCCGAAGTGTTCGCAAACGAAGTCAAGCTGCCGCTGCTATCGGCGAGCATGGATGCTTTGGTGTCTTCGCTTTTGGGTGAAACGGCGTCGAACCTGCGCAAAATCTTCGACTACGCGGCGGCGCAACCGGTGGTGCTGCTGCTGGATGAGTTCGACGCAATAGCGCGGCTGCGAGATGACGAGACGTTGAACGGAGAACTGCGCCGGGTAGTCAATAGCCTGTTGACGTTGATCGAAAAGTTCCGCGGGCAGGGTTATGTGATTGCGGCCACGAATCATGAGAAGCAGCTTGACCCGGCCATTTGGCGGCGTTTCGACGAAGTGGTGTTCTTTGGCAAGCCCTCCGTAAACGAAATCGGTCGCTTAGTGAACTTGAAATTTCGCAACTTTGCGGCTGAGTTCGAACCAGCCGAGATGGCAAAGTTCCTCGAAGGTTTTTCGCACGCGGAAATTGAGCGCGTGTGTCTGAATGCGATCCGTCGCGCGGTGCTTGCTCAGCACAAAAGCGTCAGCAGCCGCAGGTTTTTGGAAAGCATTTCGCTCGAAACTCGAAGAAGGGACATCGCTACGAAACTGCAACATTAGCGGCGTTGAGTCATGCCAGAGCTTCCTCATCTCATTCTGCCGCGCGCCGAGGTTGATATGGACCGGCGCAAGCGTCTTGGTTTTGGAAAACAGGCACCCCGTAATGCAACCGAGCAGACTGCGCGTGTCTCGAAAGCAGTCGATGAAGCGTTGGCAACGCACGCTGCCCTGCGATCTACGATCGTCGATCCTGCGCTGATCGTCCGGGTACGAACGACACACTTCGTATCAGAAGAGGAGTGGACACGCGCTGACCTGCTAGTTTTGGGCCATGACGAAAACGATTCGGTTGTCTTGTTTTCGAGTGATGCGGAGCTAACCGACTTTCGGGCGCGCCTTACCGCATACGGGCAGACGCCCGCAGGTCAGAAGCATCCTTCCTACGCTTCGCTCATTGCGGCGATTGAGGAGTTCGGTGCGCTTACGCCTAAAGATCGGATTGGTGGCGGCCTGCGCGAAGACGGTCACGAGAGTGTCGAATCATTCGCTGACACAAGTCGGTATGTGCTCGATGTGGAACTGTGGGAGATTGGCAGCCAAGAAGTACGGGTAACGCAGGCAGACGCTCTAGGCGCTCAGGTGCAGGAGCGTGGCGGGGAGATTACGGACCGTTACATCGGACTATCGTTTACGGCGCTTCGAGTGGTCGGTGGCGGCGAGGTCTTTCGCTGGCTCTTGACCCTGCCTTCGGTGCGAGAGATTGATTTGCCACCGGAGATCGATGCGGAAGTAGGACCGCTGCTCGATGCCGGCATACGCGATATCGGCATGGTCGAAGACCCTGACGACGATGCGCCGCTGGTGGGTATTCTCGACTCTGGTGTCAACGACGCACATCCGCTGCTTGCCGCCGTCGTCGTCGAACGGGCGAGTTCACCGGCATCGCTCGGTCTGAGCGACGGATATGGGCATGGCACACGGGTAAGCGGTATCGCAGCTTACGGGGATGTCCGAGATTGCCTGGAGCGTAAATCGTTCAAGGCTTCAATTCGCATTTGCAGCGGGAAGGTGGTAAATGACGCGGGGGCGTTCGATGACCGTAGGCTGGTGCCATCGCAGATGGACGAGATTATTCGCGGTCTTCATGCGCGAGGGTGCCGTATTTTCAATCTGTCCATCGGCGATCGCAAAGCGCGTTATGCCGGGGGAAAAGTCGGCATGTGGACGGCGATTCTGGATGAGCTGGCACGCGATCTGGATATCTTGATCGTGGTCGCGGCGGGCAACTATGAACATGATCCCGCGAACGCCAACCCGGAAGACCACTTGTTGGGATATCCACGCTACCTACTTACCCCTCAGAGCCGTTTGCTGGAGCCTGCTGTGGGAGCCAATGTTCTCTCCGTCGGTGCGATCGCTCACGCGGCTGCGGTGGCGACGCAAGGCCCTGGTGATGTGAGTGTTCGTCCGATCGCCGATGTGGGCGAGCCGGCACCGTTCACCCGCTCCGGCCCCGGCATTCACGAAAGTCTAAAGCCAGACCTGTGCGACGATGGCGGCAATATGTTGTATGACGGCCTAGTGCAAGGGCTGAGCCGAAGGTCTGAAAGTGAAGTATTGACGACGCACCCGCGTTATCTGGAGCGTCTCTTCACAACCGCGTTCGGAACGTCTTACGCAGCGCCTCTGGTCTCTCATAAGGCCGCGCTGGTACTTCGGGTTTTTCCAACTGCTAGTGCGAATCTATTGCGGGCGCTTCTGGCGAACTCGGCGCGTCCGCCCGACGCGGCGGTGCGGCGATTGAATGGCCTCGGCCCGGCTGCGGTGCGCAATCTTTGCGGGTATGGGATAGCGAATGCGACACAAGCCTCGACCTCCGATACGAACCGGGTCATTCTTTTCGCGGACGATGCGATTGGCATGGATCGCTTCTTTGTGTACGAGGTCCCTATTCCAGGGTCGTTTTCAACGACGAAAGGCAAACGCTCGATTCGCGTGACATTAGCCTTCGATCCGCCCACACGCCATACGCGAGCTGCCTATCTGGGTGTCGAGATGTCATTCCGGCTGGTGCGGGGCAAAACGCTGGGTCAGGTGATAGACCATTACCGGAAGCGCAATCAAGCGGAAGAAGGAGCCCCTCCCGATATGGAAGGGAAGTTTGATTGCGGCTTCGACACGGGGCCGAATAGCCGGGAATGCGGGACCTTGCAGAGTGCCGTATTCGAGATGAGCCGGAATCCCGCACCCGAATACGGCGAAACCTATTACCTCGTGGTGCGTTGCGAACGGAAGTGGATGCCGGATGAGTTCGCGAAGCAGCGGTTTGCGGTGGTGGTCGAACTTAGCCATACCGAAGACATCCGACTATACGAGCGAGTGCGGGAACGCCTGACGGTTCGCGTGCGTGTTTAGTGGGCACTAAAGTGTTTTGGAATCGAACTGGCGCGAGCATTTCAGTGCGTTAGATCAAAGGGTCGGCCCCGGCGGTAGGCGTGTAAACCATCATTGTCGCCACATTGTGGCGACAATGATGGTCTGGCTAACTCGGAATTGACAAAGTCCCCTGCCAAGCAGTTGAACGATTGCCCAGAAGCGAACGGCGCGGCGGAATGCTCCCCTTCGATTGGCGGCTAAATACTGATGCCCTGTTCGTCACCGTTGCCAACTTTGGTCGGTGATTGTGTAACAGCATTTTCGTTTCCTGTATGAGCAACGAAGTGGTTTGCGTGTTCCAATGCTTGCTCGCGCGAGATCGGTTGGGCCAGTCTGTCATAGAACTGTGGTTGTGAGTCGATATGTAGCCATCCTCCGCTTTGGTTGTGCTGATAGCTCTGGATGTCCCCTGTCTCGCGCTTCCAATCGTAGCCGTTGGCTTCAATGGGAAGCGCGCTCTGAATCGGCGCATAGTGGCGGAGGTCGATCGCGTTCTGAGCTTGCCCGTGATCATTCGCCGGATTCTGAACTTCCTGCCGGGACTGCCGCCGCTGCTCTTCGCGGGACTGCTCGTAAGTGTTGGTCATGGTCTGCTCTTTGGATGTCGGTTGCTGGGATTGAACCTCGCTATTAAGTCTTGAGACCTCGACGGCGGAGGCTTTGCTGATGTCGGTACTGAGGCGTTCGGACAGGGTTGACATGTCGTTGGTGTAGATTCGCGCGTCCTGGGATGCGCGGGAGACAGACACATAGGCGAATCGTGTGTTGATGAGTTCTGGGTGCGCTGTGGTGTCCATGTTGACGAGGACACGGTCCGTGGTGAGTCCCTGGGAGCTGTGCGACGTGACTGCGTAGCCATGGTCAAAGTGCCGCATTTGCGATGAATCGAACGTCAGAATTCGTTCTTTCTCGCCGTCCATCCGAACACTCATGCTGGTGCCTTCAATTCGTTCGATGGTTCCCAAATCGCGGTTCTTCATGTCCATATCCGGCCTGCTCACCGTGAACTGAATCCGATCTCCCTCCGAGAACTCGCGGACGATTTCGCGGTAGGCTGCGATGCCGTGCAGCCTTTCGGGGTTATAGGTGACATGGTGATTGTCCTGCCTCTCGACCGTGAGCTGGTTATCCTTGGGGTTCGTGGAAACGACGGTGGCGTAGGTGCCACGGTCTATTCCGAGTTCCTTGCTGCCTCGCGTGTAGTACAGAACGTCGGCTGGCTGATACAGGGCGGCCCAGTTACGGTCGGCGCTAGTCAGTTCCGATCGCTGCGTGAGAATGGTCATCGGGTAATTTTCTTTCGACAGAGCACCGCTGTTCTGCAATTCCGCGCGGACGGCATCGTTGATGTCGCGGCGGCTGGCGTTGTCAGGCGAAACGATGAGCGTATTCTCAGGCCGCGCAACGTAGTCTTTCGCGATGGCCTCGATTCGCTGCTGGCGGTCGGG
>JANXWZ010000199.1 GCA_025350865.1 Rhodanobacteraceae bacterium
ACGAACCCTGGGCAGCTTGTGCCGGCCATCATCAAGTGGAACTGGGATCGAATTGAAGCAGCGGCAGTTCTTTCCGGACTTGTGACCGGCGCGAATCCCTTTACCATCCCTGTCGTCGCCGGACAGCAACTGGCATTTGCAGAGCATCAGGTTGTTCGATTGCGGCTACGAACGGCGAGAGTTCCGTTGGCCCGCGCCGTCGATACACGGGTCAGTTTTTCTGACTTCAGGCTGACCGTGTTGTCGGTAGGAGTCAATTCACTCGTTGTCACGAGTGCCTCCGCGAATCTCTCGGACCTGACCAGATTCCCGGCAGGAAGTATCGTCTACAGGCCGACTGCGGCCACTCCAGTTACGGCCGACACGCCATTTCTGAAGTTGGTCTCCCCGATTGTGTCGGCAGCGATGACTTTGACCGGCGAGCCGCTCACCGGGGCAGTGGCGACGTGTGATCCCGCGAAGGAGGCGGCCGTCGGTAATGGGGTTCAGGTTCCAGCTATCAGCGGAATTTCTCTGCCGTTCGGAATCTCCATCGGACTGAATAGCCCTTCGACGTCGCAGATTGTCGGTCTCTACACCGGAGGTGTGCGGACCGGATGTGGCATGTTCCATCTCACGGGGACGTGCATGATGCGCAATCATCAGCCCGAGGTGAGCATGTTTTGCCATGTGTGCCGATACGCGCTGGTCGACCTGATCGATCCAACCAGGCACGGGACCGTGAACACAGATTTCGAAGGGATTTATCCACACTAGCCAATGTCGACCGAGCAGAATACCTTCGAGCTTCTCGCCCGCCATCTGATTTCGGCGTTCCGACCGCTTGCGGCGATGAGTTCGCCCGGTCCTTATCGCCAGCTGATGGCCAGGCTGGGCTTTCACGTCGATGCGCCGCCGCCATCGATGCTTTCGCTGAGCGGCAACGTCGGAAGCGCTTCAGTGAAGGTTGACGTAACGGCTGAGGGGCTGCCGATCAAGCAGGCGCTCGACCTTCTCCTGCTGGTGAAGGGAATCTTCGATGCCATACAAAATCTGAAGAACAATCCACCGCCAGAGCTGAACGCCCAGGATAGGTCCTCGTTCGTCAATGAGATCGGATCGTCACTGGTCGACCTGATGATTGGCGACTATATCGCCACGGCATTTCCGGTGGCGTTCAACACCCTTTCGATTCTCAATGTTTTTGCCATCGCTTCCATCCCCTCGACGGCGACTCGGCCTGCGGCGTTTCGTCCGCGGATCAACTGGCCGGAGATTCCGAAGATCCTCGGGAGCGCCTCGGACCTGCCGCGTCGGACCTACAAATGGGGCGCACCCGATTTCAGCGTCTCGCTATTTCTTTACCACCTCTCCTCCTTATTTGCGGGGCTTCAGTTTCCTGTCGCGATGCGACTGCCGGATGAAGAGCTATTGGCCGGATATCTGGGCCAGCCGGATTTTAGAATTTTCGATCTGCCGCCACTATCTCTTGAGATTCCAATAGTTGAAGGTCACATCAAGAGTGAACAATTCCGGGCCGTCCTTGGAATACATGCTTTACCTGCAGTCGGCTCCGCCCTTCCCGGCATCATCTTCGAACCAAAGATACCCGCCAGTCTGCCGATCACGATTCAAGTACATCCGAACGTGACAATGCGGCTTCATGCCGGGACCAACGCGGGAACTCTGTTTGGTCTTACGTTGCGGCCCAACGATATATCCGTCAAATTTCCGTTTGCACCGGGAACTCCGCCTCCGTCCGGCGGCATTGGAATTGCGTTCGACTTTTTGCCTCCAAAACCGACTGTCCTTTTCGGCGATCCGAAGGCCTCACGACTCGAGTTCGCCTCCGCTTCCGTGGAAGTTGGGGCGGACTTCCAAAACGGAGCGTGGTCCAGCGATCTTGTCTTCGATTTGAAGGGATTTAAGTTCATCTTTGATCCGGGCGAGGGCGATGGCTTCCTGCAATTCTTGATTGGTGGCGACAAGACCACCATCGGTTTGCCGCTGGCTTTGCGATGGGGACGGGATGGCATCCGCTTCGGCGGCAGCGGATCGTTCGATATTGTGATCCACCCGCATCTTTCGATTGGGCCGGCTTTGATCGACGACGTCGACTTTCGGTTCTTTGTTCCCGCCGATCCTAAACCGAGGGTCCGTCTGGAAATTGGAGCAAGCATCTCCGGTGGGATCGGCTCCGTATCTTTCTTCTTGCAAGGAGTAGGCCTGCGAGCGGCCGCGATTTTCGAGCCGGGCAATGCTGGCCCTTTCGATCTTGGTTTCGGTTTCAAGGCACCGACTGGCGTGGGTCTCAGTATCGAGGGCGGCGGCTTCAGCGGAGGCGGAGCCCTGGGCTTTGATCCGGAGAAAGGTGAATACTTTGGCCTGCTCGAACTTACCTTTGCAGAGATTGTTTCGGTTCGCGCCATCGTTGTACTTTCGACGCGGCTGCCGGACGGAAACAAGACCTTTTCGTTGCTCATCATCATTTCGGCCGAATTTGTGCCGATTCAGCTGAGCTATGGCTTCACGCTTCTCGGAGTCGGCGGCCTGTTGGGCCTGAATCGTAATTACGATACAGACGTTATCCAGACCGGGATCGGCGATGGAACACTTTCCAGCATCCTGTTTCCCACTGATGTCGTCGCCAATGCAGCCCGGATTATCAGCGATGTGAAACGTGTATTTCCGGCGCAGGATGGTGTTTTCCTGATGGGGCCGATGGGCAAGCTGGGATATGGCACCCCGACACTGGCCAGCGTCGAACTCGGCCTCTTCCTGAGAGTGCCGATTCCGGGCTTCGTGATCCTCGGCATTCTGCGTGTACAACTACCCTCGGAAGATTTCGGCACGATGTATATCCAGGTGAATTTTGCGGGCGGCGTCGACTTTGAGAAGGGACAGCTGTGGTTCGACGCCGTCCTCGTCAACTCGCGCATCCTGATCGACCCGATTACGGGCGGCCTGGTGCTCCGCATTTATTGGGGAGGCGAGCCTAATTTCCTGCTGTCGGCCGGCGGGTTCCATCCCTCGTACACGCCGCCCCCGATGAACATCCCTCCGCTGGAGAGGATCGGATTTGTAGTCGTCGCAGGCATTCCCATGGTGCGGGCCGAGGTGTACCTCGCCATCACGTCGAATTCAGTGCAGTTCGGCGCGCACGTGGAGGTGATCTACGGGGTCAGCTTCTTCAATGTCTTCGGCTTCGTCTCGCTTGACGTACTCATTCAGTTCAACCCGTTCCTCTTTATCGCTGAAGTAACGGCCATGTTCGGCGTCCGGACCAGCTCGGATGTGTTGTTCGGGATCCGGGTCACAGGTTCGCTCAAAGGGCCGACCCCGTGGAACGTACGCGGCGAGGCATCGTTTGAAATCTGCTTCATTATCAAGGTGCGCCTCAGCGCGATCTTCGACGTGACGTCGGGCGAATCCCGCAATACGCTGTTGCCGCCGATCGACGTCATCGGCCAAATCAGGCAGGCCATCGACAATGTGGCGAACTGGCGTGCCGTACTGCCCGCGGGCTCAAACCAGCACGTCTCGATGCGAGAGCTGCCGAATGCGGACGCCGTGCTGGTGCTGCACCCGTTTGGGACGCTGCAGATCAGCCAGAAGGTCGTGCCACTCGATATCGCCATTCAAAGGTTTGGTTCCAGTCGCCCGGACCGCGGAACCACCTTCAGCCTTGCACCAGTTCAGATCAACAAGGCCGTAGTCACAACGGTCCCAACCACAGAGCAATTTGCCCCGGCTCAGTTCTTCGCCATGAGCGACGCCGACAAGTTGTCGCGGCCCTCGTTCGCCCGATTCGATTCCGGCTCGACCATCGGCGCGGATAACGCTCCCCAGACGAATTTCAGCCGCGTCAGGCAGTTGCGGTACGAGGTGATCTATCTGCCTGAGCACCATCCGGTGCGGCTGTTCTTCAAACTATTCGTGACCCTGTTTAATGCATTCGCTCGCGGAGGCGCGGCCGCTCAGTCTCAACTCTCGCAGCAGCAAAAGGCTCCGTCGGCTAATGCCGCTGCACCGGTCCGCTTTGCCGCCAAACAGTACGCCGTGGTCAGCACGCTGGATATGACGCTGCACGCCGCACCGCTGATCTTCAATAGTGCAAGGGCAGCCGATCAAGCAGTGGCTACGCTGATTGCCGGGGCACCGGAACTGACCGGCGCAATCCAGGTTGTGCCCTCGGCACAGATAAGAAGGGCTGCATGAGCGCATATACCTTCCTGCCGTGGATGCGCCGGGGGTTGGCAAACCAGCTGAAAGACCCGGCTGGCGTGGGATCGAGCAGGGCACGCCTTGAAGTGTCAGTGACAATCGCCTCCGATGCGCCGGGGCCTGCAGGCGCACCGGTCATCAAGCCGATCAAGCTGGTCTGGCCGGGCGACATTCTAGGTATGAGTCCGCGGCAGGTAATTCGGACTGAGCCGCGTGCGGGAACATCGGATTACGAGCCTAATTATTTGGCTGCGGTGGATTTCTACGATGAAGACTTCCTGTGGCGGTATTCCCCCTTCGCGTTGCAGCCACCAGGACAACCTTCACCTTCGATACGGCTCACAGCGAAGGCCCGCAAACAGGATATTTTTCCGCCGGTCGCCCGTGAGTTGCTTTGGAACGAATTCCCGACCGACATGCAGGGCAGTTATTTCCGCCAGTTCTGGGACGTTTCGCGAGTTCCGCTATTGCCGGGCGAGAGCGCCAAGGACCATACCGAGAGGCTCAAGGACATTCGCAGAATGCATGAGTGGGACCGGAAATCAGTGCTGGGAAGTCATAATCAGCGCGATGCGCAGGGCGATGCGTCGCAGGTGATTCTCGTCATTCGGGGTGATCTGCTCAAGCGTTACCCGAACACCGCGATCTACGCGCAGCAAGCGAAGTGGTCGACCGAAGCGCTGCGCAAGAATCGTCTTGTGCTGAGTGACGAGTCGGGCGATCTGGTAAAGGATGCCAGTAGTCCGCTCTTCCGCTTCCCGCTTTACCATGCGTTTGTCGCGCCGGATATTTACTTCATCGGCTTCGATTTGACGTTGGAAGAAGTCAGAGGCGACGCAAAGCTTGCGGAGACAGCGGAAGCGCAGGCCACCGTATCTCCAAAGGAGCTCGGGTGGTTCTTCGTTCTTCAGGAGATCGTCGGCGAACCAAGGTTCGGGATGGACGTCGCCGCGCCGACTGAGCCGGCCCCTTCGCCGAGCTGGAATGATCTATCGTGGGTCGATGTCGACCTGAGCGGCGGCGAGATTATCAACCTGACCGCCGCGCTATTAGGAACAGCACGGAAGTCTCGTCCCGGCGGCAATTGGGGCGACAACGCGGCCGATATGGCCAACATTCTTTACCAGGAGCCAGTCATGGTCGGAATTCATGGACGTGAGATGCTCAAAAATCTCACGCCGCTGGTCTGAGCGCCCTTATGCCACTTCCCACACCAGAGAGGAACTCAACGCACGGCGCAGCGAACGTGACGCGGCTGAAGCAGCCTCCGCCAGAGCGAACCGCCGCGTCCAGGATTTGGAGGTTGCGCTGGCTGCGGCAGAGCGGACCGCCGGGCGGGAAGCCGGTCAGCAGATCGCCGAGCTGCAGGCGCAACTGGAGCATGCCAGGGAAGCGGCAAAGGCTGCACGGAATTGCATCGGCACCTCGGCGACTCAGCGTTTGCGGGGTTGCGGGAGTGGGTGCAACAAACGCCCGCAGAGCTGGTCTCGAGTTTGCCCGACCAGGATTCATTCCTCAAGTTTCCCGTGCGGTTGGAGACGCGCTTCATGAAGACATCGAGCGGCGCAGTGGAACTATGCGTACGCATCTGGCCGGACGAAATAAGCATCGCCTTACCCGCCGGGGACCTGACGTCAGCGGAAGAACTGGCCGGTCGTGACTATTGGACAGCGCGCTCGGTCGTTGCGACAACACCCGCAGCAAGCCCTAACGCCGACGCCGTTCGTCAAGCCTATGAAGGTTCCTGGAACGCCATCGCGACTGCATCCGGACCGTACCGGGCCGGATGGATCGTGCAGCAGACCCATCCGACCAACTGGGATGGAACGACGAAGCCGCCTCCCCACCTTCCGCTTACGTTCGTCGCGCAGCCTCCCAGCGCTATACCGCGAATAGCACGCGCGGATGTGCTTCCGACCGTTTCGTGGTCACCGGCTCTTTCGGCGACCAACAATTTCCGGACGTCGTCGGAGCAGCTATCCCGGATGATCTTGCCCTTGCTCCGGACCCGGCGCAAGGCGAGCCCTGGGTGCAACGGGATGCCAACGGAAAACTGGTCGTAGCCGAACCGCTGCTCTGGATTGTCGACTTCGACGCTGCCGTCAAGGTTGGCATGGGCGTACGGATTCCGCTTACGCCACCGTGGGATACGACCGGATTTGATCTGCTGATGGCCATCGGCGTTCGGGCATCGACCGCGCCGCTGGAGGGAGTGAAGAGGGTTGAAGGCCTGCTCGCAAAACACCGCTTCGACCCTGGTTGCGGCATCCTTAGGATCGGCACACCGACGAACAACACCGATACGGCGGTAAGCGGTTGGCAGCCGCCGAGTACGGAGACTGCCCAGCTCTTCGCGATGGAGGAAACGCCGCAGGCCCTTGCCGCGACACCGATCGGCGAGACCGATGGGCATCGCCTGATGCGGCTGCTGGCGTTGAGTGAGAGTCTCATCAGCCGTCTGCCGAACGCCGTTGCAACCGACATCTCCGAAACGAGGGTGATGAGCCGGGCCGTATCTTTCGCCACGATCTTCGAGTTCGTGAAGGAATTTCTCCATCCGCTGGTCGGGGACGGGACGCGCGAGGAGCTTCGCGTTTTCTTCCATGAAAATGTATCCGGCCGCGGTGCTCTGCCGGCCCTGCGGGTAGGCCGCCAGCCGTATGGCATCGTCGTCACCAGCGATTGGCGAAATTGGACAGAGCCTCTGATCAAGCGACACACTCCGATACAGGCAAAATTGCACGCACTGCTCAAAATTCACAGGCCCGCCTTTCAGCAGACGGCCACCAGCACTCCAGCCTCAGCGAAGGACAGCAGCAAACCGTTCGAGCGACTGATGCAGATCATCGGTCAGCTCGCAAGCTCTGCCCAGTACAGTTCAAGAACGACGGTGAGCGACGCGTACGCATATCAACAACTTTTCATCGGCGGAGTTCCTCCGCAGTACGAGGTGGACTGGTTCAACAACCTGACCAATACGCGCCGTCCTTTCATGGCCAAGCTGGTTCCTCCCGCCGTGCAGAAGGATGCCGCGCTCTCCCAGACCTTGTTTACTGAACGCACAAATCCGTGGATCGCTCCGATCATCGATCAGGATCCTCGAGTGCCACTGTCCGAACGCAATCAGATCGTTCCTTTCGATGACGTGCAGAACTATCTTCACTGGCTTGCGCACGCCAACTTACTGGATCTGCAGACGGAACATTTCATCGGTCCAGGCGGTAAGCCCATAGCGCCGCCGACTGCGTTGCTTTACGTCCTGCTCCGCTACTCGCTGCTCACCGCTGTCGCAGATGTTTCGCTCCAGGTTGCGGCCGTAGCGGGCGCGCCGTTCTTCGATGTCGTCGATCATGACCCGATGATCGCCAACATCGGACAGTCGCAGAATGTTCTGCGCAAGGATTATCTCGTCGTCGACGCCGCAAAGCTCGGCCTTGCCGACGTCGCAACCCCGCTTGCGAGTTGGTGCATCAGTCGGCGAAGGCGATCCCAGTGGGAAGTGCATTTGCCGCCGCGTTCTCAGTCGTGACGGATGCGAACTCGTCCATCGATCTGCTTTCCTCCCTTCCCACAGCTCGACTGGAGCGGCTGCTGGCCGAGCACATCGACCTCTGCTCCTACCGCATGGACTCCTGGATTTCGGCGCTCTATTCGCAACGCCTGGAGGAGATGCGCAGTGCTCAGCAGCAGCCCGGCCTCTACATCGGCGCGTATGGATGGGTGGAACATCTTCGACCCGACTGGGAGAGCCGAAAAGTCATCACCTCCGAGACTCTTCCGGAGACGCTGCGCAAGAATGCGAAGGCCTCCGTCTTCGAAAGTACCGACCACGGAGGCTTCATCCATGCCCCTTCGCTTCCGCAAGCCGTCACCGCGGCAGTATTGCGGAATGCGTACATGTCTCATGCCACGGCGGCTTCCCCCGACCTTTTCAACGTCAACCTGTCGTCGGCGCGGGTTCGTGTGGCGCAAACCTACCTTCAAGGAATTCGCAATGGTCAGTCGCTGGCGGCATTACTTGGCTACGAACTCGAGCGCGGACTCCACGAACGGCATCCGGGGCTGGAGCTGGACCAATACCGCTATTTGCTGCGAGATCGCTTTCCGTATATGGCAGGCAAGCTGACGGAAGCGCAAGTCGGTGTGAATGCGGAGGTGGTGGAAGCCAATAACGTCGTCAACGGACTCGACCTGTTGGAGCATGTGGCGGATCAAACTTACCCGTACAAACTCGCGGGGCTTCCAGCTCAAGGCACGAAGGAGGGTCTTGCGATTGCTGCGGAGATTGATCGGCTGCGAGATGGTTTGGATGCAGTCTCCGATGTCGTGTTGGCTGAGAGCGTGCATCAGGCCATCGAAGGAAACATCGAGCGAACTGAAGGAGCAGTGCAGGCACTTACCGATCCGGAGGTGGCGCCGGAACCGGATGTGGTCCGCACGCCACGTTCAGCGCGCCTGCTTACGTTCCGCATGACCTTGTCGCTGGACGCCACGGCGAAAGATTAATGGCCGGGCGTCCTCACGCCGCGCGCATCCGCCAACCGGGCAGTTAATGCGTGGCTAAAGCAGCATCTCCGCCTCCCGCCGATATTCAATGGACCGTCACCAACGGAGCGGGGCCGCTTCAGTTCAACTCACTCAAAGACCTTAATGTCCAGCCCATAGACCTCGTCCTCCTGGCAGGAGACCAACTTGGCCAGCTTTCGACTGAGCTCGAACGGTTTATCGTGCGCCTGTTTCGACTCGCAAACAAGGTTGACGATGCCGCGATTACCCGCGTCGCTCCTCTCGCGCCACCGGCCGATGCGGTACCGCCACTGGTCTTCGATTTTGCGGCAAGTGCTGCGGGCAAACATAGCCTCGCCGCACTCCAGCCGCTGCTGGAACGTCTCCGCCAGATGATCGTGCAATCGCGTGCAATGCACGCCCTGGATTGGTTGCCGCCAGCCGATCTGAAGACAGTCGACGCGACCGATCCAACTGGTTCGGCAAACGGCGACGCGGCGCTGGTCAAACTCAAGGATCTCAACGACCGTCTGGACTCAGGGGCGGCGGATCTTCAAGCCACCTTGAACGTCATCGATGCGGCCCGGATTGCCCTTACGCGGGTCCAGGCTCGCGTCGACGACCTGCTGAATGGGTTGCTTCGGGCGCACCTGTTCGGGGATGCCCGAGGCTCTTCCGGCAACAGGAACAGAGCTCTCCGATGTACAGATCGCGATATGGAGCAATCAGGCTGTCGTTGTGCAAAGCCTTATCGCCAAGCGCCTGGAAACGGCGAAGCAGCTGCGGTCGCCCTTCGTTGATCCGCTTCCAACCACCGAGCCGGAACTGACTCTGGAAACGCCACGACGCATCTCGGTGTCTCTGCAAAGGGCAACCGATGCGGCGCGCCAGCTGTTAGACAAGCCGTTCGTCATTGTGCCTTTGTTCCAATTTCACAAACCGGCTCAGGTCGCAGAGCTGAGTCTTGCCGGGGCCGGACCTGGAATTGCCAGGGCCTCTCAGGTACAGGATTGGATGGATTCCCTGTCCCGCGTCCGTCCGGCTGTCGCCGATGCGGCGTGGGCCATCGCGGTGTCAAGCTGTATGGGCGCGCCAATCGCCGAGCCCATCGCGATCCAGTTGCCGCGAAATGCAAAGGCTCCCTGGATCGGCGGCAAGTTCACGACACCTCTGCCCGAGGGCGGATGGCTGGCCGTGATTTCGCTCCAATCTGCCCTTGGCTTCAACGGGCTGCAGTGTGGTCTGGTGCTGGATGACTGGACCGAAAATGTGCCAATCGACAAGGCAACTACCGGCGTGTCTTTCCACTTCAATCGCCTGAACGCCATAGCTCCGCAGGCTCTGCTGCTGGCTGTTCCACCTGCCATCAGGGGACATTGGGATTGGGAAGAGTTGAAGGGATGCGTGCACGAAGCATTCGATCTGGCAAAATTGCGCGCGATTGAACCCGACTCGCTGACCACGAATGGTTATTTTGTGGGCCTGCCGGCAATTTTAAGTGAGTTCAGCGTAAACCAGTTTGCGCACACTCTTCTCACTGAACGATCCGCTGCGGCGGCTGTACTCATCAAGACGTAGGGAGGAACCACCGTGGCCGCAGCCGAATTTCGATCCGAAAACATATATGCCTTCGCGCTTGAACCGCGCAAGACTGTCCCCCTGTTTCGCGGCTGGAACCGCCTGGAATGCCGTCCCAGGATCCCGGATTTCGAACGAAGCCTGAAGGCAGAGGTTCGCGATCCGTTGTGGTTTTTGACCAGGCAATGGCAGTATGGCGAATTTCAAGGCGAAGACGCTGCCTCGCCCATCGACATCTCGCTTGGAGTGCGCTCGGCACCGCTTGCTACGCTCCGCATCGGGTCGACCGATGTCGCCTACGATCCTTCCACTCCGCTTGAGACGCGAGTCGAGCGCGAAGCGGTGCCGTTCGACATGACGCTCATCATGCAGGGCTCCAGAGTCTTCGCTCTAGCGCTCGGCCCTGCGCCATTCGACAAACTTCTGCCTAAGGTAATCTCCCATTTCGCGCTGACATCGATTCCGGGGGAAGCCACAGCGGATGCGACGCGCCTGCGTCTCGCGGGTGCGGCGTTTCTTCTCGACATCGCGGCACTGGTCACTAGCATTCGCTCGGCTACCTTTGGGACGGTAGTCGATGAGATCACGAAGATTGCAGCGGAAGTCACCGCGCTCGGAGCTGCCGCAGACGCGCTTATCGATTGGCACGGAAGAGTCTACGGACTGCCGCGAACGGAGCCGTCGGCATGGCAAACCAATCGCCTGAGCTACCAGTTTGAGTGCGCCACTGCCCCTGGCCCAGATGTCGTGTCGCTGATTGCTAACCAATACGGAGGCGGCAAGCTGGACTGGTACAACTTCGACGCGAAACCACCTGCTCCGGCTGCCGGGCCCGCCTTCGACGCGGCGACCCTTTCGTTTCTGCCGGCGGGCATCGAGTTTGCCGGGATGCCGAGCATTCGATATTGGGAGATGGAGAATGGGCGAACCGAGTTCGCCCACATCGATGCGAATACCAACGACGCAGCGAAGCTGCTGCTCGCCGAGTTCATGCTGCTGTTCAGCAACGACTGGTGCGTGGTACCGCTTAATCTGAATATTGGTGACTTTTCTCGCGTTGACGGGCTCCTGGTCACCGACGTTTTCGACGATCAGACCTGGGTCCGCTCTGCCAACCGCGGCGCCGGAGCGGACTGGCATCACTGGAGCATGTTCCTGCTGAGCGGCGACGACTCCGAAAGCCCCGGGTTGTTCCTCGCTCCGGCAACTACCGCGACTATTGAGGCTCCACCTCTGGAGGAAGTTGCCTTCATTCGCGATGAGATGGCAAACATGGTCTGGGCAATCGAAAAGCGAGTGGCCTCCGATCTGGGACAAGGGGTCCCGCTTGCATCAGCCGATTCAAATGCAGCCGCTGCGCCGTCTCAGGCTCCGCAGACGCGCTATTTACTAGGGACTTCCGTGCCGGATTATTGGCGACCGTTCCTACCCGTCCACACTCCGGGCTCACTCCGCAGTATCCGACTTCAGCGGGCGCGCCTGCCAGGGCCGCTGAATGAACCAAAGGCGGAGATACTCCGGGAGAACAACCCTTATTTCATCGAGGAGGAGGAGATCCCCCGCGCCGGCAGGCTGGTCGAACGAGCCTTCCAACGGTCACGCTGGCAAGACGGAGAACCGTTTCTATGGATTGGTCGGAATTCGCAGGTGGGCCGCGGCGAGGGCTCAAGCGGTCTAGTGTGCGACCACATTCTTGAAAAGGGCGAGCGCAATATCGATTAGGTTGTTCCTCGGGCAGTATTTTGTCGATGAGAGGCTTGCCCCCGCCAGGAAGAGGGTTGTCAAGCTTCAACTAACCGCCCGCGAGCGCGAGGTCATGTGTTTGTTGGCCGATGGCTCGACCAGCAAGGAAGCGGCGTTGCGACTCAGGATCAGCATCCGGACGGTCGAATCACATCGCACCAACATGAACCGCAAACTGGGTCTTTCGTCGGTCGCCGACCTGGTTCGCTACGCCATCCGCAACGGTATTGTTGACTCCGTCTAAGTCGCGTTGGATGCTTCAAGGCAGAGGGCCGAAGAGCGTGGGCGGCTTGCGATGGTGCGTAGCCTGCTCATAGGAATAAGCCAGCTTGAACAAGGTGCCCTCCGAAAACGAGCGGCCCAGAAACTGGACGCCTGCGGGTAGCGTGCCGTGCGTGAAGCCCATGGGCACGGTGATGGCGGGCATTCCGGTGGCGGGCGCAAGCTGCTGGTTATTATCGCCGCCGGGGCTGGTGATGTCGCCGACCAGGCGGGGTGGATTGCTCCAGGTCGGGTACAGTACGGCGTCGAGCCGCGCGGCGTTCATGGCGTCGACAATGGCCTTGCGAAAGGCGATCTTGCGTTCGTCGTGGTAGGTGTCCACACAGGGCCCAACCCGGGGCGGGGTATTGGGCTGTGCGTTCGCCGCAGGATCGAGGGCGCGCTTGATGCGCTCTCCGACGCTCGGCAGGTAGAGGCCGGAGTCATAGACAGCCTGGAGCGACTTGACGGGCGCGGCCGGGCCGTGGACGGCGAAGAAGTGATTGAGGTCGGCCTGGAAGTCTCCGCAGCCCACGCGACGCGAAACCGTGTCGAAGTCCGGGATTTCGAAGTCGACCACCTCTGCGCCCGCAGCCTTCATCTCGGTGATGGCCTGTGCCATGAGGGATTTGATCTCGGGGTCAGTCGTCGGGGTGTCGATGTAGCGGCGGAAGACGCCGAGGCGAGCTCCACGCAGACCGTCTTTGTCGAGGAACTTTGTGTAGTCGGCTGAGATCTTTCCTTTGGATTCGGCGGTGACGGGATCGGCAGGATCGTAGCCGGCGACGACTGACAGAACGCGCGCGGCATCGGCCACGGTGCGGGCGAGCGGCCCACCGACGTCGGCCATGGAGTTGAGCGGCACGATGCCGTCGCGGCTGGTGAGTCCGATAGTGGGTCGAATGCCGACCAGGCCGTTGTGCGAGGCGGGGCCGCGAATCGAATCGCCGGTGTCAGAGCCAAGCCCGACCTCGGCAAGGTTGGCGGCGACCGACGCAGCCGTGCCTCCGCTCGACCCGGCCGGGACGCGGCTCAGATCGTAGGGATTGCGAGTAACGCCGGCGATGGAACTCTCCGTAAGTACCGGGGAGAAGGCCCACTCCGCCATGTTGGACTTGAAGAGAATGATGGCACCCGCGGCCCGGATGCCCTTGACCATAAAGGCGTCCTCCGTGGGGATGAAGCCTTTGAGGGCAAGCGAGCCGGCGGTGGTCTGGAGACCACGGGTGTCGTAGTTATCCTTCACTGCCATAACGACGCAGTGCAGTGGTCGCAGGGTATGGCTCTTCGCAAACTCGCGGTCGAGAGCGTCGGCGTCGGCTCGTGCCGTCGGGTTCAGAATGACGACGGTGTTCAGCCTTGTGGGCTGATCGTACTTCTCGATGCGCTCCAGATAGTTGTCGACCAGCTTACGACAGCTCACCTTGCCGGACCGCAACGCCGCATGAGTGGCTTCAATGGATGTTTCCATGACGTCGAAGCTCGGCTTGTGAGCGGGGGATTGCGCCAGAGCGATGGCGGGTAATAGGGTGGCCAGCGCGACTTGTAAGCCGCGAGTGAGACAGTTCATCGGTCAAATACCTCCAGGGAGCAGGGAGCAGGGAGCAGGCAGCGGTGAGAGATTGGGAGCAGCAGTGTTGTGTGTGTCCGCTTATCTTGTCATGAAGCGACGCTCCTGCGGAGAAATTTCTTCCGTACGCCCAGTCCACTGTGACAATGTTGAGAGCTATTCAGGGTAACTGAGCAGACAATCTCCGTAGTCATAAGAAACTGCGATGTCATTTATGACATACCTCAAGAAAAGTGCTAAAAATACCCTTTGAACATTCTCTTGTTCATGTCAGCCTAATGAAAATTAACTCTTCGTACGTTGATAGCACCTGATCCCAGGAGCCTTGCAGAACTGTATTCCGTTTCGAGTGCAGATGTTTTGACTTTCATCTGTCGACCTTCAACCTGTGATGAGGTTTTCCATGAGAACAGACGCCAATCGGTCGAATCAGCCTGACGCTGGATCCCTTTGTAAAGGTCTCCTCTAACGGTCCGATGTTGTTGAAACTGTGCGTGCAAGCTGCTTCCTGACGTCGGCGCCGGTGGTGCGACCCGTATTCGCGCGAGAGTTTTTGTTCAATGCGATGCAACATTATCGTGTTAGAACTGAAAGGTCGTGACGCGGCATCAGGTGGGCTGGTAGTCGATTGACGAGCGCAAGTAGTCTCTGAGATCCAGAGAGCTTCCCAAACGAACGCGCACGCAGGGAGCTCACCATGATTGCTTTTCCGACCTGGTTCCGGCGTTCGCTGGTTCTGGCTGCTGCGGTTTTCGCGCTCGCTCATACAGCATCGTCGCAGACACGCCTTGTCATCTCGCAGATGTATGGAGGCGGAGGCAACAGCGGTGCGCCCTTCACGAATGACTTCGTCGAGCTCTACAACCCCACTGCGTCTCCGATCAGCCTGAACGGACTGTCACTGCAATACGCGGCGGCCACCAGCGCGAGCTGGAATTCCGTGTCGCTGCCCAACGTTTCGGTAGCGCCGGCGCATTATTTCCTCATCCAGGCTGCAGCCGGAACCACCGTCACGAACATCCCGCTCAGTCCTTCCGCTGACTTCGTGGTGCCCGCCACCGGGTCCAGTGGCAACGCGCTCAATTTCTCAGCAACCTCCGGCAAGGTGGTGATCGCCAACGGCACTGCGGCCCTCGCGGTCAGCTGCCCGCCCGCCAGCGCATATATCGCTTTCATCGGATACGGCCCGACCGCCAACTGCTTTGAAGGCACCAGTCCCGCCCCCGCGCCGACCAATACCACTGCCGATATTCGCGTCAGCCTCACTGTCGATAACGTCAACAATGCGACTGACTTCAATACCGGCACCCCCACGCCGCACAACTCGGGGTCTCCCGCTGTACCGCCCGTTGCGCCGACCGTGTCAATCAGTGGCATTCATGGTGTTAAATCCACCACCGCCAGCACCGTTTCGCCCTACGCAGGGCAGCAGGTCACTACCAGTGGTGTGGTCACCGCGGTTCTCTCCAATGGATTCTTCATTCAGTCGCGGGATGTCGACGCGGACAGCAATCCGCTGACGCCGGAGGGCATTGAAATCTTCACCAGCAGCAAGCCAACCGTCGTGGTAGGCAACTATGTCCAGGTTACGGGCAAGGTGCAGACGTTCCCTGCGGTCACCGCCAGCCGTACCCCGGCGACAGAGCTTACTGCGCCCGTGATTACTGTACTCAGCCCCACTGCTGCGCTGCCAACTTCTGTTGCGATTACCGCTTCCATGCTGACTCCGTCGGGCGGCCTCTACCAACTGACTCCGTATGAAGGCATGCGCGTCACAGTTGCATCGATCACCGCAGTCTCCGGCACCAACGGCTCCATCACAAACGCCAATGAAGCGAGCGAGACGGCCACGTCCACCGGTTATTTCTACGGCGTCATCACGGGGACTGCGCGCCCCTTCCGCGAGCCCGGCATCGACATTCGTGACCCGCTCGTCCCCAACACGCCCAGTGGCGTTGCCAAATTCGATGACAACCCCGAACGCATCCTCGTCGATTCAACCATTGCCGGGGGAACTTCGCTCGAAATCTCCACCGGCGCGGTGCTCCCCAACGTCACCGGCGTCCTCGACTTCACGTTCAGCTCGGATAGCTTCTACGACCCCAGCCGCCTGATCCTCGACGCCACGTACGATCGGACCAACGTGTCGGCCGGCATGACCGTTCAGCCTGTGCCTGCGAAGGCATCCACCGAGTTCACCGTCGCCTCGTACAACGTCGAACGCTTCTACAACACGCTCAGCACCGATGACCTCTACTACGTCCCGGCCGGGGTGAATGGATTCAACGGGAGTTCCGGGACTGCGGTTTTGTCAACCGGACAGACGTTCCAATCTGCCGCTGCCGATGTGACCAGCGCCGCGTACGCTCGCCGGCTGCAGAAGCTCTCGCTCGCTATCCGCAATGTCCTCAACTCGCCCGATATCGTCACATTGGAAGAGGTCGAGAACCAGACGGTCGCCAACGATATTGCGGCGCAGATCAATACCGACGCTGGCATCGCCAATCTCTACACCCCCTACAGCACTGACAATTCCACCTACTTCACGCAGGATGGCACGGGCATCTCGGTTGGCTTTCTGGTCAAGAATACCGTCAACAAGCTGGGAATGACGCAGTTCGGCGCACTGCAGACTTTTACGCCCACCTCGAGCCTTCTCACCTTGAACGATCGCCCCTGGCTGGTCCTCACTGCGGGTATCAAACGGCCCAACGCAGCGGATTATCAGGTGACGGTGATCGCCAACCACATGAAGGCCCTCAGCGGTATCAACAGCACGACTTCGGTTTCGACCAGGCTGAAGAAGGAGCTACAGGCTGAGGCTATTGCCGGATACATCCAGGGTTTACAAGCGGCCGGAAAGCACGTCATATCCGGAGGCGATTTCAACGCCTTCGAATTCTCCGACGCCTACACCGATACGCTTGCCACTTACACCAACACCAATGTGCTGCCGTCGACGCAGGTGGTTCAGCCGGGTGTGGCCGGCCTGGTCACTCCTCCGCTCAAGAACCTGACCCTCACACTTCCAGCCAATCAGCGCTGGTCCTATGTCGAGTTTGGCAGTGCGCAGGTGCTTGACCACATTGTCGTCACGCCGGAGCTCCTCGCCGCCGGCGCTCACCTCGCCTACGCCCACCTCAACGCAGATTTCCCGGCCACGTTGTACAACGACGCCACGACCCCTGCGCGCAATTCCGATCACGACGTAGCGGTCGGTTACTTCAACCTTCCGGCTCCGGTTTTGGCCGGCAGCCTGACGCCCGCCACGCTCGCGAGTTTTGGTAGTGTGTCTATCGGCGCATCGTCCAGCGGCCAGGTGTTTACGTTTAGCAATACCGGTGAAGGACCCATCGCGATCTCCGGTGTTACAGCCACGGGCGACTATGTAGTCAATTCCAGTTGCCCCGCCACGCTTGCCCTCGGAGCCACCTGCAACGTCAACGTCGTCTTCAGACCCACCCTGACCGGCACTCGTACCGGGACGCTGACCATCGCGTCCAACGTCGCAGGTTCCACCTTCACCGCGTCACTAACGGGCATAGGCCTAATGCCTGACTTTACCCTGACCGACAGCTCCGGCAAAACCACAACCGCAGTCACCGTAGTAGCAGGGGGAACCGCCACGGTTGGGTTGAATTTCGCACCCGTCAATGGCTTCACGGGGACAATCAACATCGCATGCACTCCCGCAGGCACACCGCCGCCAGGCGTCTCGTGCGTACTGCCGTCCAACGTCACGCTGAGTGGCTCCGCCGTAAGCCAGACGATTTCATTCACCACCACATCCCGCTCCACTCCGGGTGCAGGATTCGCGCTTCCCGCCGGGTCGGGTCCAGGGGAGACTGCGGTCATCCTGGGCCTTGCAGGTCTAGTCATGCTGTTGGCCAGCCGAGCCCGGCGTATGGGCCGCCTCGTACGACTCAGCGGCCTGCTCTCGGTTGTGGCCGCCTTGTGCATCGGAGCATCTGGGTGCTCGGGCTATTCCAATCCCAACGCAACCCCTCCCGGTTCGTACACCTACACGATCACTGCCACCACCGGCACCCTGAGCCACACGGAAACGGTGACGCTGACGGTCCAGTAATCTACTCGCACCGAAAAGCCTGCCGCAAGCGTTCAACCACGCTTGCGGCAGTTTCTTTGGTTCGAACCGCCGGGGAGAAAGCAGGGCCACTCTGATACAGTGGTTTCCGGAAGTTCAATAGGAATAATTTCTAATGGGAAATGAAGTCGGAATCTCGAGACGAGATGTGCTCCGGACCGCCATGCTTGGCGCCGGAATGGCTGTCTCCCGGCCGCTGCGGGTGGGCGCACCGCAGGTCAAGGTGTTCGATGTGGCGAAGTTTGGCGCGGCAGGCGATGGCAAAACGCTGGATAACGCCGCGATTCAACGTGCTATCGACGCGGCTGCGGCCTACGGTGGCAAAGCACAGGTGCTGGTGCGCGGCGGCAGGAAGTACCTGACCGGGACGTTGGTGCTGAAGGGTGCGATCGACTTCCATCTCGCGGACGATGCTGAACTGCTGGCCAGCACTCGCCGCGAGGACTATCTGGGCGGGCTGGCGAACTCGTCCGACGCCGACAGGATGGCCAGCGCGGGTGGGGCACTCATCGTTGCGACCGGGGCGAAAGGGTTGAAGATATCGGGCACTGGCAAGCTCAATGGCCGGGCTAAAGAATTTATGACCGGCTACGACGAGGCGGGCGAGTGGTGGCTCCCGAAAGACTTTCGTCCAAAGATGTTCGTGTTGACCGAGTGCCACGATCTCGAGGTGAGGGATATTACGTTTGGCGACGCGCCGAGCTGGGGCCTGCACATGCTGGGCTGCGATGGCGTCCTTGTGGACAACGTGAAGGTGCGGAATCTGCTGGACGTGCCGAACTGCGACGGAATTGATCCCGATCACTCGCGCAACGTCGAGATCAAAAACTGCGATCTTGTCTGCGGCGACGATGGCATTGTGGTGAAGGCCAGCCGGCAGACGAAGGACTACGGTACGTCGGCAAACATCCATGTGCGGGACTGCACGATCGAGACCCAGGATGCCGGGCTGAAGATTGGCACGGAGACGACGTCCGATGTCCACGACGTGTTATTTGAAAGCTGCAAGATCAAGACCAGTTCGCGTGGCATTGGAATCCAGCTTCGAGATGAAGGAAGTGTATACAATGTGCGATTCAAGGACATCGAGTTCGAGTCGCGCTACTACTCCGACCCCTGGTGGGGACGCGGCGAGGCGATCTCGTTGACGGCCATGCCTCGCAAGGCGGGACTGAAAGTTGGCACGATGCACCACATCTCCATCGAGAACGTGACGGGCCGTGCAGAGAACAGCGTGCGAATCTGGGGCAGTCTAGAGAGCCGGATCCATGATGTAACGCTGGATCGCGTGGACGTTACGCTGGATCGGTGGACGAAGTACAAGGGTGGCGTCTATGACAATCGACCGTCAGCCGCCGGGGTTGAGGAACATCGGACGGTCGGGTACAGCATTCGCGACGCAGATAACGTGACGCTGCGGGATTGCAAGCTGAAGTGGGGCGCGAATCGGCCGGAGTATTTTGGCGAGGCGATTGAGTCGAAGAGTTGTACGGGGTTGAAGGTGGAACGGTTTGAGGGCGAGGCGGCGAGGGCCGGGTTGAAGCGGGAGGTGGCGTTGTGATTGGTGTCGGAGTAAAGGGCAAATACGGAGATTCTGGCTTTGCCAGAATGACGGCGTTGGTCGTATTTGCCGCTGGGGCAAGTGCTGGTGCACAGCAGATGAAGCCCGTGCAGCCTTATCCGGTGCAGCGGGTGGAGCAGCATGCAGAGGTGGCTCCGAAGGCTGAGGTCTTCAAGGTATTTCAGTTTCCGGCGGATCAGATTCCGCGGATCGATGGCGACGACTCGGATTGGAAGATGGTGCCGGAGAGCTACTCGATCGGGCTGAACAAGATGTCGGACGACGAGCATAAACATGCCACACCGGATGCGAAGGATCTGGATGTCCACGTCAAAGTGGGTTGGGTGAAGGGGCTGAACCGACTGTATTTCCTCTATGAGGCGTATGACAACTTCTGGGATTTCTCCGACCCCGGGCTCCACAACGATACGTTTGAGATTGTGGTGGATGGAGATCGATCCGGGGGGCCGCTGATCCCGCAGTTCCGCAATAACGCCGATCAGGAGGAGTATGACGCGCACTTCTCGATGCACGGTGTGCAGGCGCAGAACTACCACATCATGACCCCGCATGAGGGCAAGGACTGGGCACTGGCGTGGGGTTGCCAGCCGTGGGATAAAGAGCTTCCGTGGGCTAACCATGCGCAGAAGTACAACTTCAAGCATGGCGAACCAGGGAAGTATATCCTCGAGTTTTACATCACGCCGTTTGACTATGCGGGTTGCGAAGGGCCGGAGAGGGCTGTGGAGTCGAAGCTGTTTGAGGGCAAGACGATTGGGCTGTCGTGGGCGGTGATCGACTACGACGGCAGTGAGAAGAACAACGGGTTCTGGAATCTGGGTCTCGAGCACACGATGTACGGCAACGCGACTTTGCTGCGGGAGTTCAGGCTGATGCCGTTGGAGGGTTCGCTGGCACCGAAGATTGCGGCTCGCTGGAGCTTCAAAGTGCTGGATATGCAACGGCGTCTGGTGGCGTTTGAGGATGAGTCGGTGGGGGCTACCAGCTGGAAGTGGGATTTTGGCGACGGGGCTAGTTCGACCGAGCAGCATCCGCTGCACACCTATGCCAAGGCTGGGCAGTATGTGGTCGCGTTGTATGTGGAGGGGCCGGCGGGTAAGGCACGGATGTCGAAGATTTGGGATGTGACGGTTCGGTAGAGGCGAAGACGGTCGTTTGCTCCCGCAAACGATACCCCACCCTGCGGCAAAAGCGCCGCGAGGATGGGGCACCCGGACGCTAGGCGTAGCGGAAGAGGGCCTTGAAGCCGAAGTCCATGTGGTTCTGGATGTGGCAGTGGAAGAGGGTCAGACCCGGCTGGTCGGCGGTGAAGTCGACTGTGGCACGGCCGTACATGGGGACGACTACGGTGTCCTTGAAGAGGCCGGAGATGGCCTTGCCGTTGATCTCGGTAAGTTCGAGGTTGTGGCGATGCAGGTGCATGGGGTGGGCGTCGTCGGTCCGGTTGCGGAAGACGAGGCGATAGCGCTGGCCCTGGGTGAGGACGAACTCATTTTCGTGAGGGTAGGGTTTTCCGTTGACGAGCCAGGTATTGAATTTCCCGGAGCCGCTAGGGATTTTTTCGAACAGCATTTCAATAGTGTGGTCTGGAGCCTTGGCAGACGCGGCGTTGGCGAAGACGGAGTAGTCCCAGCGCAGCGTTGAGGGGGCCTTCCAGAGTGGGGTCTTGTGCTGGTTAGCGTACTCGACGAGGATGCCCATGCCGGCTTCGCGGACCTGGTCGGCTGTTTCGCCGAGGATCCAGACGCCGGGGTTGTTCATCTCGACGATGGCGTCGATGCGCTCGCCCGCGCCGATAAAGAGGGTTTCGACCGCCGTAGGGGTGGGGACGGGGTTGCCGTCCAGGGCGACGACCTGGAACTTGTGGCCAGGTAGCGCAAGGCGGCGGTTTTCAATAGCCGACGCATTGAGGATGCGTAGCAGGATGCGTTGACCCTGCTTTACGCGGATGGGTTCACCAGCTCCAAGCGACTTGTCGTTGATGCTGTAGGTGATAGAGGTAACTTCGAAGCCGTTGGCGTTGGTGTTCATTTTCGAGACGTCGGGCTTTTCCGGCATGGGGTCGACCTGGCCCTGCTCGTCGGTGTCCATCAATTGCGTGGTGAAGAAGGGTTCCCAGTCGCGGAGGGCGAGGAAGATCTCCTGGTCGTATTGGCCGGGATCTGCGCCGTCGATGATGAGGAAGCCGAACTGGCCGGTGTAGGCACCCTTGTGCAGGTCGGATTCCGCCATGGCGTGCGAGTGGTACCAGCGGCTGCCGGCGGGTTTGGGCGCGAACTGGTAGCGGCGGCGCGATTGCGCAGGCACCACGGGGGTGCCCTCCTCGTCGACGCCATCTACCTCTGCGGGTATCACGAGGCCGTGCCAGTGGACGAGCTCGGGGACGTCGGTGGCGTTGATGACGTCCACAATCGTCGGCTTGCCCTCTTTCATCCGCAGGATCGGGCCGGGCGCCATGCCGTTGTAGCCAATCGTCGACAGGATGCGTTCGGGGGCAAGTTCAACCGTAACGGGGGAGATTTTGAGCGTGATATCCGCGGGGGGGCCTGGGGGCGCGGCGGCGGGCGCGGATGGCATAGCCATCTGGCCGGGCGCTTGGGCGCGGAGCCGGGGTGCGGCGAAGGCGAGGCTCGAAAGTTTCAGGAAGTCGCGCCGCTGCAATGGCTGGAGTCTCCTCAGGCTTAGACGCGCCGAAATAGCGTGCGTTGAGGGGATGGTCTCATGCTGGGGTCGGTTTGCTCAAGGAAATGTCGAGCGGCAATTTGATCCGGCGCACGATTCAGGGGTCCTTCGCGGCTGGCGGAGCAGAATGAAATTTGGGAAGGCTGCAGGTCGATTTCATGAGGCGAAAATCCAGTCTGCCTGAAATGGGCCGACCTGAGACAAACGGCTGGGGAGCACGTCTATACAGGCAAGACACCGTATCAGTGGAACGCACGACACCTCTCATCTGGTATTCTCGCGCCATCGATGACGTTAAGGGGGATCCCCGATGAAGCTCTGGAAAGCTTTGACGTACGCAGCGATCGCAGCGGTATGCTGCACCGGCTTGTACGCGTTTCAGCGCACCGCAGACTGGGGCTATCAGCCCGCTACGAGCAATGTCAAGGCTGAATTTTCCTGGTCGCGCCTGCGCTTCAACTCCAACATGGGATCCTATGGTGGATACGGCGGCTATGGGTATGGACGCGGTGGCGGAAACTGGTCGCGGGACTATCCCAAAGCGGACCGTCAGTTTTTGATTGCGCTCAATCGGCTGACGCGGGTTCAAGGGCGGCCCACGGAGCAGGTCGTAAACCTGGATACGGATGAGATCAACAACTATCCGTGGGTCTACGCGGTGATGGTGCATACCTGGACGTTCACCGACGATCAGGCGAAGCGGCTGCGAGAGTATCTGCTCAAAGGCGGTTTCCTGATGGTGGACGATTTCCACGGGACGCAGGACTGGGAGAACTTTATGACCGGCATGCGGCAGGTCTTCCCGGACCGCCCTGTCGAAGACCTGACGGATAAGGACGAGATCTTCCACGTGCTCTACGACATGGACGACCGCTTTCAGGTACCGGGCGAGCAGTACATCCGCTCCGGACGAACCTACGAGAAGGACGGCTACGTTGCGAAGTGGCGCGGCATTCGCGACGACCACGGACGCATCGTCGTGGCGATCTGCCACAACATGCACCTGGGCGACGCATGGGAGTGGGCTGACGATCCGGAATATCCGGAGCAGTTTGCAAGCATGGCGTTCCGCGTCGGACTGAACTACATCGTGTATGGGATGACTCACTAACTACAGTTTTTAGTTGGTAGTTGGTAGTTTCCACAAGGGCTAGCGGGGTGCTTTGGCTGCATGTTTGAGTTCTTTTTTAAGTACCCCATAACGGTGTTCACCAAGGGCAAACTTGTCCTGCTAGGTGCGTGGCCGGGATGGTTGCTGGCGGTGCTGATTCTGGCAGTGGCCGGTGGGCTTGCATCGCTGATTTGGTATCGCCTGAAACGGTTGGAGCCGGTAAAGGATGTCTCGGCGGCAACCCAGATGCGCAGAGCAGCGGGCATATGGGGTATGCAGACCGCGCTGCTGGCGCTGGTGTTGCTGTTGCTGTGGCAACCGGCGATCGTGGTTGCGGAGCTGAAATCGCAGCAGAACCTTATCGCGGTGCTGGTGGATGGCTCGCGCAGCATGGCGATAGCGGACAGTGGCTCGGACGGGAAGGCGTTACGTGAAGCCGCGGCGTTTGGTGTGCTGAAGGGTGGCATGCTGGCGGGTTTGCAGAAGCGCTTCCAGACGCGCGTCTACCAGATGAACGCAGGCCTTAAACGAGTGGATAAGGTGGATCAGGTGCAGCCGACGGGAACCGCAACCCACATCAACGCTGCGCTGAAACAACTGGCGGCTGAGACCAGCGACCTGCCGGTTGGAGCTGTGGTCGTGTTGAGCGATGGAGCAGAAAACAGCGGCGGGATTGACCTCGAAACCGTGAGCGCGCTGCGTAATCGGCGGCTGCCGGTGCACACGGTCGGCTTCGGCAAGGAGCAGGCGACGCACGACGTTGAGATTGAGGATGTGAGTGTGGCACCGCGAGCGATGGCGGAATCGCGAATGCGCGCGACGGTCAGCGTGCGGCAGTTCGGTTATCAGGCCACGAAGGTCGCGCTGACCGCCAGGGACGGCGAGAAGGTGCTGGCAGCGAAGGAAGTGACGTTGCCCGCAAACGGGATTGTGCAGGCGGAGACGATGTTTTTCAACGCGGGAGCGGCGGGGGTTCGGCGAGTGACGTTCGCCGTGGCGCCACTGCCGGGCGAGGAGAATGTTGCCAACAATTCCGTCGCGCGACTGATCAGCGTGAACGGGGACAAGCGGCGAATCCTGTACGTGGAAGGCGAGCCGCGCTGGGAGTACAAGTTCATCCGGCGTGCAGCCGATGATGACAAAGAGCTCGCGGTTGTGACCATGTTGCGGACGACGGAGAACAAGATTTACCGGCAGGGAATCAGCGATCCGACGGAGCTTGCGGATGGATTTCCGAATAAGGCGGAGGACCTGTTTCGTTACGACGGGATCATCATCGGGTCGGTGGAGGCGGGATACTTTTCGCCTCGGCAGCAGGAGCTGCTGCGCGAGTATGTCGACCAGCGGGGCGGCGGAGTGCTGTTTCTGGGCGGACGATATGCGCTGTCGGATGGCGGCTGGGGCGCGTCGGGAGTGGGTCAACTGATGCCGACCTTCCTCCCGAACTCGAAGGATACCTTCCATCGCGATGCGGCGTTTGCCCAACTTACCGCGGCAGGGGCGGACAGCCCGGTGATGCGGCTGGTCGATGATCCGGGCAAGAATGTGGAGCGGTGGAAGACCCTGCCGTACCTGATGGACTACCAGGACCCCGGCAACCCGAAGCCGGGTGCGACTGTGCTCGCCGAGATGACCACGCCCGGTCACCCCAAGATGCCGCTGCTGGTGACGCAGAGCTATGGCCGCGGACGAACTGGGATTATGGCGACATCGGGCTCATGGCGATGGCAGATGAGCGGGGCGCTGGGCGATCCTTCGCACGACCTGTTCTGGCAGCAGCTGCTGCGCTGGGTTGTGGCGGATTCGCCGGGGCGCGTAGTGGCTTCGATGCCCGAGGTTCGGCTGATGGACGACGGACATTTGAAGGTGACGGCTACGGTTCGAGACAAGGCGTATGTACTGGCACCGGATGCGAAGGTGTCGGTCCATATGATCGGTCCGGACAATAGCTCTTCGGTGGTGGACCTGGCTCCGGTCCCGTCGACGCCGGGCAGCTTTGCGGCGGATTGGACGGCGGAGAAACCGGGGGCCTACGTCGCGGAAGTAACCGCAGCGCGGGGAGCAGATGAGTTAGGACGCGACGTGCTGACATTTGAGCGGCAGGATGGTGTGGCCGAGAATTTCCACACCGAACAGAATCGGGAGTTACTCGAGAAGTTAGCCAGCGAGACCGGCGGACATTACTGGGGAGCTAACGAGTTAGATAAATTGTCGAGTGAAATTTCCTTCTCGGAAGCGGGAATTTCCGTTCGGAATACAAAAGAGCTTTGGAATATGCCAATTGTCTTTCTGGTCTTGCTTGGCCTTATGGCCGGCGAGTGGTTGTTGCGGCGGAAGTGGGGCATGATATGAAGCTCACACGGCTGCTTGGCGTTCTTATGTTGGCAGCGGCCATGCCGATGTACGCCTCGGTGTATTACGTTACGGTCGCCGGTCTGGGCGGAGAGCCGGACTATGAACAGCGATTCAGGTCGACGGCGACGGATCTCGACAAGGTATTCAAGGCTTCCACTGGAGCGCATGTCTACACGCTGATTGGGCCGCTGGCGACGAAGACCAAACTGACCGAGACGCTCGCGACGATTGCCCGCGAAGCGAAGCCCGAGGACGACCTGATCGTAACGTTGATCGGGCATGGTTCGTATGACGGCGTGGAGTACAAGTTGAACCTGGTAGGGCCGGATATCTCCGCGACGGAGTTGGCGGCCCTGTGTGATCGAGTGCAGGCTCGGCGGCAGTTAATTGTGAATACAACGAGCGCGAGCGGGGGATCAGTTACGGCGCTGGATAGGCCGGGGCGCGGCGTCATTACCGCGACAAAGAATGGCACGGAGAAGAATGCCACGGTCTTCGCGCGGTATTGGGCGGAGGCGTTGCAGGATCCGACCTCGGATGTGGACAAGAGCGATGCAATCTCCGCGATGGAAGCGTTGACGTATGCAGATAAGAAGACGGCTGCGTTTTATGAGTCGCAGAAGCGTTTGGCGACCGAGCATGCCATGTATGAGGACACTGGCCATGGTGAACCCGTGAAGGTCGGTGCCGGCGAGGGGCGCCAGGGAACGCTGCTGGCTGGGTTGACTGTGGTTCGCATCGGTGCGGCGCAGGCTGCGATGACCGATCCAACCAAGCGCGAGTTGATGCTGAAGAAGGAAGACCTAGAGCAGAAGATCGACGGGCTGAAGTACCAGAAAGCTGCGATGGAGCCTGGGGAATACAGGAAGCAGTTGACGGCGGCGTTGCTGGAACTGGCAAAGGTGCAGGGGGAGTTGGAGAAGTGAGATTACTCGGCAAACTCGGGCTGTTGGCGGCGGTTGTTTCAGCAGAGGTTTGCTGGGCTGCGCCGACTCTCGATGGCTGCCGCGCGCTGCAGAAGCATGGCAGGAAGGCGGAGGCTGCGACCTGCTTCGATGGACTCAGTCGCAATGCCGATCCTTACCTGCGGGCTGAGGGGTTTTGGGGTCTGCAGCAGTATGACGACGCGAATGCCGCGTTCAAGCTAGCGGTCCCGCAGCCCGGAGTGAAGGCCAATGTGAAGGTGCGGTGGGGCAGGCTGTTCCACGATCGCTTCAACAACCAAGAGGCCGATAACCTTTTCGCCGAAGCGCTGAAGCTGGACCCGAACAATGCCGAGGCGTATCTCGGCATGGCAATCGTCAGCGCGGACGGCTTTGACAGCAAGGCTGCGGAGTATGCGGCAAGGGCGATTGAACTGGACCCGAAGCTGGTCGAGGCGCATGAGTTTATGGCCAACCTTGCGCTGGAGAATCAGAAGCTGAAGGATGCGGTAGCGGAGGCGGATAAGGCGCTTGCGTTGTCCAACGAAGCGCTGGAAGCGATGGCCGTCAAGGCCGCAATGGAGATCCTTGCGGATCGGTCGCCGGATGGTTGGCTGGACAAGATTCGCGCGGTGAATCCTGTCTATGGCGAGGGGTACGCGCTGGTGGGGTATCACCTGGTGATGAATCGCCGCTATGAGGATGGCGTGAAGTACTACCGCAAGGCGATTGAGGTGGACCCCAAGCTGTGGGCGGCACGGTCGCAACTGGGTATCAATTTGATGCGGCTCGGCCAGGAAGAAGAGCCGATGAAGCAGTTGGAGCTTGCTTACGAGAATGGACAGCGAGACGCAGCAACTGCGAATAGCCTGAAGTTGCTCGATAGTTATAAGAACTTCGTGACGTTTCGGGATGACACAACGATTTTGCGGTTGAAGAAGAATGAAGCGGAGTTGCTACGTCCGTATATTCAGGCTGAGTTACATAAGACGATTGCAACTTACAGTGCGAAATACAAGATGACCTTGCCGGGGCCGGTGCAACTGGAAATCTATCCCGACCATGAGGACTTTGCCGTTCGCACGATGGGGATGCCCGGGCTGGGTGCGTTGGGCGTTACCTTTGGCGAAGTGGTGGCGATGGATAGCCCATCCGGCCGGAAGCCGGGAGACTTCAACTGGGGGAGCACGCTGTGGCACGAGATGAGCCACGTGTTCATTCTGTCGGCGACGAATCATCGCGTACCGCGCTGGTTTACCGAAGGACTGGCGGTCCATGAGGAAGGGCAGGCAAATCCGGAGTGGGCGAACAGGCTGACGCCCGAGGTTCTGGCTGCGATCCGGGATAAGAAGCTGTTGCCGGTGGCGGAGATTGATCGCGGGTTTATCTTTCCGGAATACCCGTCGCAGGTGATCGTGAGTTACTTCCAGGCGGGCAGCATGTGCGACTACATCCAGCAGCGCTGGGGCGCGGATGCATTGCTGGGTATGGTCCATTCATTTGCAGAACTAAAGTCGACACCGGACGCAGTGAAAGACAATTTGAAACTCTCGCCGGAGGAGTTCGATACGACGTATCTCGCGTGGCTATCGAAGCAGGTTGGTTCCAAGGCAGAGGACTTCGATAAGTGGCGGGCTGGGTTAAAGCAGATTGCGGAGTTGGCCAAGGAAAAGAAGAATGCTGAGATTGCAAAATTAGTTCCAGATTTGTTGAAGCTCTATCCGGAGTATGTCGGAGACGCGAATCCTTATGAGTTCCTTGCAGAGGCGCAGCTTGCATCCGGCGACAAGCCAGCTGCAACGATGACCCTGAAGGCATACCAAACGATGGGCGGCGAGAGTCCGGAGATGTTGACCAAGCTGGCTTCCCTTCAGGAGGACTCGGGTGATAAGGAAGCCGCCGCCGCGACGTTGAACCGGATCAACTATATCTATCCCGAGAGCGAAAAGCTTCACCGCAAGCTCGGCGAGTTATGGCTCGCTCAGGGAAATAACGAGGGAGCCGTGCGCGAATTTACTGCGGTGCTGGCGTTGAAGCCGCTGGACAAGGCGTCGGCACAATACGAACTCGCCCAGGCTTATATGGCCTTGGGCGATAAGGCGAAGGCGGAGGAGAGCGTGTTGGCTGCGCTGGAAACCGCGCCGGGCTTTCGGCCGGCTCAGAAGTTGCTGTTGGAGATTGAGGGTGGGGAAAAGAAGTAAAGCAAAAGCAGATTCCTGCGGAATGACAGACAAAAGGGGAGCGACTGATGGAGAGTTCGGATACAGCACAGCTACAGGGGCGCATTGAACGATTTCGCACGGTGCGGGACGCGATCGTGGGGCAGGTGCGGCAGGTCATCGTCGGGCAAGATGAAGTGCTCGATCAGATCCTGATCTCCTTGTTTGTTGGCGGGCACTGCCTGCTGACCGGTATGCCTGGAACGGCGAAGACGCTGATGGTGCGGACGATTGCGGAGACGCTGGGCCTGCAGTTCCGGCGTATCCAGTTCACGCCGGACCTGATGCCGTCGGATATTACCGGGACCGACATTATCGAAGAAGACATTACGACAGGGCACCGCAAATGGACCTTTGTTGAAGGCCCGATTTTTGGCAACATTGTGCTGGCCGACGAAATCAATCGGACTCCTCCCAAAACGCAGGCTGCGATGCTGGAGGCGATGCAGGAGCGTTCCTGCACCGTGCGTGGGCACATCTACAAATTGCCTGCGCCATTCTTCGTTCTGGCGACGCAGAACCCGATTGAACTTGAGGGCACTTATCCCCTGCCGGAAGCTCAGTTGGACCGCTTCCTCTTCAATACGCTGATGGATTATCTAACTCCCGCCGAGGAGTTGAAGGTTGTCGATATGACGACCGCAACTCGCGTCGCAAATGTGCAGGCAGTTACCAATGCGGAGGAGTTGATCGACTTTCAGCAGCTAGTGCGCATGGTGCCGATTGGCGAGACTTTGGCGAGATATGTGGTCGACCTGGTAAGAGCGACGCGGCACAAGAGTGACAACGCGCCGGACTTCGTCAAGAAATATGTGAACTATGGAGGCAGCGTGCGCGCGGCACAGAATATTGTGCTGGCGGCCAAGGCGCGGGCGCTTTCGAAGAAACGTTACCACGTGACGTACGAGGATATTACGGCGTTGGCGGTTCCCGTCCTGCGTCACCGTATCTTGTTGAACTTCCATGCGGAGTCGGAACGGATTGATTCGGATGAGATCTTGAAGCGGTTGATTGCGGCTATCCCGCAGCCAAAGGAGTCGTAAAAGCCGGGGCTAAAGCCCCTGTTGTTGGCTCGGGTGTTCGTGGGGCTAAAGCCCCACGCTAATCCCGAAGTAAGACCAGATACTGAGATTCTTCGCTTCGCTCAGAATGACCTCGATGTTGGTATGGAAAGGGTTCGATGCAGCGATTTCTTGATCCTCGTGTTCTGGCCAGCATCAACGGGCTGGACCTGATTGCGAAGACCGTCGTCGACGGCTTCGTGACGGGCCTGCATCGTTCGCCTGATTTTGGGTTCAGCCAGGAGTTTGCGGAGTATCGCGCTTACACTCCGGGCGACGACCTGCGGCACATCGACTGGAATCTATTTGCGCGAACGGATCGAATGTATCTGAAGCGGTATCGCGGAGAGACGAACAGCCAGCTTACGATTTTGCTGGATGCGAGTAATTCCATGCAGTTCAAGTCGCATACAGTCTCGAAGATGGATTATGCGCGCTATCTTGCGGCGTCATTATTCTATCTGGCGATCCATAATCAGCGCGATCCGGCGGGGCTGGTGGTGTTCGACGACGAGGTCCGGGAATTTATTCGACCATCAACGCGGGCTGGACAGTTACCGCGGTTGCTGGCGGGACTGGAAGGTGCGGAGCCTCGGGCCAGAACTAACTTTGCCAGGCCGATGAAGTATTTTCAGGAACTACTGAGGCGGCGTGGAATGGTCATCATTATTTCCGACTTCTATGAGGACCCGGAGACGGTGGTGAAGACGATTGAGCCTCTGCGGTTCCACGGCAGCGAAGTGGTGTTGTTCCATGTGCTCGATCCGCAGGAGATCAAGCCGAAGCTGGATGGGCCGTCGATTCTGGTTGATCTTGAGACGGAGCAGCGGATGGAAGTAGTACCGGACTACGTGAAGGGCGAGTACCGGCGCAAGATGGAGCTGCATCTGGAGCAGATGGAGTCGAAGGCCAAGTCGGCGGGGATGGACTATCACCTGCTGGTCACGGATATGCCGCTGGACAACGCGCTGAGCGAGTACCTGTTTCTCAGGCCGAGGGGGAACTGATGGGATTTTTCGCGCCTTGGTTTCTTGCGGCTCTCGCGGCGGTGGGGCTGCCGGTGTACATCCACCTGCTGCGCAAGCATACGACGACGCCGCGCCAGGTGAGTTCGCTGATGTTCTTCGAGCGGGGGACGCAGAGCTCGACGCGTCATCGGCGGTTGCGCTATCTGGTGCTGTTCGCGCTCCGAGCGCTGTTGATGCTGTTACTGGCGCTGCTGTTTGCCCAGCCGTTTATCCGGCGGTCGGCTGCGGCGGCGAGTGAGAAATTGCTGGTGGTGGTGGTTGACGATTCGTTCAGCATGCAGGCGGGTACGCGGTTCGTGGATGCGAAGAACCAGGCGCTGGCGACGTTGGCGGCGAGGCGTGGGTCGCAGCGTGCGCAGGTGATGTTGCTGGCTGGTGAGTTGCAGGTGCTGACTCAGCCGATTGCAGACGATACATTGCTGAAGGCGGCGGTGGCCGGCATGCAGCCGGGCGATTCACATGCCAACTTTGGTGAGATTGGACGCGGGATGCGAGCGCTGGCCGAGACGGTGCATACGCCGATTGAGCTCCACGTTTATAGCGATATGCAGCAGGCGAATATGCCGGGGAACTTTGCCGACATGGTGCTGCCGGGGAACGTCACGTTGACCCTGCACCCAGTGGCGAAGGCGAACGAGCCGAACTGGAATGTCGAAAGCGTGAACGCGCCGTCACAGCTTGTCGATACGAAGAAGGCTCGGGTGATCGCAGTCGTAGCGGGGCATGGAACGCCTGCGGCGCAGCGGACTGTGTCGTTGGTGATCAACGGGAATGTGTCTGCGACGAAGAAGTTGGATGTTCCGGCGGATGGTCGCGCGACTGTCGCGTTCGATGGACTGGAAGTGCCGTTTGGCGATAGCCGATGCGAGGTTCGCATCGATGCAGCGGATGGATTTGCGGGGGATGATGCGGCTCGGTTTGCCGTGAAGCGGGCTGATCCGGAGCGTGTGTTGTTTGTTCACCAGGCAGGGGATTCGCGGTCGCAGCTTTACTTTGGTGCCGCGATGGGGGCATCGGCGCAGGCGTCGTTTGTGTTACAGCCGATCATTACGGAGCAGGCTGCGGATGTTGATCCGTCGAAGTACGCGTTTGTGGTGTTGTCGGATGTGGCCTCGCTACCGTCGATCCTGGAGCACAGCCTGACGAAGTATGTGGAGGATGGGGGTAGCGTGCTGGTCGCGGCAGGCACGGCAGATTCGCATCGCGAAAGGATTCCGGTCTACGGCGAGGTGGTCGCCGACGCGCACTTCTACACGCGGTCGGGTGGGTTCGTAAATGTGGGGAGGATGGACCGAAGCTACCCGGCGGTCAAGGATGCGGGCG
>JANXWZ010000231.1 GCA_025350865.1 Rhodanobacteraceae bacterium
TACGTAGACACTGCTGTTGCCCGAGAAGGTGGTTGTAGAGAAGTTGCCGGACTGGAAGACGAAGCCGGAGGGATCGGCCGCAACGGTTACGGTCGCGTTCGTAAATCCGGGGGCCGAGATGGTGATGGTGGCCGTGCCGACGCCGACGCCCTGAACGTAATAGGAAAGAGCAGAACTGTTGACGACCCCGAGGAAGCTGATGGAGCCAGATCCCCCAATGGTCTGCGATTTCGACACCACGGCTACCGCCGGGTTGGAGCTGGTCACCGTGACGGTCACCGCTGCCGGTGGCGTCTGGCTCAGATAGCTGTAGGTGGCGGTCTGCAACCCGAGGCCCGTGGCTACCGAGGCTGTTTGCACGTTGATCGGCGGAGCCGTGACGGACGCGCTGATCTGCTGCGAGGCGGCGGCTGAAGGTGTCGAGAATCCAGGGGGCGTTGTGATGGAAAGATTGGTGGAGCCGGCTGACACCGGCTGGAAGACAACGAAATCGGAGGAATCGCCCACAGCGAAGTTCACAGGCGACGTCACGGTTCCTACAGCACCGCTGGAACTGGTGACAGAGACCTGAACGGCTCCGGCGGAGGGGGCAAGTGTGCCCCCGCCCAACACGGTCAGCGTCCCGGGATTCAGGATCACTGGCTGGACATAGATATCGGATGGCCCGGAAAACGTCGTGGTCGCGAAGTTGCTGCTCTGGAAGATGAACCCGGACGGGTCGACGGTGATGTTGAGGGTGGCGTTGGAGAATCCGGCTGCCGCGATGGTGACGGTCGTCGAGCCGACAGCGTGCCCCTGAACATAGAAGGAAAGTGCGCTGCTGGTGGCGACACCGTTGAAGGAGACACTTGCGCCTCCCGCGACCGTGGCGCTGGTGGATATTGTGGCGACTGACGCGCTGGCACTGGTGACTGTAACGGTCACGGGCGACGGCGGAGTCTGGCTGAGGTAGGCGTAGGTCGCAGCCTGCATGTTGGTCCCAGTCGTCAGGCTGCCGGTTTGCAAACTGATGGGCGGGGCCGTGACCGTAGCCGTAATCTGCTGCGTATTGGCCGGAGTCGGGGTGGAGTAGCCTGGCGGAGTTGCGATGGAAAGGTTGGTGGTGCCAGCAGCGACGGGCGAGAAGGTTGCGTAGTTGGAGGAGGACCCGGCCACAAAATTGATCGGGGTCGTAATTGTTCCTACCTGCGGCGCCGAACTGGTGATCGTGATCGGGATGGTCCCGATGCCGGGGTTGAACGACGCGCCGCCCAGGACAGCGAGGGTGGCAGGGTTGAGATAAACCGGCTGCACGTAGATGGTGCTGTTGGGTGAGAAGGTTGTTGTCGAGAAGCTGCTGCTCTGGAGGATGAAGCCCGAGGGACTGACCGTAACGGTCATTGTTGTCGAGGAATAGCCGGGTGCCGAAACAGTGATGGTCGATGTTCCGACGGATTGGCCCTGCACGCTGTACGAAAGTGCGCTGCTGTTGACGGTATTGGGGAACGTGGTGGAGGCAGCTCCGGCGATGGTCGAGCCAGTGGAAATGGTTGCGACTGCCGGGTTGGAGCTGGTGATTGTCACGGTCACGGGTGACGGCGGCGTCTGGCTAAGGAAGGCATATGTCTGCTGCTGGAGATTCACTCCAGTGGCAAGGCTGCCGGTCTGCTCGCTGATAGGCGGCGCGGTGACGGTGGCCGTTAGCTGCTGTGTGTTAGCAGGCGTTGGCGTGGAGAAGCCGGATGGTGTGCCCAGGCTGATGACCGAGGTGCCAGCTCCGACAGGTTGAAAGTTAGTGGAAAGTGAGCTGGACCCGGCGGTAAAGACGATGGGGCTGGAGGTGATGGTGCCGGTTGCAGTGGTCCCGCTGGTGACGGTCACATTGACCGGCGCGGCCTGCGGGGCGACTAACGCCCCGCCAATGACCGCCAGGGTGCTGGGATTGAGAATGACAGGCTGCGCGTAGAGCGTGCTGGGGACGGAGAAGCTGGTGGTCGAGAAGCTGTTGGATTGGAAGATGAAGCCGCTGGGATCGACCGTGACCGAGATGGTGGCGGAGGCGTAGGGATTGGCGCTGACAGTGATGGTGGAGGTTCCAACGCTGAGACCCTGCACATAGAAGCTGACGGCGCTTCCATTGACGACGCTGGTGAAAGTCGCGACGCCGGTCCCGACGGTGGTGGCGGTCGAGGTGGAGATAACGGCTACCGCCGGGTTGGAGCTCGTCAGTGTGATCGTGGTGGGGACGGTGGGCGTCTGCGAGAGGTAGACGTAAGAGGAGACTTCCAAGCCGACTCCAGAGGTCAGCGTAGTCGTCTGAACATTGACGGGCGGCGCGGAGACGGTGGCAGTAATCTGCTGGCTGCCAGCGGGTGTGCTGAAGCCCGCCGGCGTCGAGACCGTCAGCACGGACGCTCCAGAGGCGCCGGAATGGAAGTTGACCGTGGCGATTCCGGTCCCCGGGGCGAACGAGGTGGGACTGTTGAGGATGGTTCCCGTCGCCGGCGTTCCGCTGGTTACCCCGATCGCAACAGCTCCGGCAGCTGGTGCCACGTTGTTCTGGAAAAGAACGGCAAGGGTAACAGGGTTGAGCACGACTGACTGGAGCTGGACGACGTAGTCGGGTGAAAGCGTGGTGGTTAGGAAGTCGCCTCCATTGAAAGCAAAGCCGGAGGGATCGACTGTGATTGCGACCGTTGTGTTGAGATATCCGGGGGCCGAGATGGTGAGCGTGCCGGAACCAAGGCCAATGCCCTGAATGTAGTACGAGTTGGCGCTCGTTCCGGTAATTGCAGGGAGGTTGACGCTGGTTGTTCCGGCCACAGTCGGGCTTGTGGAGACGGTGAAGACGGCAGGATTACTGCTGGTCAAGGTCGCCGTGGTAGGCGTCGGGGGTGCCGCGGCGAAGTAGAAGTAGCTGGCGTTCTCGAGGAGCTTTCCGGTGGTGATCGCGTTGGTCTGCAGGGTGATGCCGCCGTTGACGGTGACGGCGGAGACGGCCTCCGGGATGTTGGTGGAGTTGGCGCGCAGGTTCGTGACGCCGGTGGCGAGGCCGTTGATGGGAACGTTGACCGTGGTGGCGCCGGCCGCGACGGTGACAGTCGAGGGCACGGAGAAAATGGACGGGTTGTCGACGGTGAGATTGAATGTGATGCCTCCGGCCGGTGCGGGCGCGGAGGTGGTCAGGGTCTCGTTGGTGGTGACACCGATGGGGATGCTGAATGTGGTCGGAAAGGAGGCGGTGACACTGACGCTGGCGTTGCGGGCGCCGGGAGCATAGCCGGTGGCAGTGGCGGTAATCGACGAAGTTCCGACAGTTACACCGGTGACCTGGGGGTTCGAGGCGGGAATCTGCAGGCCGCCAGGGATGAAGACGGACGGTGTAACGGTGGCGATGCCGGGAGTTGCGCTGGTGAAGTTGACGGTGACTCCGCCAGCAGGCGCGGGGGTGCCGAGGGAGAGGGGCAGGCTGACGCTCTGGCCGGGGGCGACGGCGGGGATGGCGCCGAGCGAGATGAGGGAGTTGGTCGCGGAGAGGGTGACCGAGCTGCCGTAGTAGCCCGTGGCGCTGCCGGTGATGGTGGATGTTCCGGACGCGACGCCGATGTAGTTGAAGGTTCCGGACGAGGCTCCGGCGGCGATGTTGGCCGGGGTGGTTACGGTAACGGCGGCGGTGTTGGAACTGACGAGATTGACGGTGAGTCCGCCAGCGGGCGCGGCCTGGCCTAAGGTGAGGGTGCCGACGGTGGGGCTGCCGACTCCGACCAGATTGCTGGGCGTGGCGAGGACAAGGTTGGGGAGAATCTTGAGGGTCCAGTCAGGCGGAGCGACGCTGAGGGTGGGCTGGAAAACCGGCGACGCGGTCGGGAGCAGGTAGATGCTGCCGACGTTCTGGGTAGGGTTGTTGGCAATGTCGAGGATCGCGTCGGCGGTATTGGTAGGAGCTGAGCCCGCCGCCGGTTTGGCGAAAAGGAAGAAGTTTCCGCAGGGGGAGCCGTCGCCCGAGACGCCGCCAGGGGAGTTGACGCAGGCAGCCATGGAGTTGGCGAGCGCGTTGAGATTATTGATGGGTGCGGTGAAACCGCCAGGGAGAGCTGGGCCGGGCGACTGGCCGCCATCGGTGTCGATGAACTTGTTGATCTGGATGAAGTCGTTGGCCAGGGTGAGTTGGTTGGCCGGGGCCGCGCCGACGTTCAGGTAGGAACTCATGAACGGGGTGATGGGGTAGATGGAGCCGATTGTGGTGACTTCATTGATGATGATGTGGGTCGCAGAGGTGAGATTGCCGCAGGGTCCGAGGGCGGTCATCAGGACGATCTGGGGGTTGTTCATCGCCGGAGCGGGATTGCCCCCGGATGCGATGAGGTAGACCTCGTCGGTGATGCTATTGCAGGAGTACAGGCCGGTGATGGAGAATGCGCCGAACGTGTCCGTGACCGGCGGGATATGTGGCCCAAAGATCATGGGAATGGCCGGGGACTGGTCGCCGGCGGTTCCTGTGGTGTAGAGCTGTACGGTAGCTCCCGAGATTGGCTGCTGTCCGCCATGGACGAAACCTTCAAGCTTGACCTGGCTTCCGGTTGCGGCGGGGATGTTCGAGCCGAAGTTACCGGCACCGCAGCCGCCGAGCAGGACGGCAAGGGTAGACGCGACGAGAAGACGAAAGGACGACCGGAAGGCGGGGGAGCTTGCGGCAGAGATCATTGGATTGGCCTCGAATCGAATCGAATCTATCTGGATCTATCTGAAAATGAGGGAGTCGCCGGATTACTCGGGGATCATCCCGACGAGGGATGAGTCGGGACAGGGGACGTCTATTCGCGGCAATTCTGCGATGTGGAGAGTTACTACGTGGGCCCGTGGCAGCTTTTTATCACGCTAGCGGACGTAAAGCCAATGAAATGTCGGGAAAACATGAATCTTGAACAAATAGGGTGATGTGGCGGCGGCTGCCTCCGGGGTATGTATCGTCGGCACGTTGAAGAACCCTTTTGACCAGGAACTATTGTTTGCTGTTTGGGTTGAAAGCGACAAGCCTGGGGTCCCAACCGCGAATTGTGTTTGCATGTGCGAAGATTCCCGACGGCCCCCGGCCAGCGCGGTAAAGGTTGAGTGGTAATCTGATCGCTCCAACTCTTCGTCCTATACAGCAAAGTGGGTGGGCTTATCCCATCGACCCTCAACCTTGAAAGCCGGTACATTCTTGATGAAACTCTCGACAGCGATTATAGGCGCCGCACTTGTGGCCGCCACCACTGGATCGGTTTGGGCACAACGGCCCGAGGCGAGGATCAAGGCTCCGATTGACAATGGGGTGCGTAGCTCGTTACAGGGAACGCGGCTGGCGATGGCACAGCCGGAAAATGACGCGGGCCGCATGTCGGCCTCCGCGCAGCTGGAGCAGATGACGATCGTATTTGGCAAGAGCGCGGCACAGCAGAGCGCACTTGACACGCTGATCGAGGATCAGCAGAATCCCGCGTCGGCAAGGTACCACCAGTGGCTTTCGCCGGACGAATTCGGCGCGATGTTTGGCGCAGCCGACAGCGATATTGCCAAGGTGCAGCAGTGGCTGCAGTCGCAGGGTTTCACGGTGGGCGATGTATCGCGCAACCGCAGCGAGATTGCGTTTTCAGGCACGATCGGCGAGGTTGAGACGGCGTTCGGGACCGAGATGCGCTACTTCCGCACTGGGAGCGAGACCCACTTTGCGCCGGCGAGCGATCTGACGGTTCCGGCTGCGCTGGCGACAGCGGTTGTGGGTGTCGGACACCTGAATGATTTGAAGCCACGGTCGCACATGCGGCCCGTTCTGCCGGAGACGACGGTCGCCCACGCGAACTTTACGTCGGGCCAGTCCGGCAACAACTTTGTGCAGCCGGGCGACCTGGCGGTGATCTACGACGTGAACGCGGCGTACAGCGCAGGTTATTCGGGGACGGGGGAGACGATCGTTGTGATCGGCCAGTCCGCCGTGACGTTGTCGGATATCTCAAACTTCCAGACGGCTGCGGGAGTTCCGGTGCGGCCACCAACGATTACCCTGATGCCGAACACCGGGGCTTCGACGTTCTCGACCGGCGACCAGGGGGAATCGGACCTCGACCTGGAGTGGACGAGCGCGATCGCCAAGGGCGCGACGATCAACTTCATCTACACGGGTAACGGGACCAACACCGGCGGTGCGTTCGGCGCGCTACAGTATGCGGTTACGAACAAGATCGGCAACATCATCAGCAGCAGTTACGGGGACTGCGAAGTTGACGTGGGCAGCAACTACTTCACTTTCGCTGCTGGCTACTTACAGCAGGCGGCGGCGCAGGGGCAGACGGTCATCTCAGCTTCTGGAGACAATGGCTCGACCGACTGCTCTCAAAACACGAATCAGACGACAGCGAATCGGCAGGCAGTTTCGGTTGATTTCCCGGCCGGCAGTCAGTACGTAACGGCGCTGGGCGGGACCGAATTCTTGGCGGCAAACATTACGAAAAATCTGAACGGCACCACCGTGGTCGGTGCGAACGCCGCGACGTACTGGACGTCTATCAGTGGCACAGATGTTCTGACGAGCGCGAAGTCCTACATTCCCGAGCAGGTATGGAATGACGACTCAGCGACTGCGCTCTCGTCTGGCGGCGGCGGCGTCAGCATCTTCGCTCCGCGGCCGACGTGGCAGACGGGAAACGGGATCACGGCGGGAAGCTTCCGCCTGGTGCCGGATATTTCGCTCGCGTCCTCTCCGAACAATGCCGGGTATCTGTACTGCTCGAGCGATACGAGCACGAATGTGACCGGGAGCTGCTCGCATGGTTTCCGCGATGTGAACACCGCCAGCCTGACGGTGGCGGGCGGCACCAGCTTTGCGGCACCGATCTTCGCGGGCATGCTGGCAATCATCAATCAGAGGACGAACACGCCGTACGCAGGGTTGATCAATCCCACGCTTTACTCGCTGGCGGCAAACGCCACTACCTACGCCAATGCGTTCCACGATATTACGATCGGGAGCAATGCGTGTACGTCGACATTAACGACGCTCTGCGGGACGACCGGCTCGCAGCTCACCTCATACGCTGCGACGACGGGCTACGATCAAGCGACCGGCCTGGGTTCGATCGACCTGTATAACCTGATGCAGGCATGGAACGCAAGCCTGACCCTGACCGGGGCGAATACTACGACCACGTTGTCGGCTGCGGCCAGTCCAGCCACCACCGGCACAGCTGATGCCATCACCATGACGGTGACGGGCGCAACCACCGGGCCCACGGGACCGGTCAGCGTGACCGTTGACGGCGGAACTGCAACGCTGGTGACTCTGACCGCAGGGGCAACGACCTCAACGGCAACGTTCAGCTTTACGACCGCAACCCTTGGGGCGCACTCGATCGTTGCGACGTACCTGGGCGATGCGACCCACAGCACTTCCACAAAGACACTGTCGCTGACGGCGAAGTCGCCGGGATCGTTTACGGTATCGGCTCCGGCGGTTTCGGTGACGCACGGCAGTACAGTGACGGAGGTAGTGACGCTTACGCCGACTGGCGGCTACTTCGGCGGGACCAACATTACGCTGACCCCATCGACGATCGCCAACGCCTGCTATTCGGTGACGAATCCGACGCTCAGCGGAACTGCGGCGGTGCAAGTGACGGTAACGATCAACACCAACGCGACCAACTGCACTGTGCAGAACCTGTTCAAGCCGGGTTCCGGTTCGGCGGCTGCGACGCGGACACCGGCGCGACCGGGTCTGCCTCTGCCGGCGGGAGTCGCGTTTGCGGCGCTGGCACTGGCGGGCTTCTTCGGGCGGCGGTCGCGTAAGCTGCGTGGAGCGATCGCGATGATAGCGCTGCTTGTGGCGGGCTTCGGACTGTCGGGCTGCGGAAGTACGAGCACGGCGGGCGCGGGGATTCCGACAACGGCTCCGATGGGATCGTATACCGTGACTGTGACGGGAACGGACTCAACCACCGGGACAATCACTGCTTCGACGACGTTTGCGCTGACGATCAACTAGGGACAGGAACGAAGGCCCGTCTCGGCCCGCGAGGGTTGGGGCGGGCTCTTTCGCGTTTACGGCAGAGGTTGGTTGTAGAGGTAGACCCAGCAGTCGAGGGTGGAGCCGTCGGCTTGGGTGACGGTTTGGATAGCGCGGACGAAAAGGCTGTTGGTGGGATCGGATGGGCGGAAGTCTTCGTAGCGGTCCAGCGAGGCAAGGATGGCGGGGTCTTCGGGCAGGGCGAAGATGGTGCCGTGGACGATGTCGACGCGGTTGGGGCGGATGACGACGCCGGGGTAGTCGGCGAGGCTGTAGAGGGTGCCTCGCATTGTGCCTGGGCCGAGCTCACGGAGTTGGCGGACCGCGTGGGCGATCTCGGCCGGGGCGCGGTCGGGGTGGAGGGTTCCGTAGACGAAGAGGTGCTGGGGCATGGGGGCGCCTGAAGCGATCTGCGTTCGAGGCGGACTGGTCGCTTCGGGGTCCTTCGACTGCGTCTGGCGCAACGTGCGCGCCAGACTCCGCTCAGGATGACCTTGGGTTACTTTTCGGGCTCAGTCGCGAGGGGTTTGCGGGCGAAGTAGTAGAGGCTGAAGGCGAGCAAGGCGAACATGAGGATGCTGACCCAGTCGTTGAAGAGAGGGTTGGTGGGCGAAAAGCGGGGGATGGATTTTTCAGTTGCCGCTTCGTAGAGCTTGACGCAGACGCCGAGGAGGCCCACGATGCCGCCGGCAGCGATGAGGCCCGAAGCGTAGAGCGAGCCCGGGGAGATCTCGGAGTCGGTGTCGATGGATGTGGCAGCGGCAGATTTGGCTCGCTCGTGAAGGACGGCCCGGTCGACCATCCAGCGCATGACTCCACCGATGAAGATGGCAAGAGTCGTCGCGATGGACAGGTAGGCTCCGACGGCGAAGGTGAGGGAGCGGACACCGAGGAGCTCGACCACGATGACCAAGGCTACACCGAGCAAGACGAGACCCCAAGGGAGCTTCTGGGTAAGGATGCCGTTGATGACCGTCGCCATCAGCTTGCCCTGCGGCGCGGCGGCTTTCTCGCTGCCGATGCCCTGGGTCCACTGGATTTCGATCTGGTTGGTGGTCGGGTTGAGGAGGTATTTGCCGTCGGGGAGGGTGGACGAACCGATGGCGTTGAGGAGCGTGTAGGAGTGGCCGTTGGAGACGATCTCCTTGTTACTTCCCTCTTTGGCTGTGAGCGTGAATCGGTCGCGGGTGAAGGTGCCCTTGTCCTGGACTCCGTCGGCGTACATGGCCTGCGTGATGGTGATGGGAGTGGCGAGGCGCGCGAAGGATTCGAGGCCGTTGTTCATGGCGTTGAGGGTTGCGCCGATTGAGAAGGTGCAGATGATGACACCAGCCATCAAGGCGGCCTGCTGCTTCCACGGGGTGGCTCCGATGAGGTAGCCGGTCTTGAGGTCTTGACTTGTATCCCCGGCGTTTGAGGCTGCGATGCAGACGATGCCGCCGATGGTGATGGCGAGGGCTCCGAAGGCCGGAGCTGTCCAGCCCTTGACGAGGAAGATGGCGCAGGTCGCCATGAGGGTGGCGATGGTCATGCCGGAGACCGGGCTCGCGCTGCTGCCGACGATCCCTACAATTCGGGCGGAGACTGTCACGAAGAGGAATCCGAAGACGAGGACGAGGAGCGACGCGGCGATGTTGGCGAAGAGGCCGACCTGGGCTCCCGGGACGGGGTGGAACTGGAGGAAGGCGACGATGATGATCAGCAGCAGTACCGAGCCGCCGATGACTACGGACATGGGCAGATCATGGGCCGTGCGGATGGGCGTCGGGGCAGTTCGAGAAGCAGGTCCTCCGCCTTCGGCGAAGGATGACACCTTCTCGTTGGACGATTTCGAGGCGCGGATTGAGCGGACGCCTTCGGATAAAGCCGAGATGATGGTGGGGGCGGTGCGCACGAGCGTGATGAGGCCGGCGGCGGCGACGGCTCCGGCGCCCATGGGGCGGACGTAGGTCTTCCAGAGGATGGAAGGGCTCATGCCGTCGATGGGCGAGGTGCCGGGGTAGATGGTGAGGCCCTTACCGAAGAAGTGAATGGCGGGCATCATGACGAGCCATGAGAAGACGCCGCCAGCCAGCATGATTGCGGCAACGCGGATGCCGATGATGTAGCCGACTCCTAGATACTCGGGCGTACAGTCAGCGCGGATAGCCGAGCCTTTGAGGATGTGCTGCTGGCCTCCGAAGTCGGGTTCGTAGTTGGGGCCGGAGGGCCAGAGCGAGAAGAGATTGTCGTTCTGGAAGAGCGTATAGAGTCCCCCCAGGCCAAGACCTAAAAAGACGCGGGAGGCGAAGGAGCCGCCGCGTTCTCCTGCCATCAGGACGTCGGCGCAGGCAGTGCCCTCGGGGTAGATGAGCGTGTCATGTTCTTCGACGATGAGCTGGCGGCGCAGCGGGATCATGAAAAGGACGCCGAGCCAGCCGCCGAAGAGGGCGAGGGCAAAGATCCGCGTCGACTCGAGGTCAAATCCTAAAAAGATGAGCGCGGGCAGGGTGAAGATGACGCCTGAGGCGATGGATTGGCCGGCATTGCCGACGGTCTGGACGATGTTGTTTTCGAGGATGCTGGCCTTGCCGAAGGCGCGGAGGATCGAGATGGAGAGGACGGAGATTGGGATCGACGCGGCTACGGTGAGACCGGCACGGAGACCGACGTAGACCGTGACGGCACCGAAGAGGACGGCGAAGACGCCGCCGAGGAGCAGGGCTCGGAGGGTGAACTCGGGGCGGTTTTCAGAGGCTGGGACGAAGGGCTGGAAGTTTTGCGAGGATGCCATGTTGGGGTCGGTTCTCCGTGCGTTCGGGCTAGGAGAGGAGTGTATCAGCAGGGCGGAGGGACGACTCTGGTAGCGATACGCAGGAAGACGGTCGAGCCGTGGGCTCGATACCCCACCCTGCGACGATGAGACTGTCGCGAGGATGGGGCACCCGAATACAGGGTGATTCTTGACGGATTGTGATGGGGTTGGCTTATACTTCGCTTATGGCGCGGTCTGACCGACCTGGAGCGCCGTCGAGTAGGTGAGTCTTCAGCAATTGCTTGAATACCCAGCTCGGAGCCGATGCCGCAGGTCCACCCGGTGCGGTGGAGGGTTGGCGTGCCGTTGTGAGAGTTCTTCGAAGGCGGACTCGAACGGTATTGGACGACGTTGTTACGACTTTCTTTCCTGCCGATTGCAAGTGTTGTGAGGGTCCGCTGGAGCGGGCTTCTGCTGTTCCGGTTTGCGAGGCGTGCGTGAGGCGCGTCCGGCTAAACACGATGATCGGTTGCAGCAAGTGCGGCGAGGCGCTGAACCTCGACCTTGATCTGGAAGATGCACGATTTGCCGGGATGCTGGCGCAGGGCTTTCTCTGCCGCGAGTGCCGGTTGGCAGAGCCGGAATTTAAGCGGGCCGTCGCTTACGGAAGCTATGACAACGAGATGCGTGGACTGATCCACCTGCTGAAGTTTGCGCGGGTCCGCGGCGTTGCACGGCTGCTGGGACGGCGGATGGCGGAAGCGGTCTTGCTATTGGAGGGCGAGGCGGCGGCGGAGTTGATGGTGATTGCGGTGCCCTTGTTCAAGCAGCGCGAACGGCAGCGCGGGTATAACCAGTCTGTCCTGCTGGCCGACGAGGCTCTGCGCTGCTTGCAGCAACTGAGGCCTTCGTGGCGGCTCACCGCCGCGCATGAGGCCATGGAGCGGCGGAAGAGTACGGAGAGTTCGTTCGTGCTGTCGCGCAAGGGGCGGCGACGGAATCTTCGGGGCGCGTTCCATGTGACGGGGGATGTGCGTGGACGCGAGGTCTTGCTGATCGACGACATTTTGACCAGCGGCGCTACGGCGAGGGAGTGTGCGCGGGTGTTGATGCGGGCCGGTGCAACGAAGGTATGGGTTGCGACGCTGGCGCGGGCGCAGAAAAAGTTTGTGATGCGGCAGCATGAAGATCCGGGAGAGTTGGTGGCGCGGTGGGATTTGCGGGCTCCGGAGCCTGGTTGATTTTGTGCAGGTAACGGCAACTACGGAGATTCTGGCTTCGCCAGAATGACGACAAAAGCGAGATCAGAACCGGAGGGATTGTGGCGATGCAGACGGGGAAGATGCGGAAGGATCGGGCGACGAGCGGGCGGCATGCGGGGCGGCATGGGAGTCCGACAGGGTCGGCGCGGCGGCTGACGACAGAACTGGATGTGCGGGCGGGCGTGTTTCGACAGCCTGCGATGCAGACTCCGGTCCTGGTTCTGAATGCGAGCTACGAGCCGATCAACATCTGCGGGGCTCGGCGGGCACTGGTTCTGGTGCTGAAGGGCGTCGCTCGGACGGAAGAAGAGCAAGGCACGATGCTGCATGCGGCGCGGATGCAGGTCGGGATGCCGTCGGTGATTCGGCTGCTGGAGTATCGGCGGATTCCGCACCAGACGCGGGCGTTGTCGCGCAAGAATATTCTGCTGCGCGACCGCAATATGTGCCAGTACTGCCAGGTGGTTTTGACGGCTGGCGAGCTGACGCTGGACCATGTGATTCCGCGCAGCCGCGGCGGGCTTTCGACGTGGGAGAATCTTGTCGCCTGCTGCCACGACTGCAATCGGCGCAAGGGCAACCAGATGCTGCACGAGTTGACGGAGATGCGGCTGCTCAAAGAGCCGAAGCCGTTCTCGCTGCATACCAGCCGGCATATTATGCGGATGATCGGGTCGGCGGACCCTAGCTGGAGAAGGTATTTGTACTTCGAGTCGGGCGAGCAGGCGGCTTAGTGGGTTTGTCCCCACCTCAATCTATAAGGCTGATTGAGATGGGGCACCCAAAGGGTGTTAGTTGCCGGTGACCGAGACGCTGATGTTCTGGGTCAGGCTGGTGTTTGCAATGGAGATCGGAAGGACATCGGAGAACGTGCCGACGCTGGGCGGAGTACCGTCGATGCTTATCGTACAGTTGCCTCCGGCCGCTACTGCGCTGCAGTTCGTTGTTTCTGTGAAGACTGCGCCACCGGATGTGTAGGGTCCGACGTTGACGGTCAAGGCGATGTTGCCGGTATTGGTGAGGGTGACGGTTTGCGATGTGGAAGGGGTGCCCGCCTGAGTTTGGGCGAGAGTCACATTGCTACTGCTGAGCGAAAAACCGGCTTGCGGCATGACCGGGTTTGCGTATAGCGGAATATTAATGGCTGGCGTTAGAGAGTAGGTGGAGATGGCGAGATTGCCAGAAGCGCCGCCGCCGCCGCCATTCGTATTGGAGAACGATACGGTGATGGTGCATGTCGAGCCTACCGCCAGGCTGCTTCCGCAAGTGTTGGTCTGCGGGAATTGGTAACCCAGAAAGAAGGACGATGACGTCGCAATTGAGTTGATGGGCACCGGCTGGTTCCCGGTGTTGGTGAGCGTAAGCGTGATCGGTTGGGGGGCCGTAGATCCGATGACGTATGTCCCGAAGTCGATGGTGGCCGCCGAGATTGAGAAAGACGTGACCTGCCCGGTTGTAGGTATTCCAATTCCGGCCATAAGAGTAGTGAGGGACTGGTTTCGGGAATAGCCGACTCGATTTCCCAAGGCGGTGGGCACAAACTGGGTGTAAACATAGCAGGGCCCGACGCGGCCGCATCCACCGTTATTCCCTGTGATCGGGAAATCGCCCGCGTTGGGGCCCGAATTGGAGACCTGGCCGTAGTTAGCGTATTGGGACCATATGCCGGAAGGGTAACCGACAATCACTGGTCCGAAGTCATGCACGGCTGAGCCTGCGTACAACGTTACTGTCTGAACGGGTGTGAGGGCATTGCTGTTGACCGTAAGGGTCCCGGTCACCGGGGCCGATCCTTGTGGGACGACGGGGCCAGCGGGTTGGACGTTACAGGTTGCTCCTGCCGCCAGTACCACTCCGCAGGTGTTGGTCTGCGAAAACCCGGTTGAGGTGGTAATCGACGAAATGACGATTGGGCCGGTGCCTGTGTTGGTCATAGTCATTACGCTCGAGCTGCTGGGTACGACGAACTGGGTGTCAGATAGGACCAGCGGATTGTTCGTCGGGAGACCTGCAACTCCGACCACCACTTCAAAGAGCGTTGCCCTGTACCCCCCGGCGCTGACGTTCAGGTTTGCAATGGCAGAGCCGACCTGCGCGGGGGTTGCGGTCAGGACGAAGGTACAAAGCGCGTTGGCCGCCAAAGTTGCGGGGCAGTCATTGGTCTCTGAAAACTGCGACGCCCCAGCGCCACTGTAACCGATCACCAGGTTTGAAACTGGTGCGGCGGTGTAGTTGAACAGGGCGACATTGACCGGAGAGGAGACACTCCCCAGCGGGATGTTGTTAAAGCTCATGTTGCTTGACGAAAACACCAGCTGGGGTGCCCTTCCGTACGCAGTCATGGCGGACGATACGGTGAATGGCGTATTGCTGACGTTGTATTGAACTGTGAGCGTGTTAGGCTCGGGCGCCGCCACAGACGGAGTGAAGGTTATGGTGATAAGGCAGGAGCCGGGAGCGGGAAGCCGGGAACCGCAATTATTCGTTGACGCGAAATCCGAATTGCTGTTGGAGACAGAGATTATTGGGTAAGCAACATTTCCGGAGTTGTAAAGGAGAAAGCTGGCCGACGAAGTGGACCCTACAGTCGTACTGGGAAAGGGCTGGGAATACGGCGATAAGAAGACCTGACCGACAACAAGGGGGGTGCCGATACCGGAGAGTGCGACAGCGATGCTCGAATTGGCTGAGCTGTTGGCCAGTACAAGATAGCCGGCGCGCGCTCCGCTGGCTGTGGGGGTAAACGATACCTGGTAGGTGCAGGAGGAATTGGCAGGGACCGCCGAGCCGCACGTGGTGCCCGCGATGCTGTAGTCGGTGGCATTGACTCCGATGATGGAGGCAGACGTGACGTTGACGGACGCGGCTGTTCCGTTAGTGACGGTGACGGTCTGGCTCGGCGCGCTGACACCGAGCACAGTCGAGGCGAAGGTGAGCGAAGAAGGCGAAACTGTAAAAAGTGAGTTGACCAGCAGTCGAACGGCGAAGTCAGGCGGGGTCGCGGAGTCGGTCGGCTGGAAGATAGCGGAGGCTGAAATCAGGTTGAAGAGCGCGTTGGTGTTGAGCGTGGGGTTGTTGGCGAGATTGAGCAATGCGCCGATGGTGTCAGTAGAAATGGTGCCGCCGGAGGGGAGGGTGAGGGCGAAGAACTGGCCGCAGAGGGAGCTGTCGCCGGAGACGCCGCCGGGGGAGTTGATACAGGATCCAAGCAGGTTGGCGAGGGTATTGACCTGAGCGATGGGCACTGAATAGTTGGCGGGGACGAATGTTCCCGGGGCGGTGCCGGTGCCGATGTTGGCGATGTATCCGGCAGCGGTGAAGTATTGCGCAAAGGTGGTCGCGTCGGAGGTTCCGGAGCCGATGGCAGAAAAAGACGTGATGTAGGGCGCGAGGGCGTATACGGCAGCGACGGTGGTCACCTCGTCGATATTGACGAAGGGGATGCTGCCGAGAGAACTACAGGGGCCGAGCGCGGCCATCATGGCGATCTGGCTGTTGGTGATGCCGGAGCCTGGGCTGCCGCCGGTGCCGACGATATATACCAGCGAGGATTGCGACGGACAGTTGTAGGGGCCGGAGATGTTGAAATTGCCGTTGGCATCCGACACTGCGGCCGGGGTGAGCAGTGGTGTGGCGGATGATCCGTCGCCGGCGGTCCCCACGGCGTAGAGCTGCACGGTGGCTCCGGACACGGGCTGTTGACCGCCGTGAATGGATCCGGTAGCGCCAACCGCGTTCGGCATAGAGGTTGAGTTAGTGGCACAACCGGTGGAGAGAAGTCCGACTGCGAGGGCACCCAGGATCAGGAGATGGGAGGGGCGAGTACGGTTCATGATGCCACCTGTGGCGGCGTTCCCTTGCGAACGCGAATACTTCCCGCATGAGGACGCGAGGTCAGTATACGCACCACCCATGTCATCCATGGGTGACGCCCGTCACCCATGGATGGAGGCTACTTCGGGCGCTTCATGACTGGGGCGTCGGGGTCCGGCGGCGGTAGAGCGTTGGGGTCGGTTTTGGGAAGTGTGCCAGGCGTGGCGGCGTCCGGCGGAGTCGTGCCCGGGGATTGCTTTGTGTCGGGCGGCAGCTCGGCTCCGTTGAAGATGATGCGCGACTTGGCGCGGAAGCGCTTGTAGTCCTCGTACTTGACGACGTAGCGGATGCGGACGTTCTGGGCCAGTGCGCCGTCTTGCGCAGGGAAGTGGAGGATGCCGTCGGCCTTGGTGTAGACCGGGAACCAGTAACCAGCATCGACCTCCTGGTAGTAGGTGGTGTAGGGCGGCGAGAGGTCTTCGTGGCCTTTGCGCAGGTCGTCGGGGACGGACTTGCCGTTGATGAGGACGATCTGGAACTCCTGCTGATCGACCCAGACCTTGCCCTGGAAGTATCGCTTCCCTTTTACGAGCTCCCTTGGTTTGCAGTCGAACACGTAGGTCTCGATGTCGTCGACCTTCTGGCGGCCGAGGTAGGTGAGGTCGTACTGCGGCAGCTCGGGGGTGGTGAGGACGAAGGGCAGGCGGTGGGCGATGTCGTCGAAGTCGGCCTGCGACATCATGATGCGCTCGAGCGTGTTCTGCGGGGCGAAGACGACGTGTTCGGTGCGGACGTTGGCCTCGGAGAAGACGATGTCGGTGACCTGCTTGTACTCGCCGTCGGGCTTGCCGGTGTCGTCGGAGATGGTGTCGACCGTGACGGTTTGACGGAAGGTGTACTGCTCGCGGGCCTTGGCGAAGGCAGCTTCGCGTTCGCCGAACTTCTTGACGAGATCTTCCGGGGTAATGCCGGTGGGCGGCGTGGGATCGAGCTTGCCGAAGCCGGCCTGGCCGGTGAGTCCCGTCGCGGAACCGTTGTGGGCACCCGAAATGTTTGGGGAGTTCGGATTTGAGACAGGCGGGAGAGCCGTGGCATTGGGTGCCGATAGGGGGAGCAGAAGCGAAATGAAGGCGGCGATGGCGGTCATAGTCACGTCGTTAGACGAGTCTATGCGCTTTGGGGTTCGTTGTGGAGGGGTAGCGAATGGATTGGTTTTGGGGCTCAGTGGGGATGCACTGGATTTGGGGCGGAACGGTGGCGTCTCTGGCTGCCGCGACGTGGCATATGCGCCGCGAGACCAGGATGCAGGCGGCGGAGCGGTGGCGGGAGCGGCGGATTCGCGAAGAGCTTGAGGCGTATGCCGGGCTGGACCCATCGCTGACGCTGGGACTGAACGCGGGCATGGATGCGATGGAAGCAGCGCGGGCTCTAGCGAAGAGGGTTTGCCGGACGATCGCTGAAAAGAGCACCTTTACGCGCGTTGCGATGCTGCTGCGCAATCCGGAGGGCCGCTTTGCGTGTATGGGGAGCGTGGGGACTGACGACCTGACCGTCGCGGCGCTGCACGAGTGGGGCGAGCGGCTGGTTGCGGAGGAACGCGGCGGGACGGCGGCGCTGATGCCAGCGGTGATGGTGGGACAGCACGGCGGCATGAAGAGCTTTTCGATTCCGCTGGGGGAGTGGAGCCGGTTCGACCCCGAGGTTGGAAGCTGGGCACGGACCGGCAGGACGGAGCGACGGAAGTGGCGGCGGGTGGTGATTTCGCCGATCCGAACGGGCACAGGATATGGTGCCGGGCATCGGCTGGTGGGGGCGATTGTGGTTTGCGCGGATGGAGAACGGTTTGACGGCGGGGGAAGCGAGGGGAGGAAGCCGTGGACGTCCCCGGGGTTTGGGAGCCTGAGCGGCGGGTTGGCAAGGGCGGTTGGGCCGATTGAGACGTTGGCGGACAGGCTTTCGACCGCGATGGAGAATGAGGCGCTGGCCGAGCGTCTGCTGCGAACGGAAAAGCTGGCTGGGCTGGGGCAACTCGCAGGCGGTGTCGCCCACGCGCTTAACAATCCGCTGACGGCGGTGCTGGGGTTTGCGGATTTGATCGTAGAGACCAGTGGCGATGAGCGGGTCAGGAAAGACGCGGGGACGATTCTGGCCGAGGCCAAGAAGATGAAGGACACTGTGCAGCGGTTGGTGGAGTTCTGGCGGCCGGGGCCGGTAGCGGATGAGGCGGTGGATGTGGCCGCGCTGCTGGACTCGCTGCGGGCGGCGTGCGGGGAGAAGCTGAAGGAGCGAGGGGTGAGGCTGGAGATCGCCGGGTCGCTGACAATGCCGATGGTGCGAGGGAGCCGCGAGAGGCTGCGGCAGGTGTTTGAACATCTGCTGAACAATGCGGCGCAGGCGATCGCAACGGCGAGGGAGAGGGAGGAAGGGGAGGAACATGCGATTCGTGTGACGGTGTCGCACGATGCGGCCGTGCTGCATGTCATTGTGAGCGATACGGGGCCGGGCTTCCAGGAGCCGGGACGCGTGTTCGATCCGTTCTATACGACCAAGGGTCCGGAGCAGGGCGCGGGTTTGGGGTTGTCGATCTGCTACGGCATTGTGCGGGAACATGGAGGCGAGATTTCGGCCTTCAACCTGCATCCGCATGGGGCGGCGGTGGTGGTGGAGTTGCCGGTTGGGCGGGTGGTCACGGAAGACAGAGTGGTGGTTCGGGAGAGAGAACAGGCAAAAGCTTAACGCGGATAAAAAGGATAAAACCGGGATAAGAACGGGCAACGGCAAGTGATTTATTAAGGCAAAAGAAAAAGTTGATTTTGTTTGTTTTGATCCGGTCTTTATCCCTTTTATCCGCGTTAGGTGTTGGCTTTTCTTTGCGGATGTAGACTTGCCCGTATGTGGATGCGGGTTGGATTGGTGGCGGTTTTGGGATTGGGGGTGGCGGCGGCGCAGGTGCCGGCGAAGCGGCCTATGACGTTCGCGGATTTGATGGCGATGAAGCGGGTGAGCGATCCGCAGATCTCGCCGAGCGGCAAGTGGGTAATGTTTTCGGTGACCGATGTTTCGCTGGCCGCGAATACCAAGACGAACCATCTCTGGGTGGTGGGGATTGACGGGAAGGTCGAGCACCAGGTGACGTTTGGCGATGGCGAGGCCAATGGGCGCTTCTCGCCGGATGCGAAGTGGGTGTCGATCGAAGAGAAGGGCCAGATTTACCTGGCCGGGTGGGATGAGGCCGAGGGCAAGCCGGGGCCGGAGAAACAGCTTACGAATGTGAACACCGGGGCGGATGGCGCGGCGTGGTCGCCGGATGCGGGGCGGTTGCTGTTTGTGTCGAGCGTGTATCCGGAGTGCTCGGACCTTGGGGATTTCAAGCAGGAAGATGAGTGCGACAAGCGCAAGGATGACGAGGCGGCGGCAAGCCCGGTGAAGGCGCAGCTTTTTACGGGGCTGCTGTATCGGCACTGGAATGCGTTTACGGGGTTGAAGCGGAGCCACATTCTTGCGGTGTCGGTGAACAATGGCGCGGATGTGCGCGACTTGACGCCGCGCAAGGTGGTGGGCGATGCGGAGACGCCGACCTTCTCACTGGGCGGGCCGCTGGGGTATGCGTGGGCACCGGATTCGAAGGAGATTGCTTATGTCACCAATCTTGATGCGGTGAAGGCTGCGAGTACGAACAACGATGTGTTTACGCTGCGGCTGGACGAGCCGGGAGCCAAGGCGGTCAAGGTTTCGACTTCGTTAGGGTCGGATGATGGGCCGCAGTACTCGCCGGATGGGAAGTGGCTGGCGTTCCGGTCGCAGGAGCGGGCGGGGTATGAGAGCGATCGGTTACGGTTGATGGTGATAGATCGGAAGACGAAGGCGGTGCAGGAACTTACCAGCGGGTTCGATAGCTGGGTTGACGAATTCGTATGGGACGGAGTACATTCTCTTATTTTCACGGCGGCGCGAGAAGGGGAAGAGGACATCTTTTCCGCGGTCGCCGAAAGTACGGGTAACTTCGGACCGATTAAGCTTTTACGTAAGGGTGGAGAATTCGGCTCACTGGCGATAGTCTCTACCAATCTCCCCGGAAAACCCCTCCTAGCGGTTGCGGATAGTATTCTGGCAACCAAGATGACTCTCGGTTCACCTTCTCAGATCGTTGTCATCGGCCAGACCGATGTAGAGTTTGGCCATCGAGCTTCGACATATGGCAGCAGCCTTGACCGCCTCGGAGTGAAAACTGAAAACAACTCACAAGAATATTCTCTGACTCATCTTAATGAGGCCAGAATTGCTGAGTTGTTTTTGTCGAAGCTCGAAAGTTTTAATTTCGATGGGGATGGCGGTGCAAAGGTCCAGGGTTTCATCGTCAAGCCTCCGAACTTCGATGCGAGGAAGAAGTATCCAGTAAAGTTCCTGATCCACGGCGGGCCCCAAGGTGCGTGGGGCGATGCGTGGAGCTATCGGTGGAATCCGCAGTTGATGGCGGCGAGCGGGTATGTCGTCGTGATGGTGAATCCGCGCGGGTCGACAGGCTACGGGCAGGCGTTTATTGACGGGGTAAACGGCGACTGGGGCGGCAAGGCTTACATTGACCTAATGCGCGGGCTGGATGCGGCGGAGGCTCAGTTCCCTTTTATCGACAAGACACGCGAGTGTGCGCTGGGGGCGAGCTACGGCGGCTTTATGGCGAACTGGATTCTGACCCATACCAACCGTTTCAAGTGCATCGTGACGCATGACGGGATGTTCAACCCGGCGGCGGCTTATGGCGATACGGAAGAGCTTTGGTTCAATGAGTGGGAGTTCCGGCGCACAGGAGACAAAGAGCCGGGCCAGCCGTGGCGTTACGCTGGGCTTCCCGCCGATCAGGACCCGTTCCGCAAGTGGTCGCCGCTGCTGCATATCCAAGATGCGAAGACGCCGACGCTGGTGATCCACTCGCAGAAAGACTACAGGCTGGATGTGAGTGAGGGGTATCAGCTGTTCACGGCACTGCAGCGGCTGAACGTGCCTAGCGAGATGCTTTACTTCCCGGATGAGGGACACTGGATCATGAAGCCACAGAATGCAGAGCTTTGGAATAAGACGGTGAGTGAGTGGTGCGATCAGTGGACGAAATAAAACGGAATACTTAACACCGATTTACACCGATGAACACCGATGAATGGATTTATGGACATGAGTTCGTGAACGGGTATTACTGGCTGGAAGACAACTACTGAGATTCTGGCTTCGCCAGAATGACGATCGCGGTGGGTTTAAATCGGTGTAATCGGTGTAAATCGGTGTTAAGTATTTGTCTTGGATTGAGGAACTATGGCGTTTGCGAGACCGAAGAAGCGGGAGCCGGTGGGTGAGGCTGGGTTGTTTGAATATGCCGTCGGGACGCTCGCGCGGAAGATGCGGACCGTCAGGGATCTGAAGCGGCTGATGCGGTCTCGCGCGATGGAAGGGGCTGAGGGGGAGCGCGATATGGATGCGGTGATGGCTCGCCTGATCGATCTGAAGTATCTCTCCGACACACGGTTTGCGCAGGACTACACGCGCATGCGCAAGGAGAACCAGGGGTTCGGGCGTCGGCGGGTGCAGCAGGATCTGGCGATGAAGGGTGTCGCGAAGGAGCTGGTAGCGACGACGCTGGCAGCGGCTTATGACGAGACGGATGAGGTGGCACTGGCTCGTGCGTACTGCGAGCGGAAACGGATCAAGCAGCCGGTGGATCAGAAGGAGACGGTGCGGGTGATGAATCGGCTGATGCGGGCTGGATACGGGTCGAATGCGATCTTCAAGCTGTTGCGAGCTTGGAATGTGGAGGTGCCGGTAGAGGTTTCGGATGAGGGGGAGGAGTATGAGTTGCCGGAGTTTTAGGACGGTCGAGCCGTAGGCTCGATACCCCACCCTAACGACGATGAAACTGTCGTGAGGATGGGGTACCCGGATTGTTGCTAGATGGAGCGGAGGACTCGGGCGGGGAGGTAGAAGAGGGCGGCGATGAACTCGAAGACTCCACCGACGACGATGCCTACCAGGCGGAACGGCAGCAGGACGAGCCAGATGAACGGGTAGAGGATGACGGCGACGAGCGCGAGCGGCCAGCAGGTGACGAGAAGGATGAGGAAGACGAACAGTTTGAGCATTGCGTAACTCCTGTGCATCTATACGGAATCATATATCTGTTGGTTCCGGGGATTTTCGATGGATCGATTGGTGGCGGTAGACTGGTCGGGGGATAAGGGGCCCGGGCAGCGGAAGAAGATCTGGGCTGGGGTCTGGACTCGGGGGAAGGTCACTCTTGAGAGCGGGCGGTCGCGCGAGGAGCTGATCGACTGGCTCATCGGGATGACGCAAGAGACTCCGCGCATGGTGGTCAGCATCGACTGCTGCTTCAGCTATCCGGCGTGGTTTCTGGCGGAGCATGGGTGCGCGACGGTGTTCGACTTCTGGCGACACGTCGCGGCCGGGCATGGCGAGCGTTGGCTGGGCACAACCTGCCCGGACGCGGAACGGGATCCAAGGTTCTGGGGTCGACCGCATAAGCGGCCTGAGCAGTTTTGTGGCGAGGGGTATCGCACCATGATGCGGGCGACGGATTGGGAGAACAAGGTCGAGCAGGCGCTGGAGGGCGGCGATCCGGCGCGGGCCGCGCTGATGAAGGGGATCGGGCCGAAGTCGCCATTTCAGATTGGCGGGGCCGGTAGCGTCGGGACCGGCTCGTTGCGGGCGATGCCGTGGCTGCTAAAGCTGTGGGAGAGCGGGTTTCGGGTGTGGCCGTTTGAGGATGCGGAGGACGGGGAGCCACTCCTGGTGGAGATGTATACGCGGCTGCTGACGGGGCCGGTGAAGAAGGCGAATGCCGTTGCCCGGAAGGCTTACTTGAAGGAGCGGCGGAAGACGGATGCGCTGTATGCGGCGCTCCCGCGGGGCGTGATTGCGAAAGCCGAGGGGAGCGAGGACGGGTTCGATGCACTGGTTTGCTGTATCGAGATGGTCCGGTGGCAGGAGGAGTTTTCGGGGTTGAGGGCTACGAAGGATCCGGGGCTGCGGCTGGAGGGGATCACGTGGCGGCCTGGAGTTTAAGCGGGCCAACAGACGAGGTACGGGGGCTCTTAGCTTCGGTCAGAATGACGTGAAGTTGTGCACAGGCGAAGATGGGGCGAATATAATTCAGCCATGACCGCAGGGGTACAACCCGATCGTTTCGGTTTCCTGCACATCGACCTGAACTCCTTTTTTGCTTCGGTGGAGCAGGAGCTGCATCCCGAGTATCGCGGCAAGCCGCTGGGGGTCTGCGGCACAATGGCCGATACCGGCGCGTTGATTGCGGCGAGCTATGAGGCCAAGGCGCTGGGCATCAACACGCTGACCAAGGTGGGTGACGCCAAGCGGATTTGTCCGGAGATCATTCTGGTAAGCGGCTCGCATACGCAGTACTCGGAGTTCAGCCACAAGATTGCGGCGGCCGTGGAGCGTTGCTGCCCGGTGGCGCACACGCCGTCGATCGACGAGATGGTGTGCCAACTGATAGGTCGCGAGCGAGAGCCTCCCAATGCACGGCGGATCGCAATGGAGATCAAACAGGCGATCAAGGACGATGTGGGCTCGACCCTGCGATGCTCGATTGGGATGGCGCCGAACCGCTACCTCGCGAAGATTGCCAGTGACATGCAGAAGCCGGATGGTTTGATCGGGCTATTGCCATCGCAGTTGCCGCGGGCGATTGCGCATCTTGTGTTGCGTGACTTGCCAGGAGTGGGGGCCAAGACTGAGAAGCGGCTGAATGCCAAGGGCATCACAACCATGGAGCAGCTGTTGGCGCTCGACCGCCCGGGCATGCACAAGCTTTGGGATTCGGTGTGGGGCGATCGGCTGTTCCACTGGCTGCGGGGCTCAGACACGGGCGATGATGGCGCGCCGGTGCCGACCGATGTGCAGAAATCGCTGGGCCACTCGCATGTGCTGGGGCCGGAGTTTCGCTCGGACGAAGGAGCGTGGAGTGTGGCGCACAAGCTGCTGCACAAGGCGTCGATGCGGCTGCGGATGGAGAAGTTTTACTGCGGCTCGATGGCGGTGTCGGTGAAGTATGCGCTGACGCGGGAGCAGTCGCAGCGCATGGAGACGAAGAAGCATTCGAGTGGGATTCAGGGCACGAGCTGGGGCATGGAGGCGCGGTTTCGTGAGTGCCAGGACACGCTGTCGCTGCTGGATGTTCTGCGCAAGACGTGGGCGAAGCGGCCGCAGGGGCCGGAGTATGCAAAGCCTTTTTTTGTCGGAGTGACGTTGAAAGAACTGGTGCCGGAGAGCGACCATCAGGACGGGCTGTTTGGCGAGCCGGACAATCGCAATCAGCTCTCGGCGACGATGGATAAGCTGAACCTGAAGTATGGACATTCCACGCTGCATTTTGCGGGGATGCTGCCGGCTCGCGAGACGGCGCCGACGAGGATCGCGTTTACTCAGATTCCGGTGCAGTATGGGGCGGACTGGATGTAGGTGGGTGACAAGTGTCATCTTCGATTGCTGACATCGTGCACTGAAATTTCCGCGGCGGTGGAGCGAAACTCCTTGGTGTAGGCAGTTGAGATGTACCGAGGAGCGGGGCGATGGTGATGGATATGGTTGAGGTTTCGACGCAGGATACAACGGTGATGGCGGCGCCGATGGCGGTGCTGGAAAACGTGACCAAGAAGTATGGGGCGATCACGGCTCTCGATGGCTTGTCGCTGGCGCTGAGGCCGGGCGAGATTGTGGCGCTGCTGGGGCCGAATGGCGCGGGCAAGTCGACTGCGGTGCGACTGCTGCTGGGGCTGTCGACGCCGACGCACGGGACGGCTCGCATCTTCGGCAATGACCCGCGGGTGGCGGCGACGCGGACCCGCATCGGCGCGATGCTGCAAGTGGCTGCCGTGCCCAAGACCCTAAAGGTTGGGGAACATATCGACCTGTTCCGGAGCTATTATCCGAAGCCGTTGAGCGTCGCGGAGATTGTGCGGATTGCACAGTTGGAGGGGCTTGAAAATCGGCTGTTTCAGGCGCTGAGCGGCGGGCAAAAGCAGCGCCTGCTGTTCGGGCTCGCGATCTGCGGCGACCCTGAGATTGTGTTTCTGGATGAGCCGACAGTGGGGCTGGATATCGAGGCTCGGCGTGGACTGTGGGAGCAGATTCGGTCGCTCGCGGCGCGGGGCAAAACCGTGTTGATGACGACGCATTATCTGGAAGAGGCCGATGCGCTGGCGCACCGAATCGTAGTGATCAACAAAGGCAGGATCGTTAGCGAAGGGACTCCGCGGGAGATCAAGAACCGGACGGCGGCGCGCAAGATTCGGTGCATCACGACAACTCCCGCAAGTCGAATCTGGGAGATGGCGAGCGTGGTGGACGTGCAGGTCGCGGACGGCGCAACTTTTGTGACGGCGGGCAACGTGGAAGCGGTTCTGCGAACGATGCTGGCGCTGGACGACGAGCTTTCCGGGCTGGAAGTGGTGGCACCGGGGCTTGAGGATGCGTTCCTGGCGTTGACGCAGGGCTAGCGATAGCGGAGTTCCCCCTTATCGCGATGAAGCTGCGATGAATGGGGCACGGATTTTTTGGGCGGAATCGCAACACGTAACAACATTAGTGACAAGGAGTTTAAGATGGCGACAACTACTGTTACATATTCAGTGAGTCCGTTGCGCAGGACGTTCGGCGAAATGGTTGGGATCTACGCGAAAGAGACGAAGTACGAGTTTTTGAAGTTGATTCGGACCAAGACCTTCTCGCTCTCCGTGATCGGGTTTCCAGTTATGTTTTACATTTTCTTCGGACTGGCGAATCGTGGCAACACGATGGGCAACGGGCAAGTGGCGGCGAAGTATCTGCTTGCCAGCTATTGCAGCTTCGGGATGATCGGGGCGGCACTGTTCGGCATAGGCGTTGGTCTTGCGTCGGAGCGTGCGCAGGGGTGGCTGGAACTGAAACGGTCGAGTCCCATGCCGTCGATGGCCAACCTGGTGGCGAAGTGCATTACAGCGCAGGCGTTTGGCGTAATCATCATCAGCATCCTCGCTGCGTTGGCGATAGGATTTGGCGGAGTTCACCTGTCTCTGGTCGAATTTGCAATGTTGATCGGCATGGCACTTGCCGGGACTGTCCCCTTTGCCGCCATGGGTTTGTTGATTGCGCTGGTGGTGCCGGCGGCGGCGACCTCGGGGGTGGTGAACCTGATCTATCTGCCGATGTCGTTCATGAGCGGGCTCTGGATTCCGATTCAGTTCCTGCCCGGCATCTTCAAGCCTGTCGCGCCGTATCTGCCGGCCTACCATCTGGCCCAATTGCTGGAAACCGTGTTTGGCTACCAGGAGAGAACTATAAGCACAGCTGGACACTGGGCGGGTCTGGGCGGCTTCATGCTATTGATGCTGGGCGCTAGCTGGGCGGTGTTTCACCGCACCGAACAGGACTCGTAGCAAGAGTTGGAGTTAGACTGGCGGAGGCGACGATGAGCATGCATAGCAATATGTCGACGGATCGTGCGGCGGGAATGCCGCACGATCTTTATGGCAGGTCCACTGCCCAGAAGAAGCACGACGCAGGGTCATACGTGTGGCTGGCGTATTCGATCTTCTTCTTCATCGAGCCGATCTTCCGGCACAGCATGAAGTACTGGCTGCAGCAGGCCGCCGTTTATGTAGTATTTCTGGCGATGTATGTTGCCTATGTTGAGTACTGCGATACGACACCGCGTCGCTGGCTGGTAGGCGGGATGTTCCTACTCGGGGTTGCGTCGATCCCATTCAACATGGGCGGATCGTGCTTCTTCATTTACGTTTCGGCGTTGCTTCCCTTTTGCGTTGGCTCCACCCGGATACTGGTAGGCGTGATGCTGATGGAGGTTGCGACGCTGGCGACCGAAAGTTACCTCACTCACAACAATCCGGTCAACTATGCGATCACCGGATTTTTTGCGATTGTGGTGGGTGTAAGCAACTTATTTGTCGCGCAGGGCAAACGTGCCGAGGCGAAGCTGCGAGCCGCGCAGGAAGAGAATGCCCAGCTGGCCACCGTTGCCGAACGCGAACGGATTGCGCGCGATCTGCATGATGTACTCGGGCATACGCTAAGCGTGATCGTGCTGAAGGCTGAGCTGGCGGGGCGCTTGATGGGTCGCGACGACAAGCGCGCGGCGGCAGAGATTGCCGATGTAGAGAGCACGGCTCGGACGGCGCTGGCGGAGGTTCGGGAGGCGATCGGCGGGTATCGGGCAAAGGGCCTGCGAGCGGAGCTGGATCAGGCTCGGATGACGCTGGACGCCGCTGGGGTGTCGCTGGTGTGCGAGTCCCGGCCGCCACAGTTGAAGGCTCGCGAGGAGACGGTGCTGTCTCTGGCGGTGCGGGAGGCGGTGACTAATATCGTGCGGCATGCGCATGCGACGACCTGCACGATCCACTTCGCGACGACAACCGACGGATTCTGCTCGGTGGAGGTGGCCGACGATGGGCCATCGCCGATCACGCGCGAAGGCAATGGGCTGCGCGGGATGCGGGAACGGGTTCAGGAGCTCGGCGGACGATTTCGGATTGATGCGAGCGCCGGAACGCGTCTGGTGATTGAAGTGCCCTCGCAAGTGGGCGCGGCATGAAGATTAAGGTAGTACTGGCCGAGGATCAGGCGATGGTGCTCGGTGCGCTGGCCGCGCTGCTGGATCTGGAGCCGGATATCGAGGTTATCGCCAAAGCGGCGAATGGCCGCGACGCGCTGCGAGCGGTCGAGAAGCTGGGGCCGGATGTACTGGTGACCGATATCGAAATGCCGGAGATGACGGGGCTGGAGGTGGCGGCGGCGTTGAAGATCAGCCGGCCAGCGGTGCGCACGGTGATCCTGACAACCTTTGCTCGGCCCGGGTATTTGCGGCGAGCTTTGGATTCCGGGGCGCGTGGCTACCTGCTGAAAGACCGGCCGGCCTCTGAGCTGGCGGATGCGGTGCGGCGCGTTCACAAGGGGCTGCGGGTGGTCGATCCGGGGCTGGCGACCGAGGCATGGAGCGCCGAGGACGATCCGCTAACCGATCGCGAACGGCAGATCCTGCAGCGAGCGGGAGACGGGCGTTCGTCGAGCGAGATCGCGGGGGAACTGCGGTTGAGTGAGGGGACCGTGCGGAATTATTTGTCGGAAGCGATCTCGAAGCTGGGTGCGGCGAATCGTGTGGATGCGGCGCGGATTGCACGGGCGAAGGGCTGGCTGTAGGGCGAAAAATAGTCAGCGTAACCGAAGCAACCTTGCCTGACCACGGAATACTGAGATTCTTCGCTTCGCCAGAATGACCTCACTGGTAAGTTGGCGCTAGTGTTTGGCGCGGGTGGCCGCAGCTGATTTCTTGATGAGGGCGGTGAGGGTCTTCTGATCTACATCGGCCAGCTTCTTGATATAAACGCAGCCCCTGCCAGTGGTGTGCTTGCCAAGTTTTGCGAGCATCTCCTCCACGTCGGGAGCCGCGCGGAGGCCATAGAAGACGGTCGCAGGCTTGCGGGGGGAGAAGCCGATGATCGGCATATCGCCCTCGCGCCCGGTCTCGTATTTGTAGTGGTAGGAACCGAAGCCGATAATCGATGGACCCCAGATCTTCGGCTCTTCGCCGGTGGCTTTCTGGACTAGTTGGAGAATTGCCTCGGCTTCGGCGCGGCGGGGTGCCTCGGGGATCGCGGCAATATATTCCGTGACGCTTTGCTGGGTGGCTTTGGTCTTGTTTTCGGCCATGCGAGTTCTCCGTTGCTAGGAAGGTTATTCGAGACCACTCTTCGGCGCAACTACTCCTGTGACACCGCAAGTAACTGCGGGTTCCGTCATCGCATCCCACGATAAAGACGATAGAACCCGGGAGTTGGCGATGATGCGAATCGGACGTGTGGTGTTGATTGCAGGGTGCGCGACGGCGATGGTGGCCGGTTGCAAGAAGACGGACGACAACACGGTGAACTATAAGCAGGCCATCAATGCTTACTACGCCTCGCGGCCCGCTTGCCTATGGTCGGAGCCGAAAAAGCTTCCGGCACAGGCGGAGACCTCCGACGTCAGCGAGACGCAGGGCTACGATGCACTCGTGGATCAGGGGCTCCTCCAACGCACAACGGCGGAGAAGAAGCGATTTCTGATCGGGTCCAAAGCAGTGACAAACTACGATCTGACGGACAAGGGCCGCGGGGCCTGGACGGCAGACGTGCAGCAGCCGGGGTTCGGGAACTTTTGCTACGGTACGCGGACAGTGACGCAGATCGACAGCGCCGCACCGACGACCGGCCAGGTTGGAGCGACCACGGTGGTGAGTTATCACACGGCGATCACGCCGATCCCCGCCTGGGCTTCGGCTCCGGAGACGCAGACGGCGTTTCCGAAGCTTCGGACGGATCTGGCCGGGCCGGCATCAGCGTCGGCTACGCTGACCGATACGGCCAATGGATGGGTGGTGACCTCGGGACCGGCACGCACGGCGGTGACGAATCCGGATGGGTCGATCGTGCAGTAAGAAAGACAAACACAAAGGGTGCAGAGAGCACCGAGAAAAGCCACAGAGAAAGTCTTTCTCTGTGGCTTTTCTCCGTGGCGCTTTGTGTTCGCTTTAAGGTTGTTCGTCGGTGATTTCGGACCAGTCTTCGTCGGCTGGGCCGGCGCCGAACATAAGGCGCTGCGTGGTGGCGTAGTCGGTCATCCTGTATTCGGTGGGCGGAGTGTTGCCGGCGAGGTAGCGGATGAAGTAATCCCAGCGGCGGCGGGTCATGTACTGGCTGGCCTCGGCGTAGCCGTGCTTCGCGTTGGGGATCATGAGCAGGTCGAAGTCCTTGTTGGCCTTGATCAGTGCATCGACGACGAGCAGGGTGTTTGCGGGCGGGACGTTATCGTCAAACGTGCCGTGCGAGAGCAGCAGGTGGCCCTTGAGATCCTTGGCTGTAGCCTGGTTAGCCTGGCTATCGTAGTTGCTGGTGCCGTCCGGGTTCAGGGCTAGCAACCCGGTCCACTTCTCGCCCCAATCGTCTTCGTACAGGCGGTTGTCGTGGTTGCCGCTTTCGGCGATCCCTACCTTGATGAAGTCGGGGTAGTGGAACATTGCCGCTGCTGTGGCGTTGCCTCCGCCGGAGTGGCCGTACATGCCGGATTTCGATAGGTCGATCCACGGATAGCGGGCGGCGAGCTGCTTCATGCCGGTTACCTGGTCGGGAATGGTGTTGTCGCCCACGTCGCCGTAGTAGGCCTCATGGAAGGTCTTGGAGCGCCACGGAGTTCCCATACCGTCGATGCAGATGACGATGAAGCCGAGTTCGGCAAGGGACTGGAGATCCCCGTGTGCCGCGGCGAAGGTGCGGCCTCCGCAGGAACCTGTCTGGGGGCCGGGGTAAACGTGGTTGATGATGGGATACTTTTTGTCGGTCGAGAAGTCAGTCGGGCGAAAGAGTAGGCCGTAGAGGTCGGTTTTGTTGTCGCGAGCCTTCACCATGATCGGCACGGGCGCCTGCCAGCCGGTGGCTTTGAGCTTGGTGATGTCCTCGTGGACGACATCAACGGCGACCGCGCCGGTGGCGTCACGGACGACCGTGACCTGGGGCTGAGTGGGGGTGGAGTAGGTGTCAACAAAGAACTTGTTGTCTGCGGACGGCGTGATGACGTGGTCGGCCATCTCGGGCGTAAGGAGCTTGAGGTCCGAACCGTCGAAGTTCACGCGGTAATACATTTCAAAATAGGGATCTTCGCCGCCTTCTTTGCCGACTCCGCGGAAGTAGAGCACGCGGGCCTTCTCGTCGACGCCCAGGACCTGGGTGACGTTCCAGTTGCCATGGGTAATCTGATTTTTGAGCTGGCCGGTGGTGAGGTCGTAGAGGTAGAGGTGGCCCCAGTCATCCTTCTCCGAGAACCAGAGGAGCTCGTTCGAGGCGGAGAGATATTTCCAGTTCACCATGTTGTTGCCCGACTCGTAGAACTTGGCGGTGGTCTCGCCCATCACTTCGCGAATCTCGCCGGTGTCGGGGTTGGCCATGCGCATCCACTCCTGCTTGTGGTCGCGCGAGGTGGAGACGAAGGCGAGGGATTTGGAGTCGGCGGACCACTGGACGTCGTCCCAGCCGCTACCCCCTCTACAACTAATATCGTCACAAAGGGAAGACCGGTGCTGGTCGGGCGGCATCTTGAGGCGCGTCACCTTGACCGTCGGGGCGATATCGATGACGACCCGCTCAATCATGGTCACGTCTTTGTCGCCGGGCAGCGGATTCTTGAGGACGGTGAGCGTGGGGTGGCCGTTGGTGACGTTGGTCAGGTAGAGCTCGCCGGTCTTGCGTTGATCCTGCTGGAAGGTGGCGATGCGCTTCGAGTCGGGGCTCCAGACCAGGATGGGGTTGTCGCTGTGGGTCCAGCCGGCGTTATCGGTTGCGTAGCCGTAGTCCTTGACGCCGTCGGTGGTGAGTTGCGTCTCCTGGTTGGTTGCTAATTCGCGCACCCAGAGGTTCCAGTCGCGAATGAAGGCGGCCTTGGAGCCGTCGGGCGAGTACTCGATGCCACCGGCGTTGGCGCGGCGGCGACGGCCACCGGGGGCGACGGCTCCATCGGGCGCCACGCAGACGCCATCGCCAGAAAGATCGCAGCTGATGCGGCGGCCACCGAGCAGGACGGTCACGGTCTTGTCGTTGTCGGACAGTGCGAAGGTCTGGATGGGGAGGCGGTTGGGATCAATTGTGGTGGCCGGCTGGTTGGGCCGAGCGGGCGCGAAGGGCTGCAGAGCCTTGGCCAGCTTGACGTGATCGAACGCACGGCCCTTGGTCTTTTTGACGGGGTCGATCAGCATGAAGAAGTTGCCCGTGGTACCGTTGTCGCGATACCAGACGCGGCCCTCAGGGGTCCACGTGGGGTTCTCCATGGCATGCAGCACGAGCGAGTTCACGTTGTACGGCATGAACTTTTCGGCACGGGCGTAGTCGGCGTCGGTGTAGACGCGGGGCTGCTGGGCGAATGCGGAGACGGCGAGAAGGAAGGGCGCGACGAGCTTCAAAGCAGACTTCAAGGCAGACTCCGGGAGAGCGGATTCACAGGGGTTTGATGGGGTTAGTGTACAGGTTTGGCGGAGAATGTGACGCCAAGAGCGAAGGCGAAATACGGAGATTCTTCGCTGCGCTCAGAATGACCTCACGCTGGGTTGGACGGTTTAGTGGGGGATTCTGTCTCAAGGGGGCTGGCGGAGAGGGCGTGTTGGAGTTGGCGGAGGATGCCGGTCCAGACGGAGGCGTCGGTGGGCGTCAGAGCCATGCGGCGGACGAGGCGGCGCAGAACTGGCTCGCGGGCGTTGGCGGGATGGCGGCGGGTGTAGCCGGAGGTCGCGAGGATATCGCGGAGGAGAGTGGTCAATCGCTCGATGTCGGCGGTTGCGGCCTGGGGTTCTGGGGTAGCCCACTCATCGCGAGAAAGCGGCAATGAATGGGGCACGGAGAGGGTGTAAAGGATGACGGCGACGGCCTGACCGAGGTTCATGGAGAGGTGGCGCTCGGCGAGGGGGTTCATGGGGATCGTCAGCAGCGCGTGGCAGTGGCTTAGCTCGTCGTTCGAGAGGCCGGTCTTTTCAGAGCCGAAGAGCAGGGCTATCTTCGCAGATGGGTCAGCGGCTAGTTGGGACTGGATGGTGACCACGGCTGCGGGAAGGGCCTGGAGCGGGTGTTCGAGGACGCGCTCGCCCACGGCTGTGGTTCCGATGATCTGGGTGCAATCGGCTACAGCCTCGGCGAGCGTTGGGAATTCAAGAGCGGCCATGAGGACCGAGGAGGCGTCGACGGCAGACTTGGCGGCCTCAAACGGGACGGGGAACTCGTTGACGATGCGAAGGTGGCGGAAGCCGAGGTCGTGCATGGCGCGGGCTGCGGCACCGATGTTGGATGGATTGCGGGCACGGACGAGGACGACGACAACGCGATCCTGATGGTCGGGGAGCATTGGCTTATTTTAGGCGTCGGGGGATCAGGTAAGCGAATAACCCCATGGTCGACGCAATGCTGCCGCGTCGAACATGGGGCACCCAGCTAGCGGGGACGCTCGTCGCGGGGATGCTGCTCCTGATTGCGGGGCTGCTCCTGCTGACGAGGCATTTCCGGCGGACGCTGCTGAGGCTGGGCCTGCGGACGGGGCTGCTCTTGCGGACGTGGCTGGGGCTGGGCCTGAGGACGAGGCTGCTCTTGTGGACGCGGCTGCATCTGCGGACGTTGTTGCTCCTGCGGGCGTGGCTGCTCCTGCGGGCGCGTCTGCATCTGCATCTGCTGCCGTGGCTGATCCTGCGGACGTGGCTGAGGCTGCATTTGCTGGCGCGGCTGCTGCTCCGGACGCGGTTGGGGTTGAGCCTCCTGACGCGGTTGCGGCTGCGGGCGCTCTGCCATCCGCTGCTGCGGCTGAACCGGCTGCTGCATGCGGTTCTGCTGCTGGGGAGGCGCGGCCTGAGTCGTCTGATTGCCTGGCTGGTTGTTTGGCTGACCGTTCAGTCTGTCGTTGGGCCGTTCCCCGGGCTGGCCGTTGGGGTGGAACCGCTCGCCGGGCGCTCCGGGGGCTACGCGCTGTGTCTGTGGGATCGAGTTCACATGGTTGGTGAACTCCTGCGGGGTGCGCGCGGCTGGCTGTTGCGGGCGGCCATTGTTGACATTGGCAAGTTGGCCGCGATCTCGCTCCGCAGCCTGGAAATGCTGCTGTTGCAGCTGCGTCGCCTGCACATGACGCTCGCGCTCAGCGCGGAGTTCGTCCTCGTGCGGCCGCTCCTGAATGCCACCGTTGCCGCCGTTGAAGCTGGCGCGGTTGTAATTGTTGACTACAGTGACGTTCCTGACGTAGACGTTGGTGATGTGGGTCCCGCCAAAATTGCCGGCTGCAGTGTTGTAGAAGAAGCGGTTGCCGCGCCACTCGCCACCTTCAAAGCCGTGGCCGAAGTAGCCGAAGCCGTAGTTGATACCGCCGTAGAAGCCGATATGCGGCCCCCAGTATCCGCCGTGGAAGCGATAAAAGCCGCTGTCATAGCCCCAGTAGGCGGGCGTCCAAAGGTAGCCGGGCGTCGGCGCAAGAACCCATGTTCCGGGGATCCAGTAGTAGCCTTCCGGACCATAGGCCCAGTAACCTGGAGTCCAGATATACCCGTCGCCGGGGAAGGCTGGCTGTACGTAAACCGGCAGGGGCGGCGGGCCGATGCGAATGCTGATGGAGAGTTGTGCGAAAGCGGCAGCCGGGATCGTCGCCAGCACGGCTCCGACAACTAATTTGGTTGCGAAAGCTCGCACAAGTCTAGGAAAAGTTACCATTTGGTCCCCTCTTGTTCCGGCTGATTCGCCGGACGTCGGCACGATATTGGCCGCACCTGTAAAAACACGAAGAGCCGGGGTTAGTTTCCCCCGGCCCTGCAAACGGAACGTTCAGCTGAAGGTGTTATGGCGTGAAGTCGCGCAAATCCGCAACAGTCTTTTGGTCGAGTTGCATGAGTAGAGCGACCACAAGATCGACCATCTGATCGAAATCCTGCCGGTTCACGATCCCGTTGTGGGAGTGCGTGTAACGAACAGGAACGACGAGGTTGATGGTTGGAGTGCCACCGTTGGTTGTCTGCATCTCGGCAGAGTCATCTCCATATCCCTGAACAAGATCGGCTTGGAGCGGAAGGCTTTTGTCGGAGGCGGTTTTGCGAACTAACGCGACCAGTTTGCGGTTGGGGATGGTGCTGGAATCGTAAAGGAACATACCGGGCCCGGCACCCAGCTTGATCTGCGACTCCTCGGGGCGGGCGCAAACGGTATCGCCGGTGATGCCGCCTTCGATGGCGATGCCGATCTCCGGTTTCACAATCTGCGAAGCCGCGCGTGCGCCGCGCAGGCCCACCTCCTCCTGCGTGGTGGCGACGTAGAGGAGGGTGTTGGGGTGCGGCATGGTCGCTGTCCGGCGCATCGCTTCCAGCAGAACCGCGCAGCCTATACGGTCATCCCAACCCTTGCCGAGGTAGTTCCTGGTGCCGTTCAGCGCCATGAAGGGCGCGTCGGGAACGACAGGATCGCCTGGTGCGACGCCCATGGCGGCGGCTTCGGCTGCATTCTTCGCGCCGATATCGAGATACAGGTTATCGCGATTGAAGACGGCGGTACGCTCGGCGGGGGAGACGATGTGGATGTCGCGGATACCGGTGACGGCGTGAACCGGCCCCTTGCTCCCGATGATGATCCAGCGCTGGTCGACAAGGGCCTGGTCCAGCCAGCCGCCGAGCATCTGCATGGTGAGGAAGCCGTTGGGTGTGACGCGCCGCACCATGCCGCCAAGCTCGTCCATGTGGGCGTCGATCATGATGCGAGGGCCGGTGCTTCCCTGCTGGGCGATGACCGAGCCGGTTCCGTCGTAGGTGATGGGAGTGGTCACAAACGGCTTCATCTCCGGCACCATAATGGCGCGGACAGGCTCCTCGGCACCCGGAGGTCCGGCGGCGTTGGAGAGCTTCTCCATGAGGAGCTGGGTGCGGTCGGGAGTCTGGGAAAATGCGGACGAGGCGGCGAGCAGGAGGGCTAGGGCTAGAGTGGGTCGCATGGGGGAGAGAATAACACTTGCCGTCGTGAGGGAAGACGGCCCCCTTCGGCGAAGCCCACATCTCGGAATCGAGATATGGGGCACCCGGTCATGGTTTTGCAGACGGCTTGCGCTTGTCGACGATGGTGTAGCCCTCGGGTGGAAGGAAGAATCTGGGGTCGGGCTCGGTGGTGGTGAGTTCGGTGGCGGTGAAGGTCTGGCGGCCGACCTGCGGGTTGTCGACGATGGACGTCACGTTGAAGCCCAGGTCCTCGGAGAAGCGGAACTCGCGGACCGAGGTGGCGGGCAGGTCGTTGCCCAGCGCGCCGGGTTGATAGGTGAAGGTGTCGCGGTAAAAGTGGACGGGGACGCCTGCGAAGAACTGCTTGCCAAGGTCTTCGTGGAGTCGATAGACCTTGCCGTCTTTGGACTTGGCGGAGGTGGTCAGTTCGGGGTGGGCGGGGGCCGGATCGGCACCGGTGATCGAGAAGAGTTCGCAAATTTTTGGCTTCGGGTCGCATTGATAAAACGTCCGTGCGACGGTGTCTGCGAGCTGGATCATGCTCAAGGGCGAGGGGCGATTGGTGCCCTTGGGTTGGAGGAGACGGCGCTCCATGTAGATGCGACCCTGGCTGTCGCGCATGATGGGCCGCGCATTCACCATGGTGAAATTACCACCGTTTCTTATGGGCCGAGCCCATTCGGCGGTGAGGATGAGGCTGAAGGGAGCGTGTTTGATTGGTGGAAAGAAGACGCTTTCGAGGAACTCCTGGCCGGCGGCGTAAGAGACTCCGCCATCAAGCTCGTCCTGTGCGCGGGCGGTCGCGGAAAACGTGGCGGCTAGTACGAGGGCGAGTAGAACGGCTCGAAAGACTCGGGGGGGCATGCGGCACCTCGTGAGAAGCATACCGGAAATGTTGTTGCTGCCGCGTGAGAGATGAGGGCGGGGGCAGAGAAAGACGGTCGGCTTCGGCGATGCCCACATCTCAGAATCGAGATATGGGGCACCCGGATTTGGAGTGGATTTGGGCAGGTTTAGGCACAGGCCGGGGTTCTTCTAAACTGGAATCAGGCCTATGGCGGATAATTTTTCCCAAACCGTGAAGTCGCAGGTCGATATCGTCAAGGTGATTGGCGATTACGTGAAGTTGCGTAAGACCGGCGCGCAGAACTATACCGGGCTCTGTCCGTTTCACAAGGAGAAGAGCGGTTCGTTCTCGGTCAACTCGACGCATGGGTATTTCTATTGCTTTGGCTGCCACGAGAAGGGCGATGTGTTCACCTTCGTCATGAAGATGGATGTGCTGAGCTTCCCCGAAGCCGTACGCGCAGTCGCGGCCAAGGCTGGGATTCCGCTGCCGAAGCGGGAGTTTTCTTCGCCGGAAGAGGCGGCGGAGGCGGGGATTCGGCGGCAGCTAATCGATCTGCATGAGGCCGCGACACAGTATTTCGAGGCCCAGTTGAAGTCCCCCGGAGCGGCCCGAGCGCGGGAGTACATGACCGGGCGCGGCATTACGCCGGAGACGGTTGCCAAGTTCCGCATCGGGTACGCACCGGACGACTTCAACGATATGCGCGACCGCCTGAAAGCTCACTTCAGCGATGAGGCGATGCGGGCTTCAGGGCTGTTCACGTCCAGCGAAAAGGACGACGAAGGGCAGCCTGTGGGACAGCTCTACTCGCGCTTTCGCAAGCGGATTGCCTTCCCGATCTGCAACGAGCAGGGCAAGACGATCGCCTTTACGGCTCGGGCTCTGGAGGCGGTCGACGACAAGGGCCGGCCGATTGCCAAGTATCTAAACTCGCCAGAGACGGCCCTCTACACCAAGGGAAACGTCCTGTTCAATCTCGACAAGGCGAAGGCCGATATTCGGGGCAATGACTTCGCGCTGCTGGTGGAAGGCCAGATGGATTGCATCTCGGTCTACATGGCCGGTGTGAAAAGCGTCCTCGCTACTTCCGGGACCGCTTTCACCGAGATGCAGGTCCGGCTCTTGAGCCGGTTTACGAAGCGTGTGGTGGTGAACTTCGATCCCGACCTGGCGGGCGCGACGGCGGCCGAGAAATCGATTGCGCTGCTGACGGAAGAAGGCTTTGAGGTGAAGGTGATTGCGCTGGAAGGCGGGCTTGATCCGGACCGCTTTGTGCGGGAGCAAGGCATCGAGGCCTACATGGCGGCCCTGCGCGGTGCGAAGCGGCACTCGGACTACTTGATTGAGAGGGCGCGGCAGTTATTTCCAGGGCGAACGCCAGACGCCAAGACGAAGGCGATGAACTTCCTGCTGCCGCATATCGCTCGCATGCCGAACCGGATTTTTCGCGACGAGTTTGTGGCGGATGCGGCGCAGAAGCTGGTGATCGACTCGGCTTCCATGCGGCAGGAGTTAAAGGAAGCGGCGACGAACCGGCTGCGTAGTGTGCGGTCTCGGAGGAGTGAGCCAGCCAGCGAGTTGGAGCGCGTCCTGCTGCGCGCGCTGGTGATGCCCGAGGGCGACGAAGCGCGAGTCCACGCGGCGAATGGCCTGGCGGAGCATCCGGAGTGGTACGACGGGATGCCGGCGGCGGGGCTGTTTGAGGCTTTCGCGCACATGCCAGTACCGGCGAATCCGCTGGATGCGGCTCCGGACGACGCCAGCCGGGCGCTGCTGGCCGAGGTGCTGGCGTCGCAACCCGACGAGGTTGAGGACGGGTCCATCCGCAAAACTGTGAAGCTGACGATGGCAGAGCAGGTGGACAATGCGCTGCACACCTTGTCCCAACGGTACATTGAGCGTCGGCAGCGGGAACTGCGTGGTTCGATCGCAGAGGCGGAGCGGCGCGGCGATCCGGCCATGGTGGAGATGTTGACGCTGGAGAAGTTAAAGGTGGACCGGGCGTTGCGGGAGATGTAGAACTCCGGGCTTAAGGCGCGCCCGGCCACCGCATAGCGAATCCAGTGATCCGGCTACGCCAGAAAGACTAACAGCGCCTTTAGGATGAAGCGGTTTCCTTGCAAGGCAGGAAGAGCGTGAAGATGGTGCCGTGTCGGGCCGGGTTGTCCGAGGAGCGGGCGCGGAGACGGCCCTGGTGACGCTCGACGATTCCGGCTGAGATCCACAGGCCGAGGCCGGTGCCGTTGAGGTCTTTGGTGGTAAAGAAGGGCTCGAAGGCGCGGGCCTGTGTCGCGGCGCTCATGCCATGACCGGTATCGGCGATCGTGATGCGGACTCCATGGATGGCGCCAACGTGGGCGTCATGGGCGCGGATGATGAGCCGTCCGCCTGTACGCATGGCGTCAATGGCGTTGGCAATCAGGTTGTTGAGTACCTGACGGATATCGTTTTCAAAGCACAGAATCTGGGTGTCGGTGTTGTAGCGGGCCTCCACCTTGATGTGCGAGTTGGAAAGCCGCCCGGTGTAGAGGCGTGCGACGGCGGTGATCAGCTCCTGCGCCGTGACACTGGTGGGCGCGACGGCCTGACGGTGGAAGCGCAATGTCTGAGTGGCAATCTGCGAGACGCGCGACAGTTCCGACTGCGCCATGTTGACATAACCCTTCAGAGGTCCGGGCAGGTTATCGTCCATCGCGATGAGGTAAAGGAGGTTGGTGATGGCTTCGAGCGGGTTGTTGATCTCGTGCGATATGGAACTGGCAAGACGGCCGACGGCGGCCAGCTTCTCGCTCTGGATGAGGGCCGCCTCAGCCTTCTTCTGGTTGGTAATCTCGATGGATGCGGTGGAGATGGCGCGGACGCTGCCGTCCTGGTTGAAGACCGGCGAATAGTTGACGCGCCAGTAGCGGTGCTCGCCGGGACGGGAAGACAGTTCACCTTCGAGATGGCGATCTCTGATGACATGACCTTGAGCCACGGACTTCATCATGTCCAACAGGCCGGGAACGTCTGCAGGCGCGGCGATCTCGCGCAGGGGCCTGCCGATGAGCTGGTCTTTCGAAAAACCCAGCATCTCGGCCTCATGGTCGTTCAGGTTGAGGAATTTGAAGTCGACGGGGTCCAGCAGCGCGAGGCCGATCGGCGTGGTGCTGTAGATGGTTTCGAGTTCGGCGCGGCGGCGCTCCGTCTCAATCTGTTCGGCGCGGAGCGTTTCGGCGTAGGTCTTGGCGTCATGGATGTCGCTTCCGACGCCGAGCCAATGCAGTATCTTTCCTGAGGCGTCGCGGACAGCCGCAGCACGCAGATGCCACCAACGACTGGCTCCCGTACTGGCATTGCGCATATGCGTTTCAATGTCGTAGTCGACGCCGGTGGTCACGGACCTCGTCCACACTTCCACAACGCGCGGCCGGTCTTCCGGAGCGAAGGCTTCGAGCCAGCCCAGGCCGCTGAGGTTCTCCGGTGTAAGGCCGATGTAAGCGAGAAATCCCTGGTTGGCGTAAGTAATGTTGCCCGCAGCATCACCCATCCAGATTGCCTGCGGATTGAGGTCGGCGAGAACGCGGTAACGGGCTTCGCTGGCGACCAGATCTTCTTGATCAAGTCGCCGCTGCGTGACGTCGATAGACATGCCGCGAATCCGCGGGCGAGCCTCGGTTCCGGGGACGAGTTGTCCGCGCGACTCGATCCAAAGAATAGAGCCGTCGGCGGCCTTCACGGCTACCTCCAGCACCATCATCTTGCCCGTTTCGACGGCTTGGGCGATGACGGCCCTATACTTCTCGGCAAAACCCGGCTCCAAAAAACCCACACGCTCGTTGAGCGTTCCTACTTCACTCAAGGGATGGCCGAGTACTGGAAACGATCCGGGACCGTACGTGATATTTTCCGATAAAACGTCGACTTCCCACGTCGCCAGCCGCGCAACCTCCTGGACGGCGGCAAGGAGTTCCTGTTGACTGCTGATTGCCTGCTCCCGCTGCTTTTCTTCGGTGATATCTCGGAAGAAGACGACGATGCCGTCGGCGGTGGGTTCGGAGTGCAGCGAAAGCCAGGCGTTGACCGGAGCCGGGGAGTAAACCTCAGCGTAGCCGGAGAGGCCATCGTCCATGCTGCGGTGACAGATGGTCCAGGAATCTCTCCCTTGTGACCCCGGGAACTCCTCCCAGACATTTTTGCCAAGGAGGTTGTTCTCGCGGTTGATGAGACGCGAGGCCTGTGGGTTGAGGTAAGTGAAGCGCCAATTACGATCCAGCGTGATAACCGCGTCGGACGTGACATCGAGGACCTGGGCGAGACGGACGGCCGTCTCCTGCTCGCGAAGTTCAGCCACTTTACGGCGCGAAATGTCGGCAAAGAAGACGATAATCCCGTCTTCGTAGGGTTTTACCTGCACCTTGAACCAGGTATTGATAGGTTCGCCGTGGAACGCTTCGAACTCGGTCGATTCGCGTGTCGTCATGGTGCTGCGATAGGCGGAAGCGAATGGCTCTTCGGCATTGCCGGGGAAGAGTTCAAAGATGTTGTGGCTTACGATTTCGGCGGTTCCCAACAGCTTCTGGGCGCATTGGTTGGCGAATGTGAATCGCCAATCGTTGCCGATAATGACCACACCTTCAGGAATGGCCTCAAAGGCTAGCCGGACCTGGCGGCTAAGGATCGCCTCACGCTCTTCATATCGCTTTCGCGCGGTGATGTCGTGGTAATGGAGTGCAAAGCCATCGTCGGTAGGGAGAACATTGACGTCGACCCAATGATCGAAGGGTTCGTAGTAGTACTCAAAGCGATCGCGACCGCCAGTCTCCATGGCGCGGCGATAGCGCGTTTCGGCTTCGGTTCCGATGACTTGCGGATAGAGATCCCACAACGTTTTGGTTGGGAAGAGCTCAGGCTGTGGTCGCGAGATGCGGATGGCTTCCGGATTGGCGTAGGTGATATACCAACTGCGGTCGACGCAGAGGATGGCTTCAGGCAAAGCTTCGATGATTGCGGAAAACCGCTCGCCCAGCGCCATTGGCGGAGTGCGGAACGATGGAACGGCGCTGGCTATGGCTGGGAATTCGCTCATCGTGGAGAGTCCGCGCCTCGGCTCGGACGGTTTTACCTTTGGTATTGGATGCAGAAGGATGCTCAGATGGTGTCTGGGTGTTGCAACATTTTTGGTCCTTAGTAGGCGCGCTGGTACATGCGGGAAAGCCGGTCGTGCCAGCCAAGAGCATCGTCATCCAGCAGAATCCAGAGCAGACCAAGGGCCAGCGGGCACACGGCAATGAATTGAGCGAGGATGCGGCGGCGCATGGCGGCGCGGGTCGGGTTCTCGTCGGTAAACGTGCAAAGGCCGATGCGGGCGTAGCGCATCCCGGGGGTCTCATCGGACAAGGTAAAGAACAGCAGCTGGTAGGCGACGTGGACAACCGCGAGAATGCCGAGGACCGCGAGTACGGCCGGGATTCCCGTGGGAAGCTCGGCACCGGCCCGGGCATACGCCGCGACAAAAGCCAGTGCGCCCGCCGACACCAGGATGCCGTCCACCATCGCCGACATGACCCGCAGTTGCAGCGGGGCGGTTTGCGGCGGAAGCAATGAGGCAAGCACCGGAGTCTCGGGTTTGGCGACGGGCTCAGTGACGGTGTGAGCATCGAGCCGGATGGAGCTGGTCCACTCGGGTGCTGCGGGAAGCGGCGCAGGAGCGGTGTCGATCTGCTCCGGTTCCACCTCGAAGATGCGAAGTTGCGCCGTGCGCGGGGTAACTTCCTCGCGCAACGGACCTTCGGCGATGCGCGGCCGGGCCTTGCGCGCAGCTACCAGCTGGCGGGGGAATTCGAGGAGATTGGCCGGCAGCGGAACGTTAGGCTCGGCGTCGTCCCAGAACTCATCCCAAACCGGCGCCTGGCGGAACTCAATCTCGGCGTCGAGCGCGACCGACTCGTGGGCGTCGTGCTCGGGAGCGCGGGAGATCCATGCCGCGCTGGCGGCCGGGAGCGTGGGCGGCAGATCTTCGTACAGGCGGACCGTGATTCCCGGGGTGCGGGCGGGTGCCGGTCTGGTTTCCGATCTGGTTTCCGGTCTGGGTTCCGATCTGGTTTCCGAAGTAACGATAGCGACGGCGGTTTCCGCTGTGAAGGTTTGCGGGGCGTTCCAGAGTTCGAGCTCACCGAGCAGCTCGTGTTGCGCGGCGGCGACGGCCTCCGCATTCCGCTGGGCGATTTCGGCAGCAGCGGCGGCCTCCTGAATGGCTCGCTTGGCATGCTCGGCCAGCACGGCCCGGTAACTGGGCGTGTGGGCGTAGCGCTCGGCGACGGCGGCGGCGATCTTGTTCTTCGGGGACTTGACCTCGGCCGCGCTGGGCTCGGACTCGGCCGCACCCTGTCGTTCCCGACGCTGGCGGTGCGCGGCCAGGCGCTCGGCGACTTGCTCCCGCAGGGCCGAGGGCCGAGGGGCTGGTGCCAGAGCAGGTCCGGAAGTCTCTTCCGACGTAACAAAATCGAGTTGCGCTGAACCCATGGTCTTCAATCCTTCGTACATCTTGGCGAAAACGACGCGAAATCGTTTAGCCTTGGTGTGTGTCGTCCGTCAGCAAGCCCAAGCAATTTCGCAGTCAGATTCGGCCTTACCGGGCACCCTTTGGTTCGAGCGGTGGCACGTTGGGACGAATTTCAAAACCTTTTTTTGCTGGTTACTTCCTTATAACTATCACGCTGTTGAGCGTTGCTTGCAAGCCTCTGTGTGCACAACAGATGACGACTCAGGCACCCCCGGCCATCGCTCCTGCAGGAAACGAAGCTGCACCACTCGCGGTGCAACTCCCGGACGCTCCCTCGGAGATCGTCTATCCCGTTGCACACGTTGTAGTTGCGGCTCCTCCGGCTGAAATGGTGGCAATCGAGAGCAGTGGGCCGCAGAGCTACCGGGGCGGCGTTTACGTGCTGGATAAGGATGTCGTGATTTCCTACAAGGATCGCCGCGTCCAGGCCGATCACGTGGAGTACGACTCGAACAGCGGCGAAGCGACCATGACCGGGCGGGTGCTGGTGACGAAGACTGGAACCCAGGAACGCATCTCCGCCACTCACGGCACCTACAACCTGCGCACCGAGACTGGGCGCTTCTACGATGTGTCGGGCTCGTACGGAATCCAGATGTCGTCCATCGCGCACCGCATCGTCTACACGACTGACAGCCCCTTCCTCTTTACGGGACGTGTGGTGGTGAAGACCGGCCCCGATGCGTACGACGTGTATGAAGGCACGGTGACCTCGTGCCAGCTTCCGCATCCTGACTGGCTGCTGTCTGCAGCGCACATTTCGCTGGATCGCGAGAAGGCCAGCGCCCGGAATGCTACCTTCCGGCTGCTGAACTTTCCTATCCTGTTTCTCCCGTATGCAACGCATCCGGCGGACGCCGAGGCCCGCCAGTCGGGGTTCCTGATACCCACCGTCGACATCTCAAACCAGAAGGGCGTCGTGATTGGGGAGCAGGCGTACCTGGCGCTCACCCGGTCGATCGATCTGCGGGTGGGCGCGGCCTATTACTCGCAAATCGGCTGGGAGCAGAATGCGACGCTGCGCTATCGCGGCCAGGGCCTGGACTTCGCCGCGCTGCATTACTCGGCTGTGACGGATCGCCGCAAGGGCAGCCTGAACCAGGGCGGCGAAGAGGTGGTGTTCGCGGGCCGGCATGATCTGACCGAAAACACACGGGTAGCAGCCAATATCGATTACCTCTCCAGCTATATCTATCGCGAGGCGTTCAGCGACACGTTCAACCAGGCGGTAACTTCGGACATCGTCTCGACCGCCTACTACACGCATCAGTGGAAGCGCATGGAACTAGGCGCGCTTGCCGACCGGTATCAGGGGATCAAGCTGGTGGCACAGGGTTCGACGCCGCAGCAACAGGTGAGGATTTTTCATGTTCCGACCGTCTCGTTCACCACGACCGAACACCGCGTACCGGGAACGGGAAACGAGTTCTCGACCGGGCTGGAGATTTCGATGGAAAGCTCGGCCTCCGGGTTGAAGCGCACGCAGCCAAACTTCGAGACCGGCGGTATTGTCGAGCGGTTCGACCTGCATCCGCAGGCCAGCTACCCGATCTCGTTTGAGGGTTGGCACATCGTCCCGTCAGTTGCTGCGCGGGAGACCATCTACTCCCGCTCGCGCGTAACTCCGGTTGCCGGGCAAGGGCCGAAGCAGAGCGAGGCGGCGCAGACCCGGTCGGACTTCGAATTCGCGCTGGCTGTTCGTCCGCCGGTAGTGACCAGGACATTTCAGCCCCACCATCTGCAGCGATTTTTTGGAACCGAACTACGGCATACGATTGAGCCGGAATTGACCTACCGGCTGACCGATGGGGTGTCGGGATTCTTCAACATCCTGCGTTTCGATGCAATGGAAGTGGTGTCAAATACTAACGAGGCCGAGTACGGCGTAACGCAACGCGTCTTCCGGCGGGTGGCGGCATCGAAAAGTGGGCAGAGTTCAACCTGCGGACGATCCGCCGTGGCCAGTTCGCCGGGCTTCAACTCCGATGCGCCAAACTCGGAAGACGATATGCCAGTGGCGGGGGACGAGCCAGCCGCGCAGCCGGAGGGCCGCTGTCCGAGCGATGAGTTGATCTCCTGGCGCGTGACGCAGAAGTATTTCTTCGACCAGAACTTCGGCGGCGCAATCATCAACGGACGGCGGAATATCTTCCAGACCACGCTCGATTTATCCGGCGTGGCCTTCCTGACGGAGCCGCGCGAGGTGTCGCCGGTGATCTCTCGTCTGCGCTTCCGGACCAGCGCGCACACCGACATCGAATGGGACTTCGACCTGGACACCGGTGCGCGGAAGTTCACCTCGTCGAACGTGTTTATTGACCTCCACCAGGGCCATTCGTTTGCCGCGCTAAGCTACGCGCGGCTGGACGCGCCGGGCCGCTTCTACACCGAGAATCCCACGCCGACCGTTGGAGTCGCGTCGTCGAACGGGGTCACTTCAGCGATCTCGGACTTCAACCAGCTGCGCGTCCTCGGGGGATACGGGAATCCGGTGAAGCGCGGCTTTTCGATCGCAGCAAATACTGGTATCGACCTGAAAGCCCTCTACGGAGCGACAAATTCCTCGGCGGTGACGGTCAGCGGAACGACGACAAACACCACGACCACCGTCTATCCGGCGCTGCTGCAGTACGCCACCGTCCAGGCCAGCTACAACTGGAATTGCTGCGGGCTGGCGATCGAATATCGCAAGCTGCAGCTGGGTTCGGTTCGCAACGACGGGACCTACCGGTTCAATTTCACGCTGGCGAACATTGGGGCAGCGGGAAATCTGCGGCGCGCGGAACGGCTTTTCTAAAACGAGGACCGGCCTTTATGAAGCCTGGAGCGCTTGCCCAAAACGTGCCAGTTCGGGGTTGTAAGTGCGATAATCGCGGTGTGCGACCCTCAATTAAAACCGTCTACGCCCTCCTGTTCGCCGCCGCAATCGTAACTCTTGGCTGCCATGCCCAGGTGCCTCCGCCCGGAACCCTGTCGCCGGATCTTTCGCGGCGCGTTGAGCTACTGATTCGCAGCCGCACCAAGATCCCGCCGAACTACACGATGAAGGTCGGCCCACGAACACCGTCGGACGTTGCCGGCTTCGACAAGATCGAGATCGTGGTGTCGGCTGATGGCGCGCCCTCGCACCCCGTGCCGTTCCTGCTCTCCACCGACGGCAAGACCCTCGCCCAGTTCAACAAGTACGACATCAGTCAGGATCCGCGGACGGTGATCTCCGGCGCGGGACGCCCGGCGCGTGGCGGCCCTGAGGGCGCCCCTGTAGACATCGTGGTCTTCGACGATCTTGAATGCCCGTTCTGCGCCAAGATGCACGCGCAGCTGTTCCCTGCCCTGCTGGATCGCTACGGAAACAATGTGCGCATCGAGTACAAGGACTTTCCGCTATCGCAGCACCCGTGGGCGATGCGCGCCGCGATCGACACCAACTGCGTCGGCCAGAAGAGCATGGCTGGATACTGGAACCTGGTGGACTACATCCATCTGCACGCACCGGATCTGGGCGGTGCTGAGCACAGCGTGGAGAAAGCCAACGAGCTGCTCGACAAGCTCTCCATGGACGAAGCAAAGAAAAACAACCTGAAGACCGAAGACGTGGCGGCCTGCATCAAGAAGCAGGATCAGGCAGAGGTTAAAGCGTCGATGAAGATCGGCGAAGATCTGGGCGTGGAAGCGACCCCCGTCCTCTTCATCAACGGCGAAAAGCTGGAAGGTGCATACCCGCTCGTGGATGTCTTTCGCATGGTAGACGAGGCTTTGGTGGCACAGGGAAAGCCGGTTCCACCACCGTATAAGGAACCAGTTGCTCCAACCCCGTTGCTGAAACCGGGGAACTAGCTATTGACGACCCCAGAGCAAGACCACACACTTGCGCTACGGCGGGAACGGCTCAGCCAGTTGCGTGGATTGCTTTGGCTTGGGCTGGTGGTCTTGATCTTCCTCCTGCTGCGCGGTCGACCGTTGCATCTGTTCCATCCCGGATGGTGGCGGCTGTAGGCTCTACTTCATGCTTCCACTGATCGTCATCTTCGGCGCGACAGCCTCGGGCAAGACTGCCTTGGCTCTGGAACTGGCACGCCGGTTTGGCGGCGAGATTCTGTCGTGTGATTCTGTGGCGGTGTACCGGCGGATGGAGCTTGGAACCGCCAAGCCGACGCTGGCCGAGCGTGCATCGGTGCCGCATCATCTGCTCGATCTCTACGATCCGAATGAAGTTTGTACAGCGGGCGACTACGCCCGGCATGGCCGCGCCGTGCTGGCGGAGCTGAAGCAGCGCCACACGCTGCCGATTGTGACCGGGGGTACCGGGCTCTACCTGCGCGCGTTGCTGGATGGACTCTTCGCCGCTCCTCCGCGTGACGAGGCTTTGCGGGAACTGCTGCGCAAGCGGGCGGCCACGCGTGGTCCCGAGCATCTGCACCGGACGCTGGCTCGATTTGATGCGGCGGCTGCCGGGCTGATCCATGCCAACGATGTGTCGAAAGTTGTGCGCGCCATTGAAGTGTCGCTGGCAGCGAGGCGTCCCATGACGGAGCAATGGGAGCAGGGCCGCGATGCGTTGCGTGGCTACTCCGTGCTACGGATCGGGCTGGCTCCGCCCCGCGACTTGCTCTATGCACGCATTAACGAGCGTGCGGCGGCGATGTTTCGCAACGGGCTGGTGGAGGAGACGCGCAGCCTGATCGCCGATTTCGGCGCGGATTGCAGGCCGTTCACTTCGCTCGGTTACGTTCAGGCTGCCGAAGTCCTCGACGGCGCGATGACCGAGCCGGCGGCGATTGCGGCGGCACAGCAGGGGCACCGGAACTATGCCAAGCGGCAGACGACCTGGTTCCGCCGTGAAGGGGAACTGCATCCCGTCCACTGGCTGCACGGCGTGGGTGACGCACACGCGGTGATGGCCGATGCGATTGAGTTGGTGGAGCAGCATCTCGCAAAATCTGCTTGACCTTGGGCGAGGCAGCCCAGAGAATCGCAGGATGCCGACTGAGCCACGGATGGACCTGGCGTTTACCGACGTTGCCGTGTGACAGCAACCCCAGCCGTGTTCGCTGCCGACGCGCATCGGCTTTCGCTTTGCCTTCTGCTATGGAGTGCTGTGGTGCCTGTGCAACGGCAACGCGACGATCTGGCAAGTGATCCCACATTTTGGCGACGCGGTGCAGGACGGTGTCGGCATGACCGTTCTGCTGCCCGCACAATATCTGGCACAGCATCTGTTTCATGTTGCACCACCGGGAGACAAGATTCACTCCACGGGTTCCGGCGACACGGCGATCATCTGGATTGCAGTCGGTTTGTTGCTAGCGGTATCGATACTGGCCACGGCAATGTGGTCGGCTGTTGACCGCCGACGGTTGCAATACCAGACGCTGGCGGCATGGCTGCGCTTTCTTATCCGCTTGACGGTTGGGTTTGGCCTGGTAGTGTATGGGATCGATAAGGTGTTCCCGCTCCAGATGCCGCCGCCGTCCATCGCGTCGCTCAGCGAGCCGATGGGAATGCATTCACCGATGGCTCTGCTGTGGAGTTTCATCGGCGTCAACCCGGTGTATGAAATGATTTGCGGCGGCGCGGAACTGCTCGCGGGTCTGCTGCTGTTGCTCCGGCGTACTGCGCTGGTGGGTGCCATTTTCACGGCCTTCGTCATGTCGAATGTACTGCTCTACAATTTGTGTTTCGATGTGCCGGTGAAGCTGTATGCCGGGCATCTGCTGCTGCTTGCACTATTCCTGACCCTGTCAGATGCGGGTGTGCTGTGGCGCATCTTTTGGCTGCATCGTCCCGCTGCGCCTAGCGGCGCGTGGGCTCCGCCATCGACCCGAACCTGGGCTCGCCGTACGATCATCGGCGTCGAGATCGGCTTCACGGTGCTGACGTTCGTAGCAGTACTCACGGAGACAATTCCTGCCTGGAAGGAGACGCATGCCAGACTGATCGCTGTGGTACCGCTCCAAGGTGCGTGGCGGATCGACAGCGCAACGATAGCCGGGCCTAAGGGCGGGGTCATTCCCAACCCTGTTTTGTCAGAAGACAAACAAGCGTTTGTGGAACTCGACATCAACTCGAATGAGCGGGCGGTTTTTCAGGATGGAGCAGGCAAGGCTTCGGGCTTTGCTATTTCCACTGACATCGCAAAGCATACGGTTGAATTCACGCGGCCCGACAAGTCGAAGATCACGTTCGCAGCAACCAGGCCGGACCCAACACACCTGACGTTGGTGCCGACAGGGCGTGGAGACGAAGACGGCATCCACCATGAACTTTACACTAATAAGCCCACCCGGTGGAAACCGCTGACGACGCGCGGATTCCACTGGGTGAGCGAGTTTCCTTACCAGAAATAGATTACTGGGGCTGGACTGCCAGATCGTCCGCAAGCTTGAAGTTCACGACCGATTCTGCCGGGATGATGATGTCTCGATTACCGGTAAGTCCGCCGACTGCCGTACCTGCGCCTCCACCGATAAGACCGCCGACCAACAGGCCAACGCCGCCCGATGCCAGGCCGCCGATCAGCATTCCAGCCCCTGTGCCTCCGCCGATAAACGCCGCTGAGCGCTTGCCCTTGCCCTTCTTGGTGCGCACATTTTCGGCCGTGTCGAGCGAGTACCGCTGACCGCTGATGTTCATTGATACCAGGCGGAGTTCGAGGATCGAGCTGCCCTTGAAGTGGCCGCGACGATGCGAGGCGTCGATCACGCCTTCAACCGGAGTCAGCGCCGGAATGGCGATGCTATTGCCCGACATGATGGGTCGAACGACCTCGCCCGTGAAGCGGTCGCCGACGTGAGCTTCCTTGACGCTGATGCGCTGGTTGACGCGGATGGAGAGCTCGGTTCCGGCGGGAATCTGCACGTCCACCGGCGTGATCACCGGAGCGCTGGGCGGGGGCGCGGGAGCCGTCGCTACGCCTGGCGCGCCAGCAGGGGTTGGGTTCGTGGTAGCGCTTGTGGTCTTGGTCACGGTGACCTGTTGCGCTGTCTGTCCGGGCTGCGGAGGCTGCACTACCGTTGTCGTCGTGGTGCCGTCCTTATCGGTCGCGACTACCTTCTGGGCGTTGCCGGTGGCTGCGGCCTGCTGCTTCGCCTGCACCACAGCTTGCTCGTTGGCTTTGTCCTGTGAGCTCTGGCAACCAGCAAACAGCATGACAGTTGCGATTGCGGTGATCCTGAAAGGGCTTGTGGACGTCGTGAAATTGCTCATAGATGTTCTGATGCGCTGAATGAGGTTCAAGGCATCCTTGCTCCGAAAGGTTTACGATTTATTCCATGGCTACCGCAACTACCCGCCCGCAACTCGCACACCTGACAGCACAACTCGACGAACTGAAAGCCAAAGGAACATTCTTCAAGCTGCGCCTGCTGGACGACATCCAGGCACCGGTCTGCACCTACGACGGACGCAAGGTAATCAACCTCGCGAGTAACAACTACCTCGGCTTGTGCAATCATCCGAAGCTCGAAGAGGCAGCAATCCGTGCCGTCAAAGAGCATGGCGTCGGCTCCGGCGCGGTCCGCACGATCGCTGGCACGATGCGCATCCACATGGAGCTCGAAGAGAAGATTGCACGCTTCAAGAATGTCGAAGCCTGCGTCGTCTTTCAGTCTGGATTCACGGCCAATGCAGGCACCGTCGGGTCGATCCTGGGCAAGGAAGACTTCATCCTCTCGGACGAACTGAACCACGCGTCGATCATCGACGGAGCGCGTTTATCGCGGGCGAAGATTAAGGTATTTCGGCACAAAGATGTCGCTCATTGCGAAGAGCTGTTGCAGGAGGTCGCGAACGAGCCGGGCAAGAAACTCGTCATTACCGACGGCGTGTTTTCAATGGATGGCGACATCGGGCCGGTCGGCGAACTGGCTGCGCTGTGCGAGAAGTATGGCGCGATCATGATGGTCGATGACGCGCATGCGAGCGGCGTTCTGGGCCGCAACGGACGTGGCTCGGTGGATCACTTTGGTGTGCACGGCAAGGTCGATGTGCAGGTTGGAACGTTGTCGAAGGCCATCGGCGCCCTGGGCGGATATGTGTGCGGAAGCCGCGATTTGATTGACTATCTGTACCACAGGGCACGGCCGTTCCTGTTCTCGACCTCGCACCCGCCATCGGTCGCTGCCACCTGCATTGCGGCCTTCGACATCCTCGAGAACGAGCCTGAGCGGATCGAGCGGTTATGGTCGAACACTGCCTACTTCAAGGAGCAGCTTGCGGGTGTTGGGTTCGATATTGGCGGGCGCACCACACCGGCCAGCGAGACGCCGATTATCCCCATCATCCTTGGCGATGGCCGCAAGACGATGGAGTTCTCGAAGGCTCTCTTCGAGGCTGGACTGATGGCGACCGGCATCGCCTTCCCCACGGTGCCGGAGGGCAAGGCACGCGTGCGAATCATCATGACCAGCGAGCACACGCGGGAGCAGCTGGATCAGGCGTTGGAGATTCTGACCAGTGTGGCCAGAAAGATGAGCCTGCTGGAGACGGCATGAAAGCCGCCGCTCTGCTGCTTGCCTTGATGGCTGCAAGCGCGGCGGCACAGGCTCCTGTGAATCTCACTCCCGATGAGCCTACGCCGGCGGAGCATGGCGCAAGTGGAATGCCGGTGCTGCATGATCCATCAACGCTCGTGCATGAAGGCGATCTTTGGTATGTATTTTCAAGTGGTCGCGGCGTTCCCTTCTTCACGTCGCCGGACCTGCATACGTGGATGTATCGCGGCGCGGCCTTCAATGAGCTACCGCGAACCGTGGTGAAGTACGCCCCGGGCAACGACGGGCTCGATGCGTGGGCGCCGGACATCCTTCGTGTGGGCGACCATTACTTTCTCTATTACGCGGTATCGAAGTGGGACCACTATGCTTCGGCGATCGGGCTCGCAACGAACACGACGCTCGACCCGAAGGCTGCGGGCTACAAGTGGGTCGATCACGGGATGATCGTGCGGTCCGACGGCGAAGTGCAGCTGAATGCAATCGACCCGGGCGTCGTGATGACCACGGCCGGCAAGCTGTGGCTCTGCTACGGGTCGTATGCAGGGCCGATCAAGCTGGTGGAGTTGAATCCGAAGACCGGGCTGAGGCTCAAGCCGCACTCAATCCCCTATGACGTCGCAATGAATAGCGAAGCGCCGGCCATCATCGAGCATGGCAGCTGGTTCTATCTCTTCGTAAACCACGGCTCATGCTGCCACGGGGCGGGGAGCACGTACCACATCAACGTAGGGCGCTCGCGCAAGGCAACAGGACCGTACGTCGACCGGAAAGGCAAGGACCTGCGCGATGAGGATGGTGAGCCGTTCCTGGCGACGGATGGGGAACATATCGGGCCGGGCCACTTCGGGTTGATTCCCGACACCGATGGAACTGGCGAGCGATTCAGTCTGCACTACGAGGCGGATAGCGGGTCAAACGACAAGCCGGTGCTGGCGATTCGCAAGCTGGGGTGGGCGGCAGATGGCTGGCCGGTGGCTGGGGAGTTGCAGTAGTAGGTCGATTGATTGCGAAGACGAAATACTGGGATTCTTCGCTTCACTCAGAATGACCTCGGCTAGCTTCGAAATCTGACCTTACCGGCCACGATTGTGGCCCTTACCTTGCCGAGCATCGTCGCGCCGTCGAAGGGCGAGTTCTTCGATTTGGACAGGGCGGCAGAAGAGTCAAAAGGCCACTCGGGGGTGGGGTCGAAGATGACGAGGTCGGCCCACTTGCCCGGGGCGAGGGAGCCGGCATTTGTAAGCTTTACAAGTTTCGCCGGAGACGTAGACATCAGCGCCATCACGCGCGAAATCGTCATGCCGTTCTCGCGGTGTAGGATTCGCAGCGACAGCCCGAGCGAGGTCTCGATGCCGGTAATGCCATTCGGCGCGCGCTCGAATTCGACTTCCTTTTCGTGGCGTGCGTGTGGCGCGTGGTCGGTGGCGATGCAGTCGACTGTGCCGTCGAGCAACGCGGCCAGCACGGCCTGGCGGTCGGCTTCAGAGCGGAGCGGCGGGTTCATCTTGCAGTTCGTGTTGTAGTCGCCGATGGCCTCGTCGGTGAGCGCGAAGTGGTGCGGTGCGACCTCGCACGTAACGTGGAGACCCTGAGCCTTTGCCTCGCGGATGGCCTGCAACGCCAATGCGGTAGACACGTGCTGGACGTGGAGGTGCGGGCGCAGCTTTTCGTCGAGTTCGATCTCGCGGAGCAGCGCGATGTCGCGGTTGACGATACGCGCTTCGGCTTCGGCGGGGTACCCGCGAAGCCCAAGCCGAAAGGAGACCGGTCCCGCGTTCATGATCGCGCCGTTCGACATCGTCGGGTCTTCGGCGTGTTGCGAGACCGGCAGTCCGAGGCGTGCGGCCGCGACCAGTGCGGCACGCATGACGGCATCGCGAAGGATGGGCTTGCCGTCGTCGGTAAAGCCAACGGCTCTGGCCTTGGCGAGGGCTTCAAAGTCGGTGAGGTGTTCCCCCATCGAGCCAACCGTCGCGGCAGGCATTGCGAAGAGCCGTGTGAATGGGTTGCGGGCTGCATCAAGCATCCAGTCTTGTGTAGCCACAGAGTCGTTGACCGGAACGGTGTTGGGCATCGCGACCACGGTTGTGAAGCCACCGGCGACTGCCGCGCGTGTGCCGGTCGCGATGGTCTCCTTCCAGGTCTGGCCGGGTTCGCGGAGATGGACGTGAATGTCGATCAGGCCGGGAGCCACGATGTGGCTGGCAGCGTCGATAGTCTCTTCTACTTCCACAGAGTCAAAGGCTACGGGCCTGTCGATGGCGGCGATCAGACCGTCGCGCAGCAGAAGGTCGCGAGGAGCGTCGAGGCCGTTGGCGGGGTCGATTGTGTGGCCGTTGCGGATTAGGATCGTGCTCATGCTGTCACCCCTAGGGCCCGAACCAGCAACGCAGCACGGATGGCGAGGCCGTTTGTGACCTGCTCTTCAATCGCTGATTGAAGGCAGTCGGCAACCTCGCCCTGAATTTCAAGCCCACGGATCATGGGA
>JANXWZ010000182.1 GCA_025350865.1 Rhodanobacteraceae bacterium
GTTCGATTGCTGTGGAGGCGTGAAACTTGCGGTCTGCTGCGAGAGGGCGGCGGATGCTACGAGCAGGAGCGTCGGCAGCAGGATTCGAGTAAGGCGCAAAATTGCTCCGGTCTGATGAAATCGTAGCGGGTTGGATTTAGGACTCTGTCTAAGTAGACGACGCGCCGGACGACTAGTTGCAAAATCTTGCGAGACTACTGCGCGTTGGTCAGCGACTTGGGTTTGCGTCAGCGGTCGTAAACGATGCTGCGATGGGCAACTTCGAGCACCAGAACGATCAGCTTTTCGTCCTCAATTCGAGTCAGCATGACACGATTCGGGAAAAATCCAGAATATCGGGGATTGCTTCGTCGATCGTTAGTTCGGCGGGCGTATCCCGCTTGTTCTTGTATTTGTATTGAGGCAAGGGAATAAATGAATCGCGACCGCGCGGACGAGGGTTGTATAAGAATGCTCCCGAGTTAATTCGACAAAGCGTGACATAGCTTGCACACCGACGAAGCAATTCGGAGGTATCAGTCACTACGAGAACGTTCTTGTAATCGCCATATGTTTCGGCGAAACGTGTCGCTTTCTGCTCATCGACAAAGAAGAAAATCTTCGAATTGAGCAGCGACAACCAATCAGCGACGCTGATATTCATAAGGCAGCTTTTCATCTTTGACTCGTGCGCCGGTTGCTGGTCACGGAGACAAATGCCGCGAAGATCCTGATTGCAGAGGCGTCGTCTTGCGAGGCAAGCGTCGCGCTCTTCCTTCGTGAATTCATAAAGATCCGCCAGCGCTGCAGAACTCAACAGTCCGTGTCGCCGGATACTTTCGACATTTACGGCAAACGTCACGTGATACAGGTTCGGGAATCGTTGGAGGAAATCGGCGTCTTCGATGGCATGATCCCTTCAATGTTGAAAGCAAGAGCAAAAAACGCCCTGACGCTGGACGGGCAGCACGGGGCCACCGGGCGGACTTGTGCGCTTCGCGTCAAAGGCACAGCGTTTGATCAGCGTCCGTGCGCTTCCAAATATTTCTCCACTTCCAGCGCCGCCATGCATCCCGATCCCGCCGCTGTAATCGCCTGCCTGTACTTGCGGTCCTTGATGTCGCCCGCGCAAAAGACGCCGGGCAACACCTGGCCGTTGAGGGTGCAGTGGACGTCATCGCTGGCGAGGATATAGCCGTCTTCGTCGAGGTCCATCATGCCCTTGAAGGCCTGTGCGTTGGGGATGTGGCCGATGCCGAGGAACATGAAGGAGACCGGCAGGATCGAGACTTCGCCCGACACCGTGTTCTTGATGCGCAGACCCTTGACGTCTTTCTCTTCCACGCCCAGCACCTCCTCGACGATGGTTGAGGTCATGAAACGGATGCTGGGATGGGCCTTGGCGCGCTCCAGCATGATGGGCGATGCGCGGAAGCGGTCGGTGCGGTTTATGAGTGTGACCTTGGTGGCGAAGCGGGTGAGGAAGAGGGCCTCTTCCATCGCGCTGTCGCCGCCGCCAATGACGGCGATCTCCTTGCCCCGCGCGAAGAAGCCATCGCAGGTAGCGCACGAGCTGACTCCATTGCCGATGAGCGCCTGTTCCGAGGGCAGGTTGAGCCAGCGGGCCGAGGCTCCGGACGCGATGATGACCGTCCGGGTGTGGATGATGTCTTTGCCGACGGTGAGCTTGATGGGATGCGCGGTCAGGTCGGCGGCGCTAAGGTGCGCCATGCGAAGCTCGGCGCCGAAGCGCTGGGCCTGGAGCTTCATATTCTCGATCAGCTCGGGGCCCTGGATACCGTCGGGCCAGCCGGGAAAGTTCTCTACGAGCGTGGTGATCGAGAGCTGGCCGCCGGGCTCGTGGCCTTCGAGGACGAGCGGTTTGAGGTTGGAACGCGCGGCGTAGATAGCGGCGGTGAGACCTGCGCATCCAGAACCGAGGATGACTACGTCGCGAGTTTCAGGGGTCGGGGTGGTGATTTCGGGAGTCATAAGCTTCACTAGTGTAAATGCGGGGCGTCGGGAAAGGATTCAACGGGCGACGGCGGTTGGGGTGAAAGAATGGGGATATGGCTAATCTGGTAATGGTTTATGGAATGCGGTTGCTACCGGCGGATGAGATTGCGACTGTCGGCGAAGCGCCGATCGCGCTGAAGAACGGCAATGAGACTGGCGTGACGATGCACATTCTGGAAGGCAGCCGGGAGCAGATTGAAGCGCAGTTGCGGCTGAGCATCGAAGCGTTTTTCGATTTCTATCCAGAGCGTTAGATTGTGTAGCGATTCAGAACACTGTGCAGCCAACGGCTCTCCCGTGACGAAAGTAAGGGGTAAGGGTCGGAGGTTGTATGGGCTGGAGGCTGATCGCGTTTTGGGCGTTGACTGTGCCTTGCGGGGCGCAGGTTCCGGCGGCGGTGGGCGCGGAGTTGCAGCAGATGGCGAGCCATGCGGCGGTCATCTTCAGCGGGCAGGTGGAGGCGGTTTCGCGTAATGACAGCGCTGGTTTCGTGGATGTGCGGTTCCGCATCGACGCGGCGGTACGGGGTTGTCCGAAGACGGGCTGGTACGTGTTGCGCGAGTGGGCCGGCCTGTGGACGGCACAGCCGGAGCGGTATCGCGTGGGGCAGAGCCGACTCATGCTGCTGACCGCGCGCGGGGCCTCTGGAATGAGTTCGCCCGTGGGCGGGATGGATGGAGCGATTCCGCTGGTGGCATCGGGTGCGGCTCCGATTGCCGATTCGGGCGGGGTTGCGCCGGTCGACACGGGCCAATATGCCCCGGCGCCGATGGTGGATTTGCGCTGGATTCAGGCACGCGCGGTGCGGGGAAGCGGCGCCTCGGCCAATGCGCGGGTGACGGCGTTTGGTGGTCCGGTGCATCCCTGGCCGGATACAGGCGGCGCAAGCGTGGCGTTGCCGGACGTGTTGTCGCTGCTGCGCGGGGCTCGAGCCCGGTTGGCGGGCGAGGCGGACGATGCGCGGTATTAGATGGTGGGTTCTGGCATTCGCCGTTCTATTGCCTGCGGTGGCGTTTGCGGGTGGGCCTCGGTTCGTGACGGGCCGACCGTTCTTTACGGGGCAGGAAGGGCAGCCCATTGGCTGGAGGCAGGCGAATCTGCGGTACTACACAGACCCCGGCGGTTTGAGTGCGAGCGTGGATCATCAGGCGGCGGATGCGCTGGTGGCCGCTGCGGCGGGCGTGTGGAATTTACCTGTGGCGAGTATCACGGTGAGTCAGGGTGGCACGCTGGCGGAGCATGTAAGTGGGCAGAATGTGTTTCTTGACGCGTCGGGGATGGCGTTCCCGGACGATGTGATGAGCGCGAATGCGTCGGCGGTTCCGCTGGCGGTGATTTACGACACGGATGGGAGTGTGACGGATCTGCTGCTGGGCTCGGGGGCGAGCGATCCGAGTGGGTGCCGACAGAATGCAGTGACAGAGACGGTGGACAGCTTCGACCCGGCGGGATACATTCTGCACGCGATGATCGTGGTGAACGGACGGTGTACGGGAGCGGCTCCCGAGGCGCAACTGGAGCTGCAGTATCAGCTGATGCGAGTGTTTGGGAGGGTGCTGGGGCTGGCTTGGTCGCAGACGAACGACAACGCGTATACGGGATCGCCCGCGCCCACACACGAGCAGGCGATGCACTGGCCGATCATGCACCCGCTGGATATTATCTGCGGGCTGTATGCCTACCAGTGCCTGCCGAGCCCATTTCAGCTGCGACCGGATGACGTGGGGTCGATGGTGGCCGTGTATCAGATCAAAGGGAATGGGACGGTTGCGTCGGGTAAGCAGGACAGCCTGAGTGCGGCCAACGAAGCAACAGGGCATCTGTACTTTCCGACGGGCGAGGGCATGGCTGGTGTCAACGTCGTGGTGAAGCGCGAACCCAATGGCGGCTCGACGTTCGACCCATTCTGGGTGGCCTCGGGGGTGACTGGCGCGGGATTTCGACGCGGTGGCCGATCGCCGTTTGGCGTCGCGGACGGCTCGGCGGAGGGAAGTTTCGGCTCGTCCGATCCGAATCGCATGGGTCAGTATTGGATTGCTTATGTGCCGATTCCGACCGAGGTTCCGTGGCAAAACCTGCTGGTCTCCACGGAGGCGGTAAATCCGCTGTACACCGGTACGCACGGGCTGGGACCATATCCGCCGGGCAACGTCGCGCCCTCGGGGTCGCCCGTGTCGCAGATCGGCTACGGCAACGCTCCGTACAGCGGGACGAACCTGGAGTTGACGGCGGCAGACGCCGGGCCGACCTGCGGCAACGGACAGGACGGGACTGCGGCAGCGCCGGTCCAGGCTGCGGCGAGGGGCTGGTGGAAGGGCCTGCTGTGCGGGTACGGGCATGCCTCGTATGTGGAGGCTGCGGTGCGTCCGAGCCGGAGCTTTACCGTGGAGGTGACGGCTCTCGATGCGCAGGGTATCGCGACGTTGAGCAAGGCGATGCCGGTGATCGGAGTGTTTGCGGAGACGGACGGCGCGACCGATTTACCTTCGCTCGGTGTGACCAATGCGGCTTTCAACAGCGTTGCGGTGGGCATGACCACCATCAGCGCGGCGACCGGGCAGATGACTCACCTGCGCTTTGGCATCGCGGATGAACGGGGGGATGGGCGGCCGGACTTCAACTACCAGGCAAGGCTCTTCTACGCGGACAGCATACTGCCGCAGACGATCGGTGCGGCCGGTGGGACGATCACCATCGCCGGGATGGGGTTTCGCGCAGGAAACGCGCTGATGATCAACGGCGTGGCGGCAAAGGTAATCAGCTGGACGGCGAATACCATCGTCGCCACTGCACCGACGATGGCAGCGGCGAAGGCAGTGGATGGTGCCGCAGTGGATATCGTGGTGACCGACCGCACCACCCATGCCACCACAAGCATGACTGCGGCGTTGACGTACACGACCGCCGCGATTCTGCCGAACGTGATGCGGCTGGTGACCGCGCCGGCGGCAACCATGTATGTCGGCGATGTGACGGCGACGCCGTTTGCGGTGCAAGTGCTTAAGGCAGACGGGGTGACTCCGGTGGTGGGCGATGCGGTGGTGTTCACGCTGGCGGCAGGGTCGGCTCAATTTGCGACTTGCGGAGGCGCTGCCTGCACGGTGACGACCGATTCCCAGGGAATGGCGTCAACCGACGTAACCCCGCTGGCTGCCGGTGCGGTGACGATGGTGGCGCGGGATAGCGGTCTAACCCAGAGCGCCAGTTTCACGGCTGTTCCGAAGGCGGGATCACTGTTTGTCTATTCCGCGCCGAGCGGCAATTTGCCGGTGGGGGTAATCGCGCCGACTCCGATCGCGTTGACCGACATGCAGACGAACAACGGCGGACGATACCCCGGCCGCGACGTCACCTTCACGGTCACAAACGGATCGGCGACGTTCAGCGGGTGCGCCGGCCAGATTTGTACGCTGACGACGAATTGGCAGGGAGATGTCAAGATCTCGGTGACACCGACGGCGATCGGGCCGATCACGATTCAGGCGTCAGATGGTGCGGTGACCACTACCGTATCGTTCGTCGGGGTCAGCAATGTGGATGTGATGACTGTGGCGTCGGCACCGGTGGCCTCGGCATACCTCGGGGACTATATCGGGCAGTTCGCGGTGAATCTGTTCGGCCCGGACGGCATGACGCGCGATCAATACGAAATGGTTACATTTACCGCACCGCCCGGTGTCCTGCTGGATCCATGCAAGAGCAACACGTGTACGAGTTCGTCAGGTTGGAACGGCGTTGCCGGCGTGAGTATCGAGGCGACGCAAGTGGGAACGTACACGGTGCAAGCCACTTACGGCAGTGCGACACAGACTGTTACATTTTCTATCCTGGCACACACCATTGCACTGACGATCACGAGTGCGCCGACCGGAAATGTGGCCGTGGGTGCAGTCGCAGCAACACCGTTTTCGGCGCAGCTCCTGCAGGACGGGATCTACCCGGTGGCTGGATACACTGTCGCGCTCGGAGGACCGGTGGGCGTGGTGGGCCTGACCGCGTGCGGCAATGCTTCGGCCGCCTGCCGGCTGGATACCGATGGCAACGGCATGGTGACCACGGGCGTGATTCCACTTGCTCCGGGGTCGATTACGCTTAGCGCGGTGTACTCGCCGAACACCGTTACAGCGACATTCACCGCCGTCGGTGTAGGCGAGACGATGTCGATTCTTCAACAGCCACCCGCGACGATTTTCGTAGGTGACCCGGTGAACTTCGGTGTGCAGGTGATCGCTCCCGGCGGCCTTGGGCCGATGAGTACCAGTGTGCTGTACTCCATCGTGAGCGGGCCATTCGGCTTCAGCGACTGGACCACAGCCCAGGTGAATCGCAATACGGACGGCAACGGCGATTCATTCGAGGTTGGAGTGGCTTCGGCTGCGGGGCCCATTACTGTTACGGCTTCGGACGGTGTGACGAGCCAGACCTTTTCGTTTCTCGCTCTGGCACGACCGGATGTGGTGCGGGTGGTCAGCGTGCCAGCCTCTGGAGGACTGGCGGGAACGCAGGCTGCAGTTCCATTTGCGGTGCAGGTGCTGATGAACGATGGCGTCACTCCGCTGGCGATGCGAACTGTAACCATTACGATTACAAATGGAACGGGCTCCCTCGCGGCGTGCGGTGGGGCGGCAACCTGCCAGCTTGTGACGGACTCGCAGGGAATGATTTCGACTCCTGTAACTCCGCTGGCGGCGGGAACGATCACGCTGTTTGCGACTGAGGGCGGTGTGCAACAGACGGTGAGTTTTACAGCGATTCCACCCATTGCACCGCCAGCGTTGAGCGTTACGGCGCTGTCCCCTGCGACGTACATCGCCGCGAGTGCGACGGTTACGCTGACGCTGCAGGCGGCTGTGCTGTCCAACGGTACGCCAGCCGCGAGTCAAGCGGTGCAGTGGACCCTAACCCAGGGGTTTGCGGCAGCAGCGACAACTACTGTTACAGATAGCATCGGCATCGCGTCAGAGTTTGCGGTGCTGGGGCCAGTCGCCGCAGGAGCCCAGGCCACGGCAACAGCATGTGCGTGGGGCAATGTGTGCGACGGCTTCCATGCGTATGGGGTGGCACCAGCCAGCGAGGGGATTCTGGTGGTCAGCGGAGGGCAGCAGATAGTCCACAACGGTGCAGCGCTGGCACCGGTTGTGGTCCAGGTGGTCGATCCAGCGGGTCATCCGGTGGCGGCGGCAGGGGTCAGCGTGTACCAGACGATGTCGGCGTATAACGGAGTCTGCCCGGATCGCGGTCGCTGTCCGGCGGAAGAGGTGCTGGCGACGCGGGCCACGGTGGTGGTCTCGGGATTGGACGGGCTCGTGACGGTAGTGCCGTTGGCGCAGCCGGCTGTGGCAACGCAGACGGCGATTTCGTTTTCGGTGGGAACGCAGGGGTTTGCGACGGTGGTTTCGATTCGAGTGCCGTGAGGAAATTTCTATTTCTGACCTGTACGCTGAAATCGCCGCGGCGCGCATCTGAAATGATGGATACGGACGGAGACATGCGGTGGCGACAGGTGTGAGCGGATCGGGTGCGGCTTTGCGGCCGCGTGTGGTGGTGGTGGGCGGTGGTTTTGGCGGGTTGCATGCCGCGATTGGGCTCGCCAATCAAGCGGTCGACGTCACGATTGTGGATCGGCGCAACTACCATTTGTTTCAGCCGCTGCTCTACCAGGTAGCGCTTGCTGTGTTGTCGCCGGGGGATATCGGGCAGCCGATTCGGTCGGTGGTCCGGCAGTATCGCAACGTCCAGGTGTTGATGGACGAGGTAGTCGGGTTCGACCTGGCCGCCAATCAGACATTGCTGAAGTCTGGTTCGAGGCTGGAGTTCGATTACCTGGTGATCGCTACCGGTTCGACGCACTCGTACTTCGGCAAGGACGAATGGGCGGCGCTGGCACCGGGCCTGAAGACGCTGGAGGATGCGGTCGAGATCCGGAGGCGGGTCCTGCTGGCGTTTGAGCTGGCGGAGCGCGAGATGATGGAGAACGGAACCCATCCCGCGCTGAACTTCGTCATCATCGGCGGGGGGCCGACGGGCGTGGAACTTGCCGGCGCAATCTCGGATATTGCCCGCCTGTATATGACGAAGGACTTCCGCCATATCGATCCGTCGTCGGCGCAGGTGATGATCCTGGAGGGCTCACCCCATGTGCTTGGGGTATATCCGCCAGACCTTCAGGTGAAGGCAGTGGAGCAACTGACCAAGCTCGGGGTGAAGATTCGTACCGGCGCTCACGTGACCGATATTCAGCCGGGCTTTGTGAAGGTGGGCGACGAGCGAATCGATTCGGTCTGCACGCTCTGGGCAGCGGGTGTGCAGGCCTCTCCGCTAGGCAAGATGCTTGGCGTGGAGACGGATAAGCGGGGCTGTGTGCTCGTGGACCAGTTCCTAAGTCCCAAGGGTCTGCCGCACGTGTTTATCTGCGGGGATCTTGCGCACGTGGAGCAGGATGGCAAGCAGGTTCCGGGTGTTGCGCAACCGGCCATGCAGATGGGCGACTATGCGGCCAGGCGGATTCTTGACCTGGTGCGCGGACGCAATGGCAGCAAGGGATTTCGCTACTTCGACAAGGGCGACATGGCCACAATTGGACGGGCGGCGGCGGTTGCGAAGATCGAATGGCCGTTCAAAGGGCACTGGTCTGGGCTGGCGGCGTGGGTGGTATGGCTCGTGGTCCACATCTTCTTCCTCATCGGGTTCCGCAACCGCTTTGCCGTGTTCCGGCAATGGGCATGGACGTACCTGACCTATCAGGACGGTGTACGTCTGATTACGGGCTCGCAGGTGTTGCCGGGCTGGGGTGTCGAGACGACGCACGTAGGCGAACTAACGACGAAGCCGCTCGATCCGGAACAGGTCCATGCGAAGGGTTAGGCGACGGGCGGAAGGTGGACTTCGCCGGATGAGCGGCGGCGCCGCTTAATCTTGCCGCGATCTTTGAACATGAAGACGCAGCGACAGCCGGTGCATTCCCACGGAAAGATGCCGAATCGATGGAGGATCAGCCTTTGCAGTATTCCCTGGCGCTTGACGCGCGTGGCTCGGGGGGTGCCGCACCGGGGGCAGGATGGCGATACTTGCGTCTCTGGTGAGTCGGACATGGGACCTCCATGGCAGCGTATGGCCAAGCTGCTGTAACTCTATCAAGCCAGCGGCATCTTTCCATCGTACTTTAGTGGCAGTCCGGCTTTCGGATGCTATCCGGGCTGGTTCGATTTGCGGAAGATGATCGCTGCGTAGGCGTTGCCGGTTAGTGGGATTCTGACCTTGCCGGTGAACGTGCCGGACACGGGAGTTACCGTCATATTCCACGGGTCGACTAGTTCGGCGCGGTAGGTAGCTTCTCCCAGAGGGAACTCGTACTCGGCTGGCTGGTGGAAGTCGAAGTAGTACAGGATGCCGGACTTGCCGGTCGCGTTCAGGTAGTAGGGGTCGTGTGCGGTTTCCAAGCCTGTGGGGGCTATGGAGTCGAGGAGACGGCGGAGGAAGCCGATGCGGGCAGGACTGGTCCCGCGCAGGACGCCGCCTTTGGCCCACCAGATGACGTCTTCCGGGACACTGTGCGGCGGGGGAAAGTAGGTTTCGCCGTGGGTGACGTAGCACCCGGCGAGGATACCGAGCCAGAACCGTCGCGTCATCTCTTCGCCCGAGATATTGCCCCAGCGCCGGTCGAGATTGCCCTCGTACATCACCTCATCAAAGACGATCGGCTTGCGCCATGCCTCGAGCCACTCGGACGCTTTGTCGAAGGCGGCGGTCTGCAGGCTGGCGTGGGTGACGGACGGGCTGGCGTAGTCGTACATCACGCGCGAGTAGTGGATGGAGCGGAGGTGCTGGTACGGGTCGGCTTGCTGGACCGTCTGGAGGAGGCGGGTAAAGTCGGCGGTGGTCTTGGACTTCATCAGGTCGAACTCATTGGCCAGCGACCACCAGACATTGGCATACGCGCCCAGGCGGGCGACGACGTAACGGAGATATCGCTCGTCGGCTTCGGGAGACATTGAGGCGAAACCCCAGCGATCGTAGGGGTGGAAGAGGATCAGGTCGGCCTGGATATTGAGGTCCTGAAGCTGGGCGATGCGCAGCTCCAGGTGAGCCCAGAATGCGGGGTCAAAGCGGGCGGTGTTACCGGGGGCCGTGAGTGGGGTTCCGGCGGGGCGGGCAAATGGGTAGAAGACGGGCTCGTTGCGGTTGTACTCGTAGGACTTGGGGAAGACGCACATGCGGATCTTGTTGAACGGCGAGCCTTTGAGCGAGCCAAGCGTCTGAAGCTCGAGCGCCTCGCCCTGGTGGGTCCAGGCGTAGCACGTGGTTCCGAAAGGGAAGTAGGGCGAGCCGTCGGCGTGGGCGAAGTGATGTGATCCAACGACGCGCACCGGCCCGTGGACGCCCGGGCGGGCAGGCAGGCAGTTGAAGGCTCCCTTCAGTTGCGTTCCGAAGCTCGTGGTTGCGGTGTAGGTCCAGGGGCCGGTGTTGTCGGGCATGAAGCGGAGCTTGTAGGTCGTGCCGCCGTCATAAAAGCCATCGACGTGGACGGAGCGATTGCCGAGATCAAAGGCGGCAGTAACGGTGTGATCGACGAATGGGTTCCCCGTAGAAGGGCCTTCGAGGGTGAGTTCGAAGACTTCATATTGATGCACTGCTGACACTGGAGGAGGATCGGCGAGCATGCGGAGGGGCAAAAGGGATGTTGCCGCAGCTGCGGTGGAGCCTTTGAGGATGTCGCGTCGATTCACCCGTGCAGTTTAGCGCATGGTGTGGAATCCCCGAGGGCACCTTATTTCGGTGCGGATCGAATGGTTTCGGTTCATAATTGCGTGCTGCACCGTATTCTTATAGGGATTGTCGGAATGCGACACTCTACCGGTCCCCCGATGAACCTCTTATCGCTTCCCGATATCGCCGGAATGATCATCCTGATGGGGGTGCTGGACTGGCTGCGCCGCAAATATCGCGACTCCAGCGTGGACCTGTGGATGCTGGGCTTGATGTTCATCCTGCTGGAAGCGGTGGCGGTTGCGGTCCTGCGTAATGCGACGCCGTATCTCTACCGCGCCTCGCACGCCATGGCGCTCGATGCGTATGTGCTGGCTGGCGTTACGTTTGGATGGGCTGCGCGGGAGGATCTGATTCCGGGCCAATGGCATCTGCCCCTGTTTCTGTTGCCCGCAGTTCCGCTGTTCATCATGACCACGCTTTACGGATGGGGTGTGACGTCGACGGCTGCCTACCTGTCCGTTGGCATTGCCAGCCTGGTTCTTGGAGCGGGATATGGAGTGGCCTTCATCCGGGGAAGCTGGCAGTTCCGGGTAGAGCTGGTTGTGATTCATACCATCATGTGGGCACCCATGTTGTGGATGGCGGCGACTCACCAGCTTCGCTTGCTGGCATACTGGGGGCTGACCTGCCTGTATTTGTTGGTGGCGGTATCGTTCCGTAACCGCGTACGGCGCGGTCGGATCGGTGGGCTGATTATCGTGACCGGTTTTATCGTTTGGGCGCTTTGCTTTCTGGCCCATCCGTTCGTGCGAAGCTTGCCGTTTTACTTCGATGTGGATGAGCAGCTTTGGACGATGCAGAAGTTTTTCGTGATCATCGGCATGCTCCTGGTGCTGCTGGAGGAGCAGACCCAGCGCCTGGTCGGCGAAGCGATGCACGATCCACTGACTGGCTTGCCGAATCGGCGGCTGTTCGACGATCGTTTGGTCCAGGCGATGTCGCGGGCTCAGCGGACGGGGCTGAGCGCGGCAGTATTTGTGGTGGACCTCGACAACTTCAAGATCATCAACGACACCCATGGCCATCGCACCGGCGACGTCGTGCTGGCGCGTGCGGGTGATGTATTGAAAACGAACATCCGCAGTTCCGATACGCTGGCGCGCTGCGGAGGCGACGAGTTCAGCGTCATTGTGAACGACCTGGCGCGGCCCGGCGATTGCGATCGCATTGCAGAGATGCTGCGCGCCGCGGTTGCGTCCGTGGAATTGCCATACGGGGCGCCCTCAACCATGCGCGGGAGCGTCGGCTATGCACTCTATCCGGACGATGTGTCCAGCCCGGCGGAATTGTGCGAGCTTGCGGACGTGAGGATGTACAAGGATAAGCGCAGGAACCGGTTGGCTGGCTCGGAAGCTGGGCTGGCCTCGGCCAAAGCGGAGGTGCCGACCGGCCCATTACCGAGGTTTCCGCCGGGGTTGAAGCCAGGGTGACAGAGCGAAGGGCGGGACTGATGTCCCGCCATATGTGTTGATGCCTGGTTGATTGCTGCCTAGACTCCGACGGGTTCGGCTACCTTGACGTTGACCGGCGTGAGCCAGTTGTAACGGTCCTTGCGCGTTCCGTTGACGATTCCGAAGAACTCGTCGTGGAGCGCGGTCGTGACGGGGCCGGCGTTGCCGTCGCCGATGACGATGCGGTCGACCGAGTGGATGTGGGTTACTTCAACGGCAGTGCCGGTGAAGAAGGCCTCGTCGCACACATAGAGCAGCTCGCGGGGCAGCGCCTGCTCGACGACCGGAATGCCGAGGTCGCGGGCAAGCGTGAGGACGGAGTTGCGCGTGATGCCGTTGAGTACGGAGCTCGTGAGCGGAGTAGTGTACAGAATCCCGCCCTTGACGATGAACAGGTTCTCGCCGGAGCCCTCGGAGATGGTGCCGTTGACGTCCAGCGCGATGCCTTCGTCGTACCCGTTGATGTGGGCTTCCATGCGGATCAGCTGCGAGTTGAGGTAGTTTCCGCCAGCCTTGGCCATCGCGGGCATGGTGTTGGGCGCGTTGCGATTCCAGCTGGAGATGCAGACGTTGGCACCGGTATTGCCGGGGACGTACTTGCCCCACGGGTAATTGATGACGTAGACCTCGACCGGTGAGTTGATTGGGTTGACGCCAACCTCGCCGTATCCGCGGAAGGCGACGGGGCGGATGTAGCAGGGCGCGACGCCGTTGGCGTCGACCAGGTCGATGACGGCCTGGTTAAGCTGCTGCAGCGACAGGCCGAGCGGCATGCGATAGATGACGCCGGAATCGATGAAGCGCTGCATGTGCTCTTCCAGGCGGAAGATCGCAGCGCCCTCGGGCTGCGCGTAGCAGCGGATGCCCTCGAAGATCGAAGAGCCGTAATGAACGACGTGGGACATCACATGAATCGTGGCGTTTTCCCAGGGAATCAAATTCCCGTTGTGCCAGATGTTTTTGGTCGGCTGCAAAGGCATGGCAAAAGCTCCCTCTAACGTATCTCGATTATAGCGACGCCCTGCGATGGTGACTAGGAACCACAGGCATTTTGACCTGACATGAGAGAATGATCTGTGATGTATTTAGTACCAAAACTGCATATTCTGGCCTCGCTTCGGTCCACCCGCCTGATTGCCCATCTCAGCAGCCAAGCGCCGGTTTCATTGGCTGACATCCAGCACTCGGCCTACGTCCGGTTCTCGATTCTTGCCCTCAGCTCGATCTTTTTTCTCGTCGACCCGTTCGCCGCACTCCCTACATTTCTTGCGGTGACAGCAGGTGCGGACCCGAAACGGCGTCGTGCGATGGCCCGCAAGGCCAGCATCACAGCGTTCGTGGTCCTGTCGGCGTTTGCCATCGCGGGTCAGTACATCTTCCGCATGTTCGGCATCACGCTGCCGGCGTTTGAGATCGCGGGTGGGGTGATCCTGTTGCTGATCGGCCTGGACATGCTGAACGCCAAGCGTTCGCCCACGCAGGAGACCGGGCCCGAAGCCGAAGCGGCAGCTTCCAAGGAAGACGCAGGCATCGTCCCGCTGGGGATCCCGATGCTGGCCGGGCCGGGCTCCATTACCAGCGTCATGGTGCTGGTGGGCCAGGCGCAGGGCCACTGGTCGCTGATGGCGTCCATCCTGGGTGCGATCGCGATTACTGCCGTCATCTGCTTCCTGGTGCTGGGCAACTCGGACCGGGTTGCAACGGTGCTGGGTGAGACCGGAATCCGGATTCTGGTGCGCATCATGGGTCTGCTGCTGGTGGCGCTGGCGGTGCAGTACTTCGTCAATGGCATGGTGGACCTCGGCGTGGTGGCAAAGCCCTCCTGAGCCGTTCCGCAAAAGAGACTAGAGCAACGCATCCTGCTGAAACCAAGAACGATGAGCCTTTGCCCGGGTATCCCGTCAGGGCAGTCCAGGGTTATCATGAGACGACATTTCTCGAACTTCCAGGTTCGATCAGCGGAAATGGAAGGATCATCATGAGCGAAAGATATGGAGTCCAGTCAGGACGCGCAGGCAGGGTTAGTTCGACAGTCATGGCGGGATGCGCACTGCTAGCGATGGCCATGCCCGCCTTTGCAGTCCCTTTGCCGCCAGCCTGCAACAATCCCTTCACGCCGCAGCAGGAGGTTACCGAGGGCGGCAAGGTCGCCGCTCAGGTGTACCAGCAGATGCCTGTGCTTCCGGAGAATCATCCGGTTTCACGCTATGTGGCTCAGCTGGGCTCCCACCTGGCGCAGCACGCGCCGGGAGACAAATGGCCCTACAGCTTCCACGTCGTGGCCAGCCCGGACATCAACGCGTTCGCTCTGCCTGGAGGAGCAATCTTCGTCAATCTGGGCACGGTTCAGGCCGCCGAAACAGAAGCGCAACTTGCCGGGGTGTTGGCGCATGAGACTTCGCATGTGGCTCTGCGACACGCGACCTGCAATATGAAAAAGCAGCAGATCAAGGGAATCGAGTACGGTCTGGGGAGCATCTTGTCGCAGCTCCTCATCAAGGGCCGGGCCGGGGAAGCGGTGGCCACGGGGATCCAGGGGCTGCAGGGTTTGGACTACCTGCGCATGTCGCGTGACGATGAGAAGCAGGCCGATCTCGTGGGCACCGACACGCTCTACAACTCGGGGTACGACCCGCGCGGGCTGCCGCAGTTCTTTGAGATTATTCAGGCCAAGTACGGTGCCGGTGGAGCGCAGATTCTGACCGATCACCCCAATCCGGGCAATCGGACAGAGTATGTCAATGCCGAGATTGCGACGCTGGCTCGGAACCCGAACGCCATGGTCACCTCTGCGGCCTTCCAGCGGATGCGCGCGCAGGCCCAGCAGGAGCGCACCTTCACCACGCAGCAGGTGAGCGCCGGCGCATGGAAGAACGGAGCCTACGCATCTGGCCCCAATCAGGGCGCAGGCCAATATGGTAACGGCACTAATGGCCAGAATCGTGACGGCCAGAACGCCCAGTACGGGGATGGCCAATCGCAGAACGGCCAGAACGGGCAGAATCAGACCGGTGGTTATGGCGCGGCGGGGCCGGTGCCGCTTTCGCCAGCGCAACTCGGCGTCGGCGGGCGCCTCACCAGGTTTCAGGGCGACAACTTTACCTTAAATATCCCGCAGCAATGGCAGGCGATCCGAGGCAACAACGGCGGCGTCACCTTTGCGCCGGCCGGTGGGGCGGGAGCTTTCGGCATCTCGTACGGTGCCATCGTAGGGACGGCCACCGACGGCCAAAACGCCATCACCGATGTGGACGAGCTCAGCAACGCGACCATCGCCCTGGCGCAGCAGCTGAGCAAGGCCAACGGCGGCCTGCAGCAGCTGAACGGGACATCGTCGATCACCGTGAATGGCCGGGCTGGCATGGCAATGGAACTGCGCGGACGTTCACCCCTGGTCGAGAACGGCAGCACCATCCCCGAGCGGGATTGGTTGATTACCGTGGCCGCGCCGGACGGCGACATGCACTACATCGTCTTCGTCTCGCCGGAGCGCGATTTTGCGCGACTGCGTCCCATGTTCGCCACGATGGTCAACAGCTTCCACCCTCAATGAGCGCGGAAGCTGCTACTTCAGGAACTCGGCTTCCTGCTCGGGCGTCTGGACAAGGGGCTGCCACAGCTCCACGCGGTTGCCCTCGGGGTCGGTGATCCACGCGAACTTGCCGTAGTCGGCGTCATCGCGCTTCGGGTCGATTTCTACCTTGGCGGCGGCTAGCTGCGTCAGCAGCGCGTCCAGGTCGTCCACGCGGTAGTTGACCATCACTGGACCGGGAAAGTGTTTGGTGGTTTCGGGGAAGATCGACCAGGCGGTCTGGCCGGTGCCGACGGGGACCTCGTCCTTCCAATCGAAGCTGGCGCCGCCGTAGCTGGCGATCTGGACGCCGAGGTGTTCGGCTTACCATGCGGATAAGGCTTTGGGGTCGCGGGCCTTGAAGAAGACGCCGCCAATTCCGGTGACACGTGCCATGTGGTGCTCCTTTGTGCGTTTGTCATTCTGTTTTGTTTGTCATCCCGTAGGGAACTGCGGTTGCCGTTGCGTCGGCGCCGTCGCACAGCAACGGTTAGTTGCGTTCGACGACGACGGCCGTCCCGTAGGCCAGCACTTCGGTGACGCCCTGCATCAGTTCGTTGGCGTCATAGCGCACCGCGATAATGCCGTTGGCGCCATGCTCGATCGCGTGCTGCATCATGCGGAGGAAGGCGTCCTGCCGGGTCTTTTCGCAGAGGTCGCTGAACAGCGTGATGTCGCCGCCGACCAGCGTCTGAAGGCTCGCCCCGATTGTCCCGAAGACGTTGCGCGAGCGGACCACAATTCCGCGCACGACGCCCAGATTCCGGACGATGCGGAAGCCTGCAAGTTCAAGGCCGGTGGTGACCATCGCGGTACTCATCGTGACAGGGCCGGAGGGTGGGGGATCGATGGGTGGCATGAGACTTCTCCTGTACAGTTATTGGTCGCGGCGCATCCGTCGTCTGGTGTGGTAACGACCCGAGCCGCCCCACATCGCGCAGGCCGCGACAAGGTGGATAACAAACCAGAGGGTAATTCCCTGGTCCAGGTAGATGAGGTAAAGCACCAGCGCCCGGGGCAGAATGACCCAAGCGATGGGCGGGATAAGGCCGGTGAGGTGAAACGGTCCCAGGGCATTCTGCAGCCAGAGAACGGCGACAGAGAGGCGCGGAAGGAACAGCGCGACGACGAGAAACCAGAAAGGCAGCGTGTGCATCTTCGGACCTCGAGCGGCGCTTCTGCTAATCGCCAGAATCAGGAACTGGGCTTGCTCAGGGCTGCGACCAGCCGCGTAACTTCGCCCGCATCGATCGTACCCTGCGCGAGTGCCGTGGCGGAGAGAAAATCTTCAGCGAGATTGGCGGTCATAAGGACGGCGGCGGCGTTGATGACGACGACATCGCGCCGAGGGCTGTGCTCACCCGCGAAAATCGCCCTGAGGATCGAGGCATTGGTTGGCGCGTCGCCACCGGCAAGGGTCCCGATGGGAGCGGTCGCGAGGCCGAAGTCGGCCGGGGTGACCATGCGAAACGAGATTTCGGAGTTGCGGACTTCGGCCATGTTGGTCGGGCCGGAAATGGAAATCTCGTCCATCCCGGTGCCGGTTTCGTCGTCGAAGCCGTGCACCACGAAGGCGTGGCGTGTGTTCAACGCGGCGAGCGTATGGGCGACGATCGGAACCAGGCGGGGAGCGTACACGCCCATCACCTGCGCCGGAGCGCCAGCCGGGTTGGACATCGGACCGAGGATGTTGAACGCGGTGCGGACCCCAAGCGCGCGGCGGATGGGATTGATAGCGCGCATCGACGGCTGATGCGAAGCCGCGGGAAGGAAAGCGAATCCGTGGGTGCGGAGCGCTTCGGCCGCCTGCAACGGGTCAAGGTCGACCGGGATGCCGAGGGCCTCAAGAACATCCGCCGATCCGCATTTGCTGGTGACGGCGCGGTTGCCATGCTTGGCCACACGCGCCCCTGCGGCGGCTGCGACCAGCGCGGCGGCGGTGGAGATGTTGAAGGTTCCAGACAGGTCGCCGCCGGTGCCGCAGGTGTCCACCAAAAGACTTCGCTCTGCGTCGTTCAGGGGAAGCGGCGTCACCCGGGAGCGAAGGGATTCAACGAAGCCCGCCAGTTCAGCGGTGGTTTCTCCCCGTGCTGCCAGTGCGCCGAGCAACGCTGCGATGCGGGCCTCAAACTGCGGAGCAGGGCTATCCGCCTGGTCGAGAATGAAGTTCAGCAGGGCGCGGGACTGCGCACGGGAAAGCGTGTCTCGGGCCTCGAGGATCTGTTTTAGGGATGCGAAAAGGATGTCTGTATTGAGTGACATACGGCTGTGAGACTAGCACGGAGACGGGTCGGAAAGCCGCTTTTTCTTGGCTTGCTCGACACAGAAAGCGCTTTGATCAAAAAGGTTGCGATTTCACCAAGGGAAAATGTCGCCTCTCGCACAGAGTCCCAACCTGATCACGTCTGCGACAGCATTAAAATCGCACACGTTGGTCGATAATCGATCAACAATACCGTTCGTTACGTTGCGGAATGAGGATACGGTTCGCTACGATTGCTTGTCGCCAGTCCCCTGCTCCTTTCACAGCGCCACAAATCCGAAGCCGAATTTTGAGAAAGAGTTCCCATGAAGATTCACGAGTATCAAGCGAAAGAGATTTTGCGGAAGTACAACGTACCGGTTCCGGGCGGCGAAATGGTAACCACGCTGGAGCAGGCGGACACGGCCGCCAAGGCACTGTTCGGCCACGGTAACAAGGTCGTCGTGGTGAAGGCGCAGATTCATGCAGGCGGCCGTGGCAAGGGTGGCGGCGTCAAGCTGGCGAGGACGCTCGAAGAGGCCAATGCCGCGTCGAAGGCGATCCTCGGGATGCAACTGGTCACACACCAGACCGGCCCGGCAGGACAAAGAGTTCAGCGGTTGCTGATTGAAGAGGGTTCGGCGATCGACCGCGAGCTTTACCTCGGAGTGGTGCTGGATCGTGCAAGCGGGCAGATCGTCTTTATGGCCTCGCAGTCGGGCGGCATGGAGATCGAGGAAGTGGCTCATGCGACGCCGGAGCTGATCTACAAGGAGTACGTGAATCCGGCAGTCGGATTCCAGGCCTACCAGGCACGCAAGCTGGCGTTCAAGCTGGAGCTGGCGTCGACGCAGATCAATGCTGCGGTTGGGTTCATGATGGGGCTGTACAAGGCGTTCATCGAGACCGACTCGACGCTGATGGAGATCAACCCGTTTATTACGACGAAGGATGGCAAGCTGCTGGCGCTCGATTGCAAGATCAACTTCGACGATAACGCTATGTTCCGGCACAAGGATTTGAAGGAACTGCGCGATCTGGCGGAGGAAGATCCGCTGGAGGTTGAGGCGAGCAAGTTTGCGCTGAACTACATCAAGCTGGACGGCAGCATCGCCTGCATGGTGAATGGCGCGGGTCTCGCGATGGCGACGATGGACATCATTCAGTACGCCGGTGGCTCTGCGGCTAACTTCCTCGATGTAGGCGGCGGTGCTAACCAGGAGCAGATTGAGAATGCATTTGGCATTCTACTTTCGGATAAGAATGTAAAAGCAATTTTCATCAATATTTTTGGTGGAATTCTGCGCGTGGATGTTCTTGCGACTGCGGTAGTTGCCGCGGCGAAGAAGCTCAATGTTCAGTTGCCGATTATTCTTCGTCTCGAAGGTACGAACGTCGAAGAGGGCCGTCGGATTATTTCGGAGTCGGGCTTGAAAGTTCAGATCGGGACGACGATGAAAGATGCGGCGGATTTGGCGGTTGCGGCGGCGAAAGGGTAAGTTGAATGGTCTCTCTCGAAGAAGAGCGGGCAATTCGCAAGGCGTTTTCAGTTCTTGGCGGCAATCAGACTATCGACGCCATTAGAGCTTGGATTAGACTCCATTGTCCTCAGCACTATGATCATCGTTGAATTGGAACCATTTTTCGAGGGTGTTTTGACTTAGAAAAGGCTAGAGTGCGCCATCCCAATTTCCCTCCCGCATTCCTTCAGCGGACCGGAAGAGGGCAATACCGATTGGTTGACCCTTCAAACTAGTTCGCTACGAAAAACAGAAGCAGATCCCTACGGGATGACAAACAAGTAAGACGAAGTGGATGGCTGAGTTCCGAGGAGATAGATATGGCGGTTTTGGTCGATAAAAATACGCGGTTGATTGTGCAGGGAATTACGGGGCGTGAAGGTACGTTCCATGCCAAGGGTTGTGCGGAGTATGGGACGAATGTAGTTGGCGGAGTAACTCCCGGCAAGGGCGGAACTACTCATGAGGGTTGGCCGGTCTTCAATACCGTGGAAGAGGCGGTCGCCGCGACCGGCGCGAATGTGTCGGTGATCTTTGTGCCGCCACCGTTTGCTGCCGATGGAATCCTGGAGGCCGAGGCCGCTGGGCTGCCGCTCGTGATCTGTATTACCGAGGGAATTCCTACGCTGGATATGACTAAGGTGTGGGAGGTCTTGAAGCGTTCCAAGACGACACGCCTGATCGGTCCTAACTGCCCTGGAGTTATCTCTCCAGGTAAGGCGAAGGTCGGGATTATGCCGGGGCGCATTCATAAGGAAGGGTCGGTCGGGATTGTTTCCAAATCGGGCACATTGACCTACGAGGCGGTGTATCAGTTGACTACACGCGGGATCGGTCAGTCGACGGCCATCGGTATTGGTGGCGACCCGATCATCGGGACAACGCACATCGACGCACTGAAGCTGCTCAACGAAGACCCTGATACCGAGGCGATCATCATGATCGGCGAGATCGGTGGATCGGCCGAGCAGGAAGCGGCAGCTTACATCAAGGCCAATGTGAAGAAGCCGGTGGTCGGCTTCATCGCCGGGCAGACGGCCCCTCCGGGCCGGCGCATGGGCCACGCGGGCGCAATCATCTCAGGCGGCGAGGGTACTGCTGCGGAGAAGATGGCTGCGATGGAAGATGCCGGGATTAGCGTTGTGATCTCGCCGGCGGAGATGGGCGCGACAATGGCTCGCTTGCTGGGTAAGGCTTAGAACAACCGCTAACTGGGAAGAGACGGATAAAGGCGGGATAGGAGGGATGGTTTCCTCTTATCCCGCCTTTGGCTTTTGGCGCACAGGTTAAGAAAGAGAAGCGGTCGTTTGCTGGCGGCAAACGATACCCCTGACGGATACCGCGCGGTACGACGATACGCTTCCCGAAGAGGTATTACCCCACCCTGCGCGAGAAGACTGCGCGAGGATGGGGTACCCGGGGTTGCGGTTAGGTCGTGAGGTTGTCGAGGCGCGCTAGCTGGTCTGGGGTTAGTTTGATGTCGGCGGCAGCTATGTTTTGTTGCAGGTGGGCTACCTTGCTGGTGCCGGGGATGAGCAGAATGTTTTCGGGGCCGTGGAGGAGCCAGGCCAGCGCGACCTGATGCTTGGTGGTTCCGGTTTTAGCGGCCACCTCATCCAGGACCTTGGATTGGAGGGGGGAGAAGCCATTCAGCGGGAAAAAGGGGACAAACGCGATGTTCTTGTTGGCGCAGAATTCGAGCAGTTCGTCGTCGGCCCGGTTGAGAACTCCATAGGCGTTTTGGACGCAGACGACTTCACCCATCGTGAGGGCTTCTTCGAGCTGGGAGTGGACGATATTGCTGAGGCCGATGTGCTTCAGTTTGCCCTCGCGTTGTAGCTCGAGCATGGTCTCGAATTGCGGCGCGATGGATGCGGCAAAGGGTCCCGCAGCTCCGGTGCCGACGCGGAGGTTCACGACGTCCATGCAGTCGCGCTTGAGGTGGCGGAGGTTGTCTTCGAGGCCGGAACGGAGTTCGGCGGGGGACAAGGCGGGGAGCCAGGCGGCATTGGGGGTGCGGCGGGCGCCGAGTTTGGTGACGAGGACGAGGCCGTCGCGGTAGGGGTGGAGGGTCTCGCGGATGAGGTGGTTGGTGTGGTGCGGGCCGTAGAAGTCGCTGGTGTCGATGTGGTTGATGCCGGCTTCCATTGCAGTATGCAGGACGCGGGTGGCCTCTGCGGGGTCTGACGGCGGGCCGTAGACTTTGGGGCCGGCGAGCTGCATGGCTCCAAAGCCGATCCGGTTTACGGTGAGAGTTCCGAGGGTGTAGGTTCCGGCCAGGTTGGTCATTGGGAATTGGACGCGGAGGAGGGTGGCGGGGATTCGGTGGATTGCCGAGGGTTATTCATCCCACTCATCGCGATGGGACTGGGATGGGAAGGCAAATGCTGCGATTGTTCTCTGCGCTCAGAATGACCTCAGGTTGATAGTGTTCGGGTAGACTGTTGGTATTGCTTTTATAAGGGAGAATACCGTTGTCACAGCGCACATTCAGCATAATCAAGCCAGACGCAGTCAAGAAGGGTTATACCGCCGCCATCCTCGCCAAGATTGAGGCAGCAGGCTTCAAGATCGTGTCGATCAAGCGCATGAGCATCTCGAAGGCGCAGGCTGAGGGCTTTTATTACGTCCACGCAGAGCGCGGATTCTTTGGGGAACTGACGGATTTCATGTCGTCCGGGCCGATCTTCCCGATGGTTCTGGAGAAGGACAACGCGATTGCCGACTTCCGCAAGCTGATGGGCGCGACGAACCCGGCGAACGCTGAAGACGGCACGATCCGCAAGGAATTTGCCGCGTCGATCGGCGAGAATGCGATCCATGGCTCCGACGCTGAAGAGACTGCTGCGTTTGAGATCGGCTACTTCTTCGCTGGCATCGAACTCAACTAAGGCACCAGCAACAGACGACTAAGGCAAAAGCAACAAACGACCACGGATTTGCACGGATGACACGGGTTTGACCCGTGATCTTTCCGAGTAAATCCGTGGTCGTTTTTTCTACTTGTGGGTGAAGAACTTCAGGTCAATGGCTTCGGCCATGGCTTTGTAGCCGGCGTCGTTGGGGTGCAGGTGGTCGCCGGAGTCGAAGGCGGGGAGCAGACGGTCGGGTTGCGCGGGGTCGCGGCTGGCCTTGTCGAAGTCGATCACGGCGTCGAAGGTGCCGCTGGTCAGGATGAAGCGGTTGACGGCCTGGCGCATCTGTTCGCCAGCGGGACTGAAGTAGTTGGCACCCGCGAAAGGCCCCAGGGTTGTGCCGATGGCCTTTAGGCCGCGTGCGTGGGCTCGTTGGACGAGCTGGGCGTAACCCCATTCAATCTGCTCGGCGGTGACGGTCTCGTTCGGTTTCAGCGGGAAGAACGTACGGCCAATGTCGTTCGTGGCTAGCGAAACGATCACGCAACGGGCACCGGGCTGCGCCAGCGCGTCGCGGTCGAAGCGCGCCAGGGCGCTTGGCCCGGTGTTGTCGTGCAACAGGCGGTTGCCGCTGATGCCTTCGTTCAGGACGCCAATGTTCCGGGTCGACACGTTGGCCGCCAGTCGCACGGCAAGGTCGTCCGGCCAACGCAGATTTTTGTCGGGCGTGGAATGGAAGCCGTCGGAAATGGAAGCTCCAATCACGACCACTGCCGATGCCGCCGGACCTGCGTCCACATCCACTCCCTTGAGAATCAGCCATGATGACTTAGAGTTCGCCCCACTGAGAGCAGCCTGAGTGGTAGCGTCGCCGGGGACGGAGAAGTTGGTGGAACTCGCTAGCAGGTGCGCGGTCAGTGTGGCATCTGGCTGTGCGGGGATATAAATGCTGACGGCCAGGTCCGTGAAGGGTTGGACAGCCAAGGAGATCGGGTCGCTGATCGCGTAGGCTCCAGCGGGTATCGTGACTGCAGCCACACCGCCAAACGTGACGGAATGGTCTGTGGCCGGAAGGATCGCGCCGCCGGGACCGCCGCTGAGAGCAACGTGGACCGCAGCCAAAGACAGTTTTGTCGTGCTGCCCTCGTTGGAGAGACGCAGCCGTAGCGCCTTGCCTCCAATCGACAGGTGTACAACATCCCGGAAGGTCGTGCCTGCGGGGCCGATCGTGGCGAGCGTCGCCGGCGCAGGCATAGGCGCTGCGGCCCAGCTTCCGGTCCAACTGGTTTGCTGGCCGGAAGCGGCCATGGTCAGGCAGGCAAGGGCAAAGGACAATAAGCGCATCTGTGGCCGATCTGTGACGAAGGTTTTTGGCTGTGACTACTACTTTTTGTCGTTGAAGAGCTTCAAGTCGATGGCTCCGGCCATGGCTTCCATGCCGGCGTCATTGGGATGCAGGTGGTCGGGGTGCGGCGGCGCATTGAAGCGGGTGTCGAAGGCACCGGTGGCCTTGTCGATGGTGGCTGCTTCAAAGTCGATGAAGCCGTCCAGAACGGTCGTCGTGCGGATCCACTGGTTCACGGCTTTGCGAACGACCTCGCCTGCGGGTGAGGCATAACCCGCCCCGAGGTACGGGGTCAGGGTGGCTCCGAAGACCTTAATGCCGTGGTCGTGGGCGCGGTCGGCGAGTTGCGTCAGCCCCTGGATCAGCTCCTCGGTCGTCACCACATCGTAGGGTTTGGCTGGGTCATAGGCGTGGCCGATGTCGTTGATACTCTCCAGGATGATGAGGTACTTGACGCCGGATTGAGCGAGGACGTCGTGGTCGAAACGCGCGAGGGCTGAGGGCCCGGTGGTGTCGTGCAGCATGCGATTGCCGCCGATCCCGAGGTTCAGCACGCCCAGGTTGGCGGTCTTCTTGTTGGCTTGTAAACGGCGCGCGAGAAAGTCGGGCCAACGCTTGTTTTCGTTGGGTGTGCTGAAGGTTCCGTCGGTGATGGAGTCTCCATAGGCGACGATTGCGGCTGACTTGGCGTCGGCTTTCACGTCGACCGACTTCAGGAAGAACCAGGAGGCAGCAGTCTTTGTACCTGCATCTTCGCTGGGCAGGGACTTCTCTTTGACCACATTGCCCGGTGCGATGTAGTTGGTCTGGTAGGCCGAGCCGTGGACGGTCAGGTGGGTGATTGTCTGGGCCGGCAGGAAGATGCTGATCGCCAGGTCGGACATGGCGGGCAGGTTCAGAGCGGCGGGGTCGGAGACGACGTGGGCCCCGGGCGGGATGACGATGGAGGGCCGCCCGCCGAAGGTGAGCGCGTTCGCTGAGGAGAGGGCGATGTCGCCCTTGGCGCCGCCGGGGTTCGCGGCCAGCGCAATGTGGACGACCGAGATGCTGAGCGGCTCGGTGCCGAACTGGTTCGAGAGCTCGACGCGGACGGACGTGCCGCCCAGCGAAACATGCACGATCTGCCGGAGTGTCGTATCGGCGACGGCGATGGCGTCGCGGGTGTTGGGGCGCTCTACGTCGGCGGTGGACCAGGTTCCGACCCAGTGGTCTGGCGCGTTGGCTGCGTGGGCCATGGGAGCGGACAAGGCGACGGCGAGAAGGGCGCGGAGGAAGGTTTTCATGGTGGCAACAATGATCGTTGCTGCGCGGCGGATGCGCAAGGGGGAGAGACCCGAAATGTGTCCGGAATAGGTCTGCGATATGCTGGTTTGCATGTCTACAAGTGTTGTTGCGAAAGAGTTTGGCGCGCTGCAGGATGGTCAGGCAGTCACGATGTTTACGGTTTCAGCGGGTGGCGTGGTGGCTCGCTTTTCGGATTACGGTGCACGGTGGTGCGGGCTGACCATGGTCGACGGGGCCGAAGTTGTTTTGGGCTATGCGACTCTCGCGGAGTATATCGCCGATACCACCTACTCCGGGGCCGTCGTTGGCCGGGTCGGAAACCGCATTGCGAAGGGCGCGTTCTCGCTTGACGGCAAGAGCTACCAGGTGCCGCTGAACAATGGCGTGAATTGCCTGCACGGGGGCCCGGTGGGGTTCGACAAGCATGTTTGGGCGTCGGAGGTTTTGAGCGACGGCGTCGAGTTCACGCTGGTCAGCCCGGATGGCGACCAGGGGTTTCCGGGGACGCTGACGGCGGTGGTCCGATATACCGTGTCGCGGGATGCGGTGCGGATCGGCTACACGGTGACGACGGATGCGGCCACTGTCGTCAATCTCACCAACCACGCGTACTTCAACCTCGCCGGGAGTGGGTTGATTCTGGACCACGAGATGATGCTGACCGCAGACAGGTACACGCCTACGGATGAGGCTCTGATTCCGACCGGCGAACTGGCTCCGGTAGATGGCACTCCGTTCGATTTTCGTCAATCGCGGCGGATTGGGGATCGGATCGATGGCGATCACGTGCAGCTTGTACGGGCGGGCGGCTATGACCACAACTGGGTTCTTCCCACGGGCACCGCAGCGGGGATGCAGCTAGCGGCCAAGGTCCAGTCGAGCGGTCGGTTGATGTCGGTGGAAACGACCGAGCCCGGGGTGCAGTTTTACAGCGGGAACTTTATGACTGAGGCAGCGACGGCTGGAAAGTATGTCCGGCGCGGCGGGCTGTGCCTGGAGACGCAGCACTATCCGGATTCGCCGAATAAGCCGGATTGGCCGACGACGGTGGTGCGGCCGGGCGAATCAATGACCAGCGCTACGCTGTTTCGGTTTGGGGTGGGGTAGGGGACGGAAGGCAAAGGAGTCAAGCCAGAGGCCGTGGAGCCGGAACCAAGGGTACGCTGTCGGCCTCAATATCCCAAAGAGCGGAATGTCTTGAGCTGTCAGCTCGAGGATCATGTCTCTTTATTTCGCCGGATATCCGAAGGCAATGGCCTTGGCACGGTGAGGCTTTGCGCCGAGAATGGGGCACCCGGTGGTGGTGGATTGTAGACTGTATCGATGAGTTTGAATCTAAGTTCGGTGACGCGGCCGCATCGGCGGTATAACCCCTTGCGGCGGCAGTGGGTGTTGGTTTCTCCGCAGCGTACGGCGCGGCCGTGGCAGGGGCAGACCACCAAGCCGGTAGCGGCCGAGCGAGTGGCATACGATCCAAACTGCTATTTGTGCCCAGGGAATCCCCGTGCTGGCGGTGCGCAGACGCCGGAATACGATGGGGTATACGCGTTCGATAACGACTATCCAGCCTTGTTGGCGGATGAGGTAGAGTTGCCGGCTACCTCGCCGGGAAGCCTCCTGATAGCCGAGGCGGAGGTTGGCCGGTGCCGGGTCATCTGCTTCGATCCGGATCACAGCCTCACGTTGTCGCAGATGCCGGTCGAGTCGATTGGCCGTGTGACCGAGTGCTGGAAGAGCGAGACGGAGATGCTGGGGGCGGACCCGTCGATTGATTATGTGCAAATTTTCGAGAATCGCGGGGCGATGATGGGGTCGAGCAATCCGCACCCCCATTGCCAGGTGTGGGCGACGGGCCATGTTCCGGATGAGCCGGCGGCCGAGGGTGCCGCGCAGCTGGACTACTTCACCGCGAATGGGCGGACTTTGCTGAGTGATTATCTCGCTCAGGAGGTTGGCGGCGAGCGCGAGGTCTGCGGCAATGATGAGTTTGTGGCGGTGGTGCCGTATTGGGCGGTATGGCCGTTTGAAACGTTGATTCTGCCCCGAAACACCGTCGGCAGCTTTGTGGATTTCTCGGCGGCGCTGACTGCCGGGCTTGCGGACATCCTGAAGCGGATGACGACGCGCTACGACAATCTCTTTCAGGTGAGCTTTCCCTATACGATGGGGTTTCACCAGCGTCCGACGGACGGCAAGCCGCATCCGGAGTGGACGTTTCATGCACACTTCTTCCCGCCGCTCCTGCGGTCGGCAGAGATACGAAAGTTTATGGTGGGGTTCGAGATGCTGGGGATGCCGCAGCGGGATATCACGCCGGAGAAAGCAGCGGAGATGTTGCGGGGGTGTGCGGAGTAGTCCAGATGCAACGGCGTACGCAAGGTTCGCGGTGGAAAGGCTGCAAAGTTCGCAAAGGTGAGAGTGGATGACGGCACGGGTGCAGGAATTGTTGGAGCGGCATGGGCGGGCGGCGGCGGTGTATCAGGCGCCGGGCCGCGTGAACCTGCTGGGCGAGCACACCGACTACAGCGGCGGGTTCTGCATGCCCGCAGCGCTGAGTTTCAATACGCTCGTCGCTGCCTCGCCGCGCTCCGATTCGCTGTTGCGAATGCATTCGGTGGACTTTGGCGAGTGGGCCGAGGTGAACCTGCGGAACCTGCAGGTTCCCGCCAAGGACGCGCCGACCAAGTGGAACTTTTATTGCGAGGGCGTGGCCTGGAGCCTGGCGCAGGAGACGGGAATTGCGCTCAAGGGCGCTGACCTTACGATTACGGGGAATGTTCCGCTTGGCGCCGGCTTAAGCTCTTCGGCGTCAGTCGAGGTGGCCGTTGCGACGGCATTGCTCGGGATAGCGGGCCAGACGCTGCCCAAGGCTACGGTGGCCCTGGCTTGTCAGCGGGCCGAGAACGGCTATGTCCACGGGTCGTGCGGGATTATGGACCAGTACATCTCGGCCTGCGGGGTGAAGGGCAACGCACTGGCGATCGACACGCGCGCCATGACCGCGGAACTTGCGCCGATTCCAGAAGACCTGCGGCTGGTGGTCTGCAACTCGATGGTGACGCACAAGGTTGCGGGAGCGGAGAGCGATTACGCGATTGTGCGGCGCGAGGTGGAAGAGGCGGCCCACGCGATGGGGCGGCAACTGCGCGATGTTTCGTTAGACGAGCTTGTTGCGGCCCGCAACACGATGTCCGATGAGGCGTTTCATCGCGGGCGTCACGTGATTACCGATAGCGCTCGTGTGGTTCGCGGAGTGGCTCTGCTAAAGGCCAACGATTCCGCTGCATTTGGTCGCCTGATGACCGAGGCTCATGCAAGCTTTCGCGACGACTTTGGGGCCAGCTGCAAGGAATGCGATCTGCTTGTCGAGATGGCACTGGAGCTTGAGGGCTGCCTCGGCTCGCGGCTGACCGGCGGAGGGTTCGGCGGATGTACTGTTTCGCTGGTGAAGGCGGATGCGGCAAGCGCGTTCGCGGAGACACTTCAGGCGGAGTACAAGTCGGCTACCGGTGTGGTGGCGCAGGTATTTATCTGTGAGATTGCGGATGGAGCTGGCAAGGTATGAGGATTGGCATCGATCTGGGTGGCACAAAGATAGAGGCTCTGGCGTTGGACGATGCCGGGCTGGAGATTGCGCGGCATCGCATGGATACTCCGCGCGGCGACTACGATGGCACTGTCGCTGCCATCGCAGGGCTGGTAGCACGGATCGAGCGTGAAACCGGTATGACCGGAACCGTCGGGGCCGGCATTCCGGGCAGCCTGCGGGCCAACGGTCTGGTGAAGAACGCCAACTCCACATGGCTGAATGGACGGCCGTTTGGTGAGGATCTGAGCCGCGCGATGGGCCGAGAAGTTCGCGTGCAGAACGATGCGAATTGCCTCGCAGTGTCTGAGGCGACCGATGGCGCCGCCGCCGGCAAAGGTGTCGTGTTCGCCGTGATTCTGGGGACTGGATGCGGCGGGGGCGTAGCCCTCAGCGGCCATGTCCACAAGGGTCCGAACGGCGTAGGCGGAGAGTGGGGGCACATCCCACTGCCGTGGGCCAAACCGGAGGAATTGCCGGGCCCCGCCTGCTACTGCGGCTTGAGTGGCTGCATGGAGGTTTGGACTTCCGGAACCGGCTTGTCGATGGACTACAACGCTGTCACCGGGAAGAATCTGACGACGCGAGAGATTGCCGTTCTAGAGGCGGCGGGCGATCCGGAGGCGGTGGCAGCGTTCGACCGTTTCGTGGATCGGCTGGGACGCGGGTTGGCGGTCATCGTGAACTCGCTGGACCCGGATGTGATCGTGTTTGGCGGCGGCGTCTCGCGTTGGGACAGGCTTTACCGCGACCTGCCGGCGAAGATTCGGCCGTATGTGTTTGGAGGCGACTTCGATACGCCGCTTGTGCAGGCCATGTACGGGGATTCGAGTGGCGTTCGCGGCGCGGCGTGGCTGTGGCCCGCTGGGTAGCGGCTAGTCTTCCACGCTATGGTGGCGCGGCAGCATCAGGATGCCAAGCACCGGGTAGAACCAGAAAAGCTGATCGGGCAGATCGACCGCGGCCCAGACGCGCGGACGCCACACGAAGCGGCTCGCGATCTCGGCCAGGGAGCGGAAGCCGGGGACCAGATCGATCTCCAACCGCAGCCATTGCGCAGGGCTGGCATAGCTGCGGTCTGGCTTGAAGTTCTGGCGGAGCAGCATCGACGTAGTTCGCTCGCGGATGCGGCTCGCGAGCGGCTCGTCGACACCCAGTAGCCGAGGGTTGGCGATCCCGGTACCCATCCAGTCGTTAGCCAGATGAATTGCGGCGCTGATCTGCGGCAGCAGGCCGAGCCCGGCTGCCCGGGCCAGCGCGTCGTCCAGCTCCTGCGGCGTAAACAAACGAAGAAAGCCAGCGACGTCAGCCAGGCTCTTGAGGTAGGTGAACGCGTCCAGCACCCCGTGCGTCGCGATGTAGAGGAACTGATCCTGCATCGAGAAGGTGCGCATGGGAACGCCGAAGCAGGTCAATGTCTCGAAGTTCGACTGGCCGTTCGCCGGGTTGAGAATCAGGTTGGCAGGGTGGAAGCGGTTATTGAAGAGCCGCCAGTGCAGGTCGAGCTCAAACCCTGAACCCGCGCTTTGAAACGTGAAATCCTTCCAGAAGCTGACGTACGAAGCGATGCGATGCGGGGTCAGCCGGCTGCGTGGATTGATGAGGTTGTAGCCCAGATCGCTCAAGATGGCGATCTGCTCCGGGAGCAGGCTAGGCTCGGTAAGGATGTCGATGTCGCCAACGTGCCGCGTGTTTGGGTTGCCAAAGAGTGCCTGCGAGAGCGGAACGCCTTTGAGCACGCTGAATTCGATTCCGGCGGCAGCGAAGGCGCTTGAGATGCGGCGTACTTCGTTTGCCGACCGCAGGGCCTCGAAGGCATTGTGCCGGGCGCGGTGCTGGAGCTCGTCATACACAGCCTGCGGCAGGCCTTCAGGTCTGGTCCGCTCCAGCGACTCGAAGACGAGAGAGCTGACCCGGTGGTGCGCGGTGACGGCCAGAAATTGGCTCCAGTCCAGTGCGGCGTTGGCCGGATATTCGGCGGTCAGCTCATGGATCTGCTGGATCTCAGAGTCGCGCAGACGCGATCGCGCAGTAAGCAGCATGAGTTGGACGTGACCGGGAAAATCTCGGAACGTAAGCATGGGCACACCGGTTGGACTGCGGAACGTTAGAATCGGAGCATCGGTTTGAGCATACCGGCAACTCCTATGGAATCACAATTATATGTGTCGGGCGTCGGTGTAACAGATTTTAAACGGCAGTATCCGTTGTGGGATGTTGTAGATAGGCGTTGCCGTGCGTAAGTGGCGGAAGGCGAAAAGCCTGTTGCGGCGAGTCCGCGAGGTGGGCCCAGGTGGGCTGGCGTCGCTGCTCGAAGCGTTCGGTTGGCTGGCTGTGGCGAAGATGGCGCTGGCATGGATTCCTGTTGCAAAGGTTATCGGCTGGAAGCGGAGGGAGCTTGAGCGGAGCCCGGTCGCAGACGCCCACATGCTGCGCGAGGTCAGACATGCCGTGCTTGTAGTCGCCCGATATTCGCCCGTAAGTTTCGTCTGTTTTCCGCAATGTCTGGCTGCAAGTGAGATGCTGCGGCGCCGCGGAATCGCAAGCCGCCTCCACTACGGCGTCGCCAGAGATGGGAATAAGCTGGTGACGCATACCTGGCTGGAGGCTGGCGGAGAAACTGTGATCGGCGGCGAAGTGGCTGGGGAGTACTCGCGGTTGGAAAGCTGGTAGGGAAGAGGCATGATTGACGTCGCTTAAGACATTCGTGGGGTTGCTGTGGCGGTCGGCGCGGTGGCAACTGGTCGGCGCGGTGGCGCTCAGCACGCTGCTGTCGCTCACCGAGGGCGTCAGCCTGGTGATGGTCTTTCCGCTGATCGCGCTGCTGGGCGGCGGAACGTCCGACGCCACCGCGGGGCCTCGCACGCAGATGCTATTCCATACGCTAGCGGCGGCCCACATTCCACGATCCGCATGGCTGGGAGCCGCGCTGGTCGTGGTCATCCTGAGCGTGGGTCTGCTGACGGTGCTGAATGGAATGCTTTCGACGCTGACCATCGACATCATTCTGCCGCTGCGCAAACGGCTTGCGGGGCAGATCTACGAGGCGATTCTTCATGCCGACTGGACCTTCGTCATGCGCCGCCGCTCGTCCGACCTGACCCACTACCTGACCACCGAGATGGCCCGCGTCGGCACGCTGGCCGGCAGCCTGATCGCGCTGCTCTCGAACGGCATGGTCGGCGCTCTGATGCTTGGCCTGGCCTGTTATTACGCTCCGCTGCTGACGCTGCTGCTGCTGGGCTGTTTTGCCCTGCTGATCCCCTGGCAGCGGCGCTCCGGCAAGGCAATTTACAACGCGGGGCGTGAGACCTCGAACAAGATGGGCAAGGTCTTCGAGTCGTCGATGGAGCGGCTGCAGAACCTGAAAGTGGTGAAGGCCTACGGCGCTCAGGATGCCGAACTGGAGCTGTTCACACGGCGCTACGGCGAACTGATTCGTGAATTGGTGGTCAATGAGTGGCGCAGCGTGGCGGCCTCGCGGCGATTCCAGATGGTGTCGCTGGTGCTGCTTTGCGGACTTATCCTGCTGGGCTTGAACACGCTGCACCTTGCTCCGGCGGCGATGCTGGTGTTCCTGTTTGCGTTCGTCAGGGCTACGCCGCGGCTGAATGCGGTGCAGACAAAGATGAACGAGATCTTGACGGATCTGCCGGCGTTCACCCGGATCGAGGCGTTTTTGCAGGAATGCGCGAAGAATTCGGAGGCCGGAGAGGGTGACGCTGCCGCTCCGCCACTGACGCGGGAACTGCGACTGCGAGATGTTCAGTTTGCGTATGCGGCAGGCTCACCGGTGGTGCTGGACGGCTTGAGCCTGGAGTTCGAGGCTGGGAAAGTTACCGCCGTGGCAGGCTTGTCGGGTGCGGGTAAGAGTACGGTAGCCGATTTGGTGATGGGTCTGCTTCTGCCGGATTCTGGCCGTGTCGAGGCGGATGGCGTGGCGATTACGCGGTCGAATGCGAGGGCGTGGCGGCGTCGCGTCGGATACGTCAGCCAGGACACGCTGCTGTTTCACGATTCCATTCGAGCGAATCTGCTTTGGGCCAAGCCCGGTGCGACCGATGCGGAGTTGAGCGCCGCGATCACGGCAGCCAGCGCCGACTTTGTCTACAGTCTGGGGCAGGGGGTCGAGACCGTCGTGGGCGATCGCGGAATGATGCTCTCGCACGGGCAGCGGCAGCGCATTGCCTTGGCTCGCGCTCTCCTGCTGCAACCTTCCTTGCTGATTCTGGATGAGGCTACCAACTCCCTCGATCTGGACAATGAGGAAAGCATTTTGAAGGTGGTGAAGGGGCTGGGGGTCACCACGATTCTGATCTCACACCGGCCAAGTGCGGTGGTGGTGGCGGATCGGGCATTTGTGCTCGAAAAGGGTCTAGTGAAGGTCAGCGGCAAGTGGGAAGCAGTACGGGCAGAGGTCCTCGCGCAGGAGTAACCTTAAGCGGAAATACCCCGAACCCGATTCAATGCGGAAGCCCATGCAATCGGGCACCTACCCCGGGAAACGGTGTCCGTAACTGTCCTGACGACCGGAACTACATTATTCTGAAGGTCTTACGGATCAATCAGCACTCAAAAAAAGCGCCTCTCATGATACGGCTATCTCCTTTTGAATGAAGAATTTGGCGTAAGTCCCTTGTTTGCACAAATTTAGCTTGCAGCAATTCCGTAACCGCAATCGAATGAGTATTTTACGGGTTCGATCTACCCCCCCCCGGCTGGGGGTCCGTCGGAGCTGCGCAGCATGTACCCGAGCGCCACGCCACGGGTGAGGGCGTAGTTCCAGGAGTCCATAATCTGGGGTAGCTCGTGGCCTTCTGCAGGCCAGGTGTCGGTCAGTTTCTTCAAACGCTCGATGTCAAGAAAATGACGCGCAGCCGGGCTCTGTTCAATGACTGGAATCTCGGCGCGGAGCTCGGGCAGGGCTTCGGCGAGCGTCAGGTACCAGTCCGCGCCCTGTTGGCCCCGAACGTTCCGGGCCAATGTAGACGCAGGCAGACGATCCTTCATGGCTCGGCGCACCAGCGAGCGGGACTGCGATTGCGCGGCGTACTGCTCAATAGGGATGGAGAAGCAGAACTCAAAGATGCGCTTGTCACCCATCGGGTCACGGTTCTCGAGCCCGAAACGGGCGGCAATGGCAGCGTTGAGCGGCGCGGGGTCGAAGCGCTCAAAGAATTTGGCCCGCTGCGTCCGGATGCTGGGCAGGTTGCCGTGGCGTTTCTGGAACGCCTTCTCAACCAGGTCGTACTCCTCGACGATGCCGGGGTTTACCGGGCTGTAGTCGAGATTGAGGTGTCTGGCTCCGGGCTTGATCTTCAATTTCAACCACCGCGGCATCAGGCCGTTGGTGGCTAGGACCGCCGAGGCTTTGAAGCTAAGCTCGCCGCGATTGCGCAGATTGTTGGCGAATTCGAATAATTTGACCCAATGGCCGGTGCGGAACCATGTCGTCATCGCCTCCCAGCCGTCGGCCGAGATGGTGGCGTTGCCGGACAGGCCGTGCAGCATCACGCCCGCGCCTCGGCTCTGGGCATCGCGCATGATAGCCGACATCCAGAGCAGGTTGACGCAGTTCTGGGCAGGCTCGTCCATCGCGTCGGTCCAGGCCTTCATGTCGGCCAGTAGGTCGTAACCGGCAGAATCGATAAGGACATGGTCGACGTTGGGGTACATCGCACAAACGTCGGCAGCGCCTGGCCCTTCCTCGAAGAGCCGGCCCGGAATTCCCTTACCTAGGAATCCTTTGCGAGGGACCGACGTGTAAGCAGTCAGGCCGCGCCCTTGCGGAGCCAGAATTCGAGCCGCAGTCGCGACTACCGAAGAACTGTCCATGCCGGCGCTGAGTTGCGCGCTGATGCCTTTGGGCGAACGAAGGCGGGCGGCGGTAGACTTGTCGAAAATTTCGAGGAGCGCGTCGACATAGTCCTGATCGCGTTTGTAGCGGATCGGCTTGCCCTCGACGGGGTGCCAGTAGGGCTTGCACTCGAAGCTGGTCGGGGTGACCCGCACGAGGTGGCCAAGTGGTACGCGGGAGATACCTTCGTAGTAGCTGGAGTTCCAATCCGGATGCGTCAGGACGAGAGCGTCCACCAGGCGCTGGCTATTAAAACCACGGTAAACACCGGGGATTGCAAGCAAACCCTTGGGCATCGAGGCCAAGGCAGTGAGGTCTTTGCCGCGATGATAAAAAAGCGGACGCTCACCTACGTGGTCGCGGGCGGCGAACAGGATTTGCTTTTGGGGCTGCCACACAATGAAGGCAAAGCCGCCGATGATGTGGTCGAGGCAAGACTCTCCCCAACGCTCCCACGCGCTCATCAAAATGGCGGAGTCGGCAAGTTCTTCCGGGTGTTCAAGCGACAGGTCGCGCGCAAGGTCCGCTCGATTGTCAAGCCGGACATCGGCGACCAGACAGGCCGAGCGGTCATTTGTCCAGAGAGGTTGCTGATCGAAGAAATCTTCGGGCAGCATGTGAGTCAGCATCCCGCCGAGGGCTACGGCACCGTCATCGGCGATGAAGCGGCGTAGTCCGCCATGGATCGCCAGAGCACTGAGCGTGAAGTCGACCATCGTTCGTGCTGACGGTTCGCTTGCTTTAGCCCAGACGGCGCTGATTGCGGACATAAGTTGGAAATTCGAACAGGGGCCTTGCTTATCTCTTTGCTGACCGGCACCGACCTGCCGGCCAGCGGAATGCTGGTGGAACTGAAAGTACGATTGCGGGCAAATGCGGCGTGAAACCCATACCCGCAGGGGAGATCGCTAGGGTAGGGTAAGCATACTCGGCTCTGGCGCCAGAACGCGAATGCGGAACTTCAAGAGGCTCGAACGACGATTACGAGCGGTGTTCTGCTCCGCCCTGGTCGGTCGAAGATACGTGGTAGTACTTGGCGAGGTTGATGGACGTTACGTCGATGGTCGGCTTGGTCCAGATCTTTGGGGTAGTCATTGGGTGGTCCCTCCTGCCGTGAGTATACAGGGGTAGAGACGCTTCCGACAATGGTTTTTTGGTTACAGGCAGAAAAATCCTAGAGAACGATTTAACAAGGCTGCCCGTAGATTGGTCCGTCAGAACGGCGGAGCGAAGCGAACTTTGTCCTCCGGAACGGTACTATACTTGTGCGAGAGATGACAAGGGGATACGCGAAAAATGTTGGGAATTAGTACCGCAGCGCGTATTTCCGAAGAAAAACCCGCTAAAAACACATATTTCTTCGGTCCCTTTCGCCTGGAATCCGAATTTGAGATCCCAGAGTTGAAGGGTTGTGCAGGCCTTGGAACGATCCCGGTCGACATCCGCATTGGTGGCGTTCCACTCGACGTGGACGGTGCCACTTACGGCAAATTCTGCCGGGTTTCAGCAACCGAATATTTGCTGGATATTCCACATGTAGCCCGATTTTACGTCGCAAACGGCTCCCTTGTTTGCATGGAACCCGCTCCGGATGCCCCTGCCGCCGATATTTCAACCTACCTGCTGGGATCGGTTTTCGGGGCTTTGTGCCACCAGAACGGGCTGCTCCCGCTGCATGCGAGCTCTGTGCGGGTGGGGGACGGCGTTACCGCGTTTCTAGGCGATTCCGGCGCCGGAAAGTCGACGATGGCGGCCTGCTTACAAGGGCGCGGATACGCAATTGCCTCGGACGATATCTGTTTGTTATCCGATGAGGCAGGTGAGATGCGGGTGATTCCGGTAGCGGGGTGGTTGAAGCTCTGGCGAGCTAGTCTGGATCACCTGGGCGAGACGCCCGAGGAGCGCAACCGGGTTTATAGCGAGGACGACAAGTATCGGTTGTACCTGGAGGCGCAGACCGGCGAGCGGCCGGTGTTGCGAAACCTGGTGTTCCTGGAAAAGGCCGGCGATGGTAAGGCGAGGCTCGAGCCGCTATCGGTGCCGGAGACACTGGCTCGGATGATGCAGCTCACTTACCTGGGTTACATTACGGAACTGACGGGGAGCCATGCACAGGTGTTTGGGCAGTGCGCACATGTACTCAAAGAAGCGAACGGGTACCGGCTGGTGGTGCCGTGGGGTTTCGAGGAGATGGATGGAGTATTGCGGGTGGTGGAGGATTTGTTGAACCCCACCTCAAACAGTGGGGCCGTTTGAGATGGAGCCCCCTGGTGGTGGTGGCGGACAAGCGAAATACAGAGATTCTTCGCTGCGCTTAGCATGGCCTCAGCATTTGTGGACTACTGGAGTTCGATGAGGCCGCGATCGAGCATCTGTTCGAGGAGTTCGACGACATCCTGTTCGATCACGCCAGGGGCCGCTGAGTAGGTCTCTGAGAGAGAAGCTACGAGGGCGTCGAGGTGGGTCGGTGTGGCGAGCAGACGCCAGACGTCGGAGCCAGTTTCGCCCAGTCCGAGGCATTCGCCCGTATCCAGCGTCATCAACACAACTTCCGAGCCGACGGTAGTTTCAACAGGCTTGCTGCTCCGCACGATGGTGACTTGCTTGTCGATTCTCATAGCCTTCAACAATCAAACCACTTGTTGCGGATTGGGACAAGTTTCGGTCAGCGGCCGTACGGGGTTGCGGTGTCGATGGATGGGCTGGCCGGAAGGTGCCAGGCAGCGAGCGAGTCGGGGTGCGCCGGGTCAAACGCGGCGATACCTTTGCGCAGGTACTGGTCGAGCGGCAGGCGCTGTTCGCGGATGGACTTGACGACGGCACGGGCGAGCTCATAGGCGCCGTAGGCATTGAAGTGGGTGTCGTCCTTCAGCTCTTCGGCCTGACCGGGAAAGGTGTTGGCGGGGTAGTGGACGAAGGCTTTGAGCGTGCCTTCGGGGCCCATGGTCTCAAACAGAGTCTTACTGAGCGCGTTGAGATCGATCAGACCGAGGTGCAGTTCGACTGCGACATCGCGGGTCGCCTGCGGATAGTCGCCGAGGGTCATGCGGATCTTGCCGTCAGAGTCGAAGTTGCGGCGGTTCATTGACGTGACGAGGATCGTAGTCGCGCCCTTGGATTCGGCATCGGCGATGAAGCGCTTCATCAGTTCCTTGTATTCAGGGATGGAGACGAAGCCGCTGCCCTGCTTCTGGTCGTTGTGGGCGAACTGGATCATCACGTAGTCACCCTTTTTGATCGTCGACATGATCTTCGGCCAGCGGCGTTCGCCGAGGAAGCTCTTGATGGTCTCGCCGGATTCGGCGTCGTTAGCGATGCAGACCTTGTCGGTCATGAAGCTGGGAAGCATCTGTCCCCATGCAGCCCAGGGTTCTTTGTCCTGGTCGACGACGGTGGAGTCGCCGGCAAGGTACACGGTTGGAACGTTGGTGACGCGCTCGATGGTGATAGAACGCACTGCGGGGTGTTCGCCATTGAATTCAAGGGTGAGCTTGTTGTCCCAGTCGAGGGTGCCGATCTCGCGCGGCTTGAGCTTGACCTTCGTATCGGTGCCCGCAATCTCGGGCAGACGTACGTTGAGGACGAAGGATTCGGTCGCGGAGGCACCGGCCGGGACGGATCTCTCCATCAGCAGGAGGCGGCGCGACTCGGCGCGGAGAGTTGTGGTTGACGCCGCGGGGCCACCAAGGACGACGGTCACCTTGTAGTCGCCGTCGGTGGCGGGGATAGAGAAAAAGAAGGGTTTGTCGGACGCGCAGGCATCGCCCGCGAAGGTGGTGGGTGCGGTGGCAAGGTCGAAGCCCGGCTTGTCCGTGGCGAAGAGGGTTGCGGCGGTGAGGGGCGTCGCGCCCTTAGGCTTTGCGGCGCAGGAGAAGGTCTGGGCGGTGGCAGAGACGGCGGCGAAGACAGCGGCAAGCAGGATCAAGCGGCGGGGCATGGGGATCACCTATGCGAAAGATCATAGCGGGATTGAGGCGCGATTTGCCAGAAACATTTTTCCTATTGACACTGCTGTTGTGGGTTCCGTAGATTTCGAGTCCGGTGCACCAAACGGCGAAAGCAGTCGACGCGAAGTTGTGTCCGCAAGACGGTAGGATCGGAACGAAAAGGATGAGCAGAATGGGATTGATGACAGTGAAGCGGGTGCAAGGACTTTTGGCCGTAGCGGCTTGCGCGGGATTGACTGGTGCGGCACTGTGCCAGGCGGCGAAGCCTGCGGATTCGATTGCGGCACTGCGCGCGGGTTTTGCCAATCCACCGGATGCGGCGAAGCCGATGGTGCGCTGGTGGTGGTTCGGGCCGGCGGTGGTGAAGCCGGAGATTTTGAAAGAACTGCAACAGATGAAGGCGGCGGGGATTGGCGGTGCGGAGCTGGCGTTTGTGTACGCCGAGGTGCTCGACGATCCTGCGAAGGGATTGAAGAACCTCAGCTTTCTATCGCCAGAGATGCTGGACGATGTGCGATATGCGCAGGAGGAAGGGCGCAAGCTGGGGCTGCGGATCGACGTGACGCTGTGTAGCGGATGGCCGTACGGCGGGCCGGCGACGACGCTCGATCAGGCCGTGACGCGGCTGCGGACGTCGGAGGTTGCGGTGGCTCCGGGAGCGACTGCGGTGGAGACGCCAAAGCTGGCTGAGGGTGAGAGCCTTTTGTCTGCAATGGTGGTCGATGGAGCCGTTACACCGAAGCCAGTGCGGGGGACATCTCCGCCTGTGGCGACGTGGGCTGCAGGGACGGCCAAGGGGTTGACGGTGACGGGTGAGAATGCGGCCCTAGCGGTTTCGGATAAGCCGCGGGTGGCGTTGTTCTTCATCCAGAGCCATACGAGGCAGGAGGTGAAGCGGTCTGCTGTTGGGGCGGAGGGGTATGTGCTGGACCCGTTCTCGAAGCAGGCCGTGGCGACGCACTTGAAGAGCGTGGGCGAGCCGCTGGTGAAGGCGTTTGGAAATACGCCACCGTATGCGATCTTTTCTGATTCGCTGGAGGCGTATGGCGCGGATTGGACTCCGCTGCTGCCGCAGGAGTTCAAGAAGCGACGCGGGTATGACCTGATGCCGCACTTGGCCGAGCTGGTTGGGGGTGGGTCGGCTGCGGCGGATAAGGTTCGGCATGACTATGGGCGAACGCTGACGGAGCTAGTAAACGAGAACTACCTGACGCAGATCAATGACTGGGCCAAGGCGCATGGGACGAAGTTCCGCTCGCAGACCTACGGTGAGCCGGCGGTGAACTTCACATCGCAGAGCCTGGTGAGCCTGCCGGAGGGTGAAGGCCCGCAGTGGCGGCAGTTCTCGACGCTGCGTTGGGCTACCAGCGCAAATCATGTGTTTGGAAATAATGTGACCAGCGGCGAGACATTTACCTGGCTGCACTCACCGGTATTCCGGGCTACTCCGCTGGATATGAAGGCGGAGGCGGATATTGATTTCATCATGGGTGAGAACCAGCTGATTTATCACGGCTGGCCTTACTCGCCGCCGGATGGCCAGGTGCCGGAGCCAGGGTGGAGCTTGTATGCTGCGGCTAGTTTCAACGCGCATAACCCGTGGTTCCCAGTGGAAGGCGCCGTGAATAAATATATTGCCCGGTTGAGTTACTTGATGCGACAGGGTAAGCCGGCGAATCAGGTCGCCATCCTGCTGCCGGAGGATGATGCGTGGGCTAGCTTCTCGCCCGGACATACTACGTTGACCGGGGCGCTGGCGAAGCTGGTTACGCCGGAGCTGATGTCGACGATCTTGTCGGCGGGGTACAACGTGGATTTTATCGATGCGGATGCGATCGATAAGGTCGGGCTGGGGACGCACCAGGTGGTGGTGATTCCGCCTACGGATCGGATTCCGGTGGGGACGCTTCAGAAACTGGATGCATGGGTAAAGGCGGGCGGGAAGGTGGTCTCTGTAGGGAAAGCGCCGACGATGGACGCGGAGGGTAAGACTTCTCCTGAACTAGCGCAGTTGCTGAAGATGCTGCCCTATGTTGTGGACAATGAGAATTTGTCGAGGGCTTTGGTGGAGGAGACTAAGCCCGATTTGGTGCTTGTGGATGCGGATAGTAAGACGAAGGAAGCGATTGGGTTTATTCATCGTAAGTTTTCGGATGGAGACATTTATTACGTCATAAACACCAGTAATCAGGCAATTAGAACTCGCGCTCGCTTCAGGACTATCCACAATCACGGTCAACGGTGGAATGCCGATACCGGAGAGATTGTAGTTGGACCGGCGAATCCGGGCGGCGTCGACCTGGATCTAGATCCTTACGAATCTCGCCTGTTTGTGCTGACTGGGACCGGTATTGTTGACAACACTTGGCATGAAGCACCGCCCAAATTGGTGGCGGACCTGACGACTGGCTGGAAAGTGTCGTTCACCTCCACCGCCAAGGCCGAGACTCAGCAGACGCTGACGGATTGGATCACGAATGCTGATACCCTGCACTATTCCGGTGAAGCGGTGTATTCCAAAGAGTTCAAGCTAGACCGGAAGACGGGGTCTGTGTCGATCGAAATAACTAGCGGTGAAGCACTGCCTCTGCCGCGCAGGCCGGGGGAGGATCGGCCAGTGTTGGCCAACGGCCTGCCTGATCCGCGGATAACGCGGACGGGGCCGGGAATGCATGCTTACTACGAGCCGCCGATTCGAGAGGCTGCGCTTGTGGTGGTGAATGGGCAGGCAGCGGGGGCGTTGTGGCATCCGCCTTATCGGCTGAGCGTGTCGAAGTATCTGAAGGCTGGGGAGAATCATATTGAGATTCATGTGTTCAATACGGCTTTGAATGCGTGGTCGGCGCTGCCTCCGCATGACTTCAAGCCTCTCATTGCGAAGTATGGGGATAAGTTCCAGATGCAGGATATGGACCAGGTGAAACCTATTAGTTCGGGAATTCTGGGGACGATCAGGTTGGTGGAAATTGAAGTTGGGAAATGAGAAGGCTCAATTGAGCTTGTCCATTCCCCTTCATCGCGATAGTGCTGCGATGAATGGGGCTCCCGGCAGTGGTGTAGGACAAACAACGGCATGATTTATGAGCTATCAGCTATTTAGCTGACAGCTAGGAGCTCTAAGTACTGAGAGGGATTTCATGAAGGTTTTGATTTTTGCTTTGGTTGGGTTGGTTCCGGTGGCGGCGCAGGAGTATCCGAAGCCTACGCCGGTGATGCAGGCGCAGATCGATAAGGACAATGGGCGCGGGTTTGGGGATTCGCCGGCTGACCCTGGGCCGCTGGCGAAGGACTTGTCGTCTGCGCTGAAGGTTGCAGATGTCGATAAGGCGATGCGGAAGGTGGCGGATTGGGAGTTGCCGCGGGTGGTGGCGCATGGGGATCAGATATGGACTTCGAGCGTGGACTATGTCGGAATGATGGCCGCATCGAAGGCGACCGGCGATGCGAAGTATCGGGATGCCATGTTTGGGCTGGCGCAGAAGTTCGACTGGAAACCGCGCGGGAAGGGTGCGAATGCGGACGACCAGAGCGTGGGGCAGATGTATCTGGAGCTGTATTTGGCGGAACCGAAAGACAAGCTTGATGCGCATTGGATCGAAGCGGAGCGGACGGCGATGGATGCGGTGATTGGGATTCAGAAGGGTGTCGATGCCGGGGTGGAGACGGCTACGGACAAGCAGGTGCGAATTCCGTGGTGGTGGTGCGATGCGCTGTTTATGGCTCCTACGGCATGGGCGCAGATGACGGAGGCTACTGGGGACAAGAGGTATGTCGACTATATTCACTCGCAGTGGCGTGCTACTTACGACTTACTTTGGAATAAAGAGGAACACTTATACGCTCGGGACGCGACTTACAAGACCAAGACGGAGGCCAATGGGAAGCTGATGTTCTGGTCTCGCGGCGAAGGCTGGGTGATGGGCGGGATTGCGCGGACGGTGGACAATCTGCCGAAGGGTGATCCGGAGATTCCGTTCTATGTCGGGCAGTTGAACGAGATGGCGGCTAAGGCGAAATCGATCCAAGGGGCGGATGGGTTGTGGCACGCGGGGCTGCTCGATCCGGAACATTATGCGCTGCCGGAGATTTCGGGGTCGGCGCTGATGACGTTTGGGATTGCGTGGGGAATCAACCACGGGTATCTGGATGCGAAGGTTTATCGGCCGGTCGTGGAGAAGGCGTGGAAGGGGATGCTGGGGCATGTGTATGCCGATGGTCGGCTGGGGTGCATTCAGCAGACAGGGGCGGAGCCAGCGTTTTACTATCCTTCGTCGAGTTATGACTATGGGATTGGCGGGTTTTTGCTGGCGGGGTCTGAGGTTAGGAAATTGGCGGCCAAAAAGTAAAGCGACCTCAGATTTCACGGATAAAGACGGATTAGGACAAACAACGACTACGAATTATGAGCTATTCAGCTAAGAGCTGTCGGCTTGAAAAAGGCAAATACGGAGATTCTGACTTCGTCAGAATGACAGCGATATATGCGGTGGTGTTTGGAGGTTGAGATGAAGGCAATTTGGTTAGGTTTCATGTTGGCGGCTGGGTCGGCTGTGGCGCAGGTGCAGCCGGCTCAGGTTCCTAGTCCCACTGACCCGGGAACGACGACGCGCCCGGCGTTGCCGGTGCCGAAGGATCCCAAGCTGCCGAGCCTGATCCTGGTAGGGGATTCTACGGTAAGGAATGGCAGGGGCGATGGTGGACAGGGTCAGTGGGGTTGGGGCGAGCCTCTGGTAGCTTACTTCGATCCGGCAAAGATCAATGTGGTGAATCGGGCCATCGGAGGACGGTCTAGCAAAAGCTATGTGTCGGAGGGGGAGTGGGAGAAGACGCTCACCTTCATCAAGCCGGGCGATGTGGTGCTGTTTCAGTGGGGTCACAACGACGGCGGCAAGCCGGATGAGCCGACGCGGACCCGGGCGTCGTTGCCGGGGACGGGGGAGGAGACGGTGGAGATCGACAATCTGATCCTGAAGAAGCATGAGGTGGTGCATACCTATGGCTGGTATCTGCGGAAGTATGTGGTGGATACGAAGGCAAAGGGGGCTACGGCGATCATCTGTTCGCTAATACCCCGCAAGATCTGGAAGGACGGTAAGGTCGCCCGGAATGGCAAAGACTATGCCGGGTGGACTCGCGAGGTGGCGGAGGCGGAACATGTCGGGTTCATCGATTTGAATAATCTGATTGCGAACCGGTACGACAAACTGGGCGAGGCGGCGGTGGAGCCGTTGTTTGCCGACCCGCATACGCATACTTCGTGGGATGGCGCGGTCATCAACGCGGAAGAGGTTGTGGTCGGACTGAAGCTGCTGAAGGTTGATCCGGTGGCGGGGGACTTTTCGGAGAAGGGTACGGCGGTAAAGCCTTAATACAAAGACAAAGCGACCACGGATTTCATGGATAAACACGGATGGATCCGTGCTCTTTCCGTGAAATCCGTGGTTACTTTGTTTATTGCTAGTCGAGGTGGAAGACTTCTTCGAGCGGCGTCATGCCGTCGTCGGCGTGGGCTTCCAGGCCTGCGAAGAGGGGGGCCATGTATTCCTGCCAGCGGGTGTTGATGGGCAACGCTTTCATGGCGGCGATGGCGTGGTCGAAGTCGTCGGTGACGAGGTAGCCGATGAGGAGACCGTCGGAGCGCAGGAAGAGGGTGTAGTCGTGCCAGCCGGTGTCTGAGAGGGCCTGGCGCATCTCGGGCCAGACTTCGGCGTGACGCTTGCGGTACTCGTCGAGGTGGTCGGGATGGACGTTCAGGACGAAACAGATTCGCTTCAACTGTGCGCCCCTTATTTCTTCAATACGGACTGGAGATAGTTGCCGTAGCCGACGATGACGGTGGACCCGACGAGCAGCAGCAGGCCGCAAGCGACGATCGTCTTGGTGCGGCTACTTGTGCCTTTCCATTCTTTGAGAAAGATGCCCCAGAGCGTGGCGAAGATGATGATCGACGCCATGTGGAGGGTCCATGAGGAGAAGTCGTACTGACCCATCTTGGTGGTTCCCATGGAGTAGAAGAAGAACTGGAAGTACCAGATGACTCCGGCCATGGCGGCGAAGATGTAGTTGGCGAAGAGAGTGGAGGCGGAGAGGGTTTCGCTGTACTGGGGGTCTTCTGGATCGAAGTCGGCCATGGTGTTGCCGGTAACGGCGGTAGCGCGCATGGGGTTCAGGCCTGGTTCGCCGATGAACTGTCTGGCGGAGCGGTTCTTGATGATGAGGATCCAGGACCAGACGAAGTTGGTGAGGAAGCCTCCCCAGAGGACGATGACGAGGATGGGAAGATTTTTGAGGACGTTGCTGTGTCCGGCGGCCAGGAGGCGGAATTCGGTGAGGTCGCCGATGGGTTTGCCGGCATCGAGGCCGAAGGCGAAGAAGCTGCTCATGAACCCAGCCAGGATGGCGATGGCGACGCCCTTGGGCAGGTTGTAGTCAGTTTCGCCAGCCTCAGCCTTTTCTTCGGGGGTGAACTCCTTGTCTTTGGAGACGCCGGCGATGCCATTGACCGCGACGCCGATGACGCAGACGACGACGCCGAGGAGGATGACCTTGCCGCTGGTCTGCGAGAGCAACATGCCGAACTGGCCGTGATAGATGGGCGGGACGACGGTGCCGAAGGCGGCGCAGAGGCCGAGCGCGATAGCGTATCCAAGGGCGATACCGAGGTAGCGGATGGCGAGGCCGAAGGTGATGCCTCCCACGCCCCAGAGTACGCCCCACAGGAAGGCGTAGTGCAGGCTGGAGGGGTCTGTGGCGTAGACCTGGTGCAGAATGCCGAACATGTTGGGGATGAAGATGGAGCCGAGCACCAACGGCGCGATGATCCACGCTGCGAAACCCTGTACTAGCCAGTAAATCTCCCACGACCAGCGCTTGATTCCACGGAACGGGATGAAGTTTGTGGCGGAGGCGAATCCGCCGATCCAGTGGAAGACGACGCCGAGAAACGGATTGGGTTGCATTCGAGCTGGCTCCGAAGGCTTGTGGATTGGTGGGGCGCGGTCCATCATACGCGACCGGTATTGCAAATGTGAAATATAGTCTCTAATGGATCAGGAGGCGTCGCTACCGGTTTGGTGACTTTGTTCTCCCTCTACTTTCGCATGAGTGTGTTCGCAGTACGCCTTGGGGCGCGCTGCCGCACAATCTCTTTGACAATGGGCATTGCAATCATGCAAGGTATCGAATAATTCAATAGAGATATGCTTTCAATATTTCTGTTCTGAGGTCCTGATCCAATGACGAATAATTCCGCGAACCCCGCCCACGACCTCAGCTCCAATGACACCGCTCGAACCCGTGTTTTCGATGCCCTCGACAGCTTTCGCATTGAGGTTCCTTCGTGGGGCTTCGCCAACACCGGGACGCGGTTTGGGAAGTTTGTGCAGTCGGCTGCGGCTACGACGATCGAAGAGAAGTTTGCCGATGCAGCCGAAGTCAACATTCTGACGGGCGCGGCCCCGACGGTGGCGCTGCACGTTCTGTGGGACATGCCGGGTGGCGTGGCGGATGCGCCGAAGATTCGCTCGCTGGAGCTGAAGTACGGAGTACGGGCCGGTTCGATCAACCCCAATTTGTTTCAAGACCAGATTTATAAATACGGTTCGATCGCCAACCCAAGCGCCGAGATTCGCCGGCAGGCTGTCGATCATCTGCTCGATTCCGTGGCGATCTCCAAAGAACTGCAATCGCCGGATGTGTCGATCTGGGTAGCCGACGGCTCGAACTACCCGGGGACGCAGAGCATCAGGAAGCGCATCGGCTATATGGAAGATGCGTTCGGAGAGATGCACCAGGCGCTGGAGCCGTGGCAGCGAATGCTGATCGAGTACAAGCCGTTCGAGCCAACATTCTACCATACGGATATCGCGGACTGGGGGATGTCGCTGGAGCTTTGCCGCAAGGCGGGCCCGCAGGCGGTGGTGCTGGTGGATACCGGCCATCATCTGCAAGGGACCAACATCGAGCAAATTGTGACGTGGCTGCTGCACCTTGGCGTGCTGGGCGGGTTCCACTTCAACGATCGCAAGTATGCGGATGACGACCTGACGCTGGGCTCGATCGACCCGTATCAGGTGTTCCGGATCTTCTCGGAGATTCTGTCGGTGGATGCTGACGCGCGCAAGGCAATCGCGTACATGATCGACCAGAGCCACAACCTGAAGGGCAAGGTGGAAGCGATGGTGCAGTCCGTGGTGACGGCTCAGGAACTCTACGCACGCGCCGCGCTGGTGGACTATGCAAAGCTGGCGGAACTGCAGGATTCGTGCAGTCTGGTGGATGCCGAGGAGACGTTCCGCACAGCGTTCTGGACGGATGTTCGTCCGCTGGTCCGGGAGTGGAGAATGGCGCGTGGGTTCCCGGCCGATCCGCTGGCGGCGTTGCGGGAGAGTGGGTATGTCGAGAAGATTACGAACGAGCGGGCGGCGGCAGCTTCGAAGGCTGTGTCGAGCTACGCTTAGAGTCGGTTGTTCCCACTCATCGCGGTGAGGCTGCGATGAAAGGGGCCCCCGGGCTTGGTGGTGTGTCAGAGAACAGGCAACGGCATGAATCATGAGCTGACAGTCTTTGAGCTGACAGCTATGAGCCAAGACAAGACCGTTGTGTTGTCGTTTTCGTTTCAGTTTCAGAATTGTAGATTTCCTCCTTTGATATTTCTCTAAAGGAATGGATACTGGAACGCAGTGGCTAAATCAACCAGACTTCTTTACCTCATTCCGGTACTCACCAAGGCTCTCGACATTCTGGAACTGCTTCAGAATGAGAAGCAGCCGATGTCGCTTGAGGCGATTCACCGCCGGACAAAGATCTCGAAGACCACGGTCTATCGGGTTCTGAAGACGTTCATTCATCGCGGCTATTTAGTTCAGGGTCCCGACGGGCTTTACCGCCAGGTGGCTCGGACCAAGAAGCTGCGGTTCGGATACGCCAGCCAATCCAGCGACATGCCGTTCTCGGTCCAGGTGACCGAGAGCCTGAAGGAAGCGGCCGCGCAACTGGGCGTCGACCTGCTGATTCTCGATAACCGGTATGACGGCCAGACGGCGCTGCTGAATGCAGAAGAATTCGTGCGCAATCATGTCGACCTGGTCATCGAGTTCCAGGTGGAACAGGAGATTGCGCCGATGATCGCGGACAAGATTGCCGGGGCGGGAATTCCGCTGATCGCGATCGATATTCCGCACCCTCATGCGACCTACTTCGGCGTGGACAACTACCGGATTGGTGTGGAGGCGGGCGAATGTCTTGCGGACTACGCCAATGCGAATTGGGGCGGCAAGGTGAACTGGACGATCGGGCTCGATCTGCCGGAGGCCGGAAACCTGGTGCAGAGCCGCATCACGGGTTCGTTTGAAGGCGTGAAGTCAAAGATTCCCGATCTGCCCGTAGAGTCGTTTGTGCGGATCGACGGCCGCGGATTTCGCGACCGCAGCCACAAGGCGGTAGCCGATTTTCTGCAGCGCCATCCTAAGGACAAGCACATCCTCATCGCCGCAGCGACCGATACCAGCGCATTGGGTGCGCTCGATGCGGTGCGGGAGTTGAAGCGCGAGAAAAATGTTGTGATCGTTGGCCAGGATTGCATTCCCGAGGCACTGGCTGAGATTCGGACCAACAAGTCTCCGCTCATCGGTTCGGTTTCGCATGAGACGAGTTCGTATGGGCCGAGCCTGCTGCATCTGGGGCTGGCAATCCTGCGCGGACAGACCGTGCC
>JANXWZ010000244.1 GCA_025350865.1 Rhodanobacteraceae bacterium
TGGTGAAGTCCAGAACCCGCAACGGTCGATGCCCTTCGCGCTGATCGGCGGACTCACCATCGTTGGCGGGCTGTACATGCTCACCAACGCGGCCATTCAATACGTTCTGCCCGCCACGGCAATCGCCAACGCAGCACGCCCTACCGTCGACGCGATGCGCCTTGTCGCCGGTGCCAGCGGTGCCGCGCTGGTGTCGATTGGCATCGCCGTCAGCATGGCCGCGACCTTCGTCGGTTCGGCTCTATCCGGTGCCAGAGTCACCTTCGCCGCCGCCCGCGACGGCCTCTTCTTCACCCAGCTTGCCCACGTCAACCCACGATTCCGTACGCCGGACGTCTCGCTCGTCCTCCAGGCGGTCCTTACGACGCTGTTACTTCTAGCAATCGGCCGCTTCCAGGCGCTATTCTCGCTGGCGATCTTCGCAGAATGGCTCTTCTACGCGCTCGCGGCCAGCACGGTCTTTGTCTTCCGCCGCCGCGACGCCGCCACGCAAACTCCACGCCCCTTCAGCGCCTGGGGATACCCCGCTCTGCCCGCCATCTTCATCGCCGCAGCGGCAGTGCTCACGGTCTTTTCATTCGTCGATCAGCCCCGCAACTCCATTGCAGGGGTGATTGTCATCTTGGTTGGAATCCCCGTGTATATTGCGCTGCGAAAACGCAAAAGCAAGGCGTTGCGGGGACAAGAGGGATAAAGACGGGATGAGGACAAACAACAGCTCTACGAAAGAGGGCCATGTGGTTTGCATGTTCTTAAGGCTTTATGTCTTTGCTTGTTTCTATCCCGTCCAAATCCAGTCTTTATCCCTCTTATCCCCGTTACGCCTTGCTTTAATCCGCCTCGACCATCTTCACGGCGTCGGCCACTGAAATCCCTTCCGGAATCCGCTTGAACTCCGTGTGCTTTGCCTCTTGCTTGCGAGCCACGGTCTTCAGGAACAGAGCCTTGCCGTTGATGTCGGTGTGTACGAGCGTCGTCTTCCAGTCGTAGCCATCGATGTGATCCCGCACCGTCGAGAAGTTACTTCCGGCGTGGATCGTCGCCAGCATGCCGAACCCGATGCTCAGGTCCTGCGGCATGCGACCTTCCAGCTCATGCGTCCGGATCGACTTGCCGTCCACCAGCACCGACCCACTCATCGCGTGCAGCACCTTCTCTTCCATACCGCTCGGCTGGTACTGCGGGTTGGGATGAAAGTTGATCCGCCAGAACCCGCCCTCAGACTGCGGCTGGTCGAAGAGGAACGCCTTGGGCAGCAGCGCCATCATCTGCCGCGCGTGCTGCTCGTCCTCCATCTTGCCGGCTTCCTCCTGCTTAAAGATTTCGGGGTTCTTGCCCTCGTCTTCGATGCGAGTCCGCTCCGACGCCAGCCGATCAGCCGCTAGAGGCTGGCCATCTTCCGCGATCAGATACCGCACCTTACCCCACGCCGTCTCCGCCACGCGCTCGGTCCATTCGTGCCCACCGGTGCGATCCGACCGCTCGACAGACAGGTACATGTAGCGTCCGCGATGGGTCGTGGCCTCGTTCTCCCGCGACGCGACCATCGCCATCAGGCTCTTCCCATCCAGCTGCGCGACGTTGACTTCCTGCCCACCACCCGCGCCGCCGCTGCCGCCCGCTACCCGAACCCAGGGCCCGAATACCAGTCCCAACCCCACCACACCTGTCCAAAAATACTTCATCTCGGTCTACGCACCCTTTCCTGCTATACCGTTGGACGCAAAACGTGGCCTACGCGTGACCTCGCCGCGCAAGTAGAATGATCGAAGCGCATCCCGCAGCCCATTCGCTCCATTAAGGAAGACTCATTTCGCCATGACCTTAGCCTCGACCCAGATTGCTGCCGCAGCCTCCGCCGCCGGTATCCTGATTATCGCCTCCGAATCCGCCCTCAGCATGGCCGGCAACCCCACCACCCGCTACACCCTCGCGCTCGCACCCGACGCATCCCCCAGCCGCACCCTTCATCTCCAGCTTTCGGACAACTTCAACTTCACCGCACCCGAAGCCACCCGGCAACTTCAGCTCTTCCTGGCGGAAACGGCGAACCGCCTGCGCAGTCCGCGCCCCAACGCCATTGTCACCCTATCGGGGATCCCCCTGAGCTACAGCAACTTCGAGTGGCCATTCCATGAGTCGGCCGCCGGAGCCGACACCTCGCTCGTCCACGGCCAGGTGAATCTGGAAGACGGTGAAAACTCCCCGCTGCATGCGAAAGTATCTGCCGCCATGACCGTAACCTTCCGCGACGTCGTCCACTCGCCCGAGCAGCCGTTCGCGGAGTCCTTCATCCTCAACGCCGTCCGCAAGACGATGGACCAGGGCCAGCTGGAACTCGTCAAATCCGGGAACCGCCAGCCCGTTCCAGTCACCACCCGCTACTACTCCGCCAAGCAGAACAAGTTCGTCTTCAACGACACGGACGAAACCCAGCGCCGCCACTTCCTCGCCAGCAAAACCTTCTGGCTCTCCGGCGTCCTCGGCAACGGTGCGCCAGTCTGGCTGCTCGACCCCCGCGACGCCCAGTACCTGAACGCCACCGTCGCCGAGCATAAGCTCTCCGTCGACGCGCTCGCCAAGGACGGCCTGATCGCCCTCTCGCCGGACCCCGCCTACGCAACCCCCACGCCGACGCTGCTCGCACAGAAGCCGGCATATCAGGCCGCATTGGCCGACGCGCTGGCCTTCATCAAGCCCACCTTCAACGAAGACATGCGCAGCGGCCACACCAACATGTAGCTCGCTTGTTTGTCATCCCGTCAGGGATCTGCTGTTGTCCTCGCCTTCCTTGTTTGTCATCCCGTCAGGGATCTGCTCTTGTACCGAACTGCCGAAAAGCGAAAGCAGATCCCTAACGGGATGACAAAGAAAAGCCTTACCGCTTCTGCATCCGCAAACTCTGCCAACTCCCGTCCGTCGTCCATCCCCCATCCACCGCCAGCGCCTGCCCGTTGATAAAGCCGCTGCGCTCCGAATCCGCCAAAAACAGGATCGCCTGAGCAATATCGTCCGGCGACGCAAACCGGCCCATCGGGTTGACCCCCTGAATGTCGGCGTCGCTGTACGACCCGCCCGCCTGATCCGCCACATCCATCTCCGTCTTCACCCAACCCGGGCAGACCGCGTTCGTCCGCACGCCGCGCCCACCCCACTCCGCCGCCAGCGTCCGGGTCAGCCCAATCAGGCCATGCTTGGAAGCGTTATACGCCGAACGATCCGAGATCCCCACCAGCCCCGCAATCGACGCCACATTGACGATGCTCCCGCTGCGCTGCTCCAGCATGACCGCGCCGAAGCCTTTCGCCAAGAGAAACGGTGCCAGCAGATTGACCTGCAACACCCGCTCAAACGCCTTGCCCTCCGTCGTCTCCGCCGGTTCAATATGGCTGATTCCAGCGTTGTTCACCAGCAGATCGGCCCGTCCCCACCGCGCGAGCACCGTGCTGACCGCCTGTGCCACCAACGCCTCATCGCAGATATCGCCGAGCAGTTCTTCGGCATCCGCACCGCCCCCCCTCAAAGCCGCCAGAGTCGCCGCACACGACTGAACATCAAGCAATAGAAGTGCATACCCAGCCCCAGCCAGAACCTCCGACGTACGCCGCCCGATCCCCTGCGCAGCCCCCGTAACAATCGCAACCTTCATCGCATAATCCTCCACCCCAAGACTAACGGGTGCCCCATGTTCGACTGCAACGCCGTCGACCATGGGGTTATTCCCGGAAGAAGATGTTGACAAACCACATTGGAACTACCTTGCCATATAACGCCATGCGTTATACCATCCAGCAGTGATCCAATCTTTCCGGTGCAAGGAAACACACGACCTGTTCCTGACCGGCAAGAGCAGACGCTGGAGCAGCATCGCTTCCGTAGCTCTCCGCAAGCTGGACCAACTGAACTCAGCGGCACGGGTGGATGATCTTCGGGTCCCACCAGGAAACCGTTTGAAAGCATTGAAGAACGACCGGCTCGGACAACACAGTATCCGAATCAACGACCAATGGCCTATCTGCTTTACATGGAAGCCCGACGGACCACATGAGGTTGAAATTGTCGACTATCACTAGAACCAACGCCGCAAGCAAATCCGACCGCATGGCCATCACCAAGCCCGCTGCAGGCTGGCCGATCCGCCGCATCACTACCCATCCCGGCGAAATTCTGCGCGAAGACTTTCTCCTCCCCATGGGCCTCACCGCCAATTCGGTCGCAACGCGCACCATGCTGCCCCCCACACGCATCGGCGAAATCCTCCATCAACGCCGCAGCGTCACCCCTGACACGGCCCTCCGTCTCGCCCGCTTCTTCGGGACCTCCCCGGAGTTCTGGCTCAACCTGCAGGCCGCCCACGACCTTTCCAAAGCCCGCCTCGAATCCGAACACACCCTGCAGGCAATCGAACCCCTCCGCGCATAAACTGCCCTCACTTCCCACACCCCCGCACACCCTCCCAGTCCGGTAAAGTAGAGTCCTGTCGGCCAATCGGCTTATGAGGAACGCTATGCCCCATCTCCGCCCGCTCTCTGCCCTCACGATGCTCCTCGCCGCGACCCTAGCCGTTGCTCAGAATCCGCCCGTCCAGGCGCCCCAGCAGCCCACGCCCGACATCACCGACACCCCCGGCGGCCAGCGCACGCCGCCGCGCAACGAGCCGCCCGTCGAAGGCTTCGTCCGCCGCGACCGCGACACCATCCTCCTGACGCTCCCCACTCAGGGCGGTACCGCCAAAACGCTCGCCATCCACGACTTCGACTTCAACGGCGAACCCGTCGACACCACCAAGCTCCACCTCCACCAACTCTCCCCCGGCGTCTACGAGATCACCTCTCTCGCCTACACCGTCGGCTACTGGCGTCTGCGCGTGACTGATTCCGCTGCTTACTACGGTCTAGGAGAGCACTTCGACACCCTCAACCACTCGCACTCCATCGTCCGCAACGTCTCCGTGGACAACACCGGCCGCAAAGGTTCGAGCGTCTACAAGGCGATCCCGTGGTTCCTTTCGACCAGCGGCTACGGCCTGTGGGTCGACACCACGGGCGAGGCCACGTTCGACATGAACGGGTCTAATCGTGACGAAGTGATTATCGACGCGGCGACCAACCGCCTCCGCGTCCTGCTCTTCACCGGCACCAACGCCGATGCCGGTCGCTTCCCCGCCATCCTGACCGCGTTCACCGCGCTCGAATCGCCGCAACGCCCCGTCCTGCCGCCTTACTGGGCCTTCGCCCCGTGGCAGGCGCGCGACTACCACCAGAATGAGGCGCAGGTCCGCGAAGATATCGACAAGACCCGCGAGCTCGGCCTGCCGGCCTCGGTCATCCTGATCGACTCGCCCTGGACCGACGGCTACAACACCTACAAGTTCAACCCCAAGCAGTTCGACGATGCGTCCGGCATGATCAAGCACCTGCACGAGTCCGGCTACAAGATGGTCCTCTGGCACACCAGCTGGATCAACCTGAAGACCAATCCGCCGGGCGAGGCAGGCTTTGGTGCCACAGCGGAGCATCCAGCCAAGCTGGACGAGAAGAGCGCCAACTACGACGAGGCCGCCACCAACGGCTACTTCGTCAAGTCGCCCGACGGCAAGCCCTGGGTTGGAACCTGGTGGAAGGGCAAGGGTTCGCTCATCGACTTCACCAACCCCAACGCCAGGCTGTGGTGGCAGAATCAGGTTCGCAAAGCGATCACCGCCGGAGCCGACGGCTTCAAGGATGACGACGCGGAAGGCGCCTTCTTCGGCGGCTCGGGCGAGGTCAAGTTCACCGACGGCACCGACCCCCGCGTCATGCGCAACCGCTACGGCTCGCTGTACAACAACGCCATGGAAGAGCTAATCCAGAAGGACCTCAAGGGCAACGGCGTGCTCTTCGCCCGCTCCGTAACGCAAGGCGCAAACGGCATCGGCTTCCTGTGGGGCGGCGACAACGAGGCCAGCTTCTCGCCCGACAACGGCCTGCCGACCGTCGTCACGGCCGGCATCTCGGCGGGACTTTCAGGCATGCCGCTGTGGGGCTCCGACATCGGCGGCTATCTCGGTCAGCCCGACACCCCAAACCCTCTCCTGCTGCAGCGCTGGACCGAGTTCGCCGCCTTCACCCCTATGATGGAGGTGATGTCGTCGAAGAACATCGTCCCCTGGACCTTTGACAAGAACAGTCCGACCGGCACTCCCGCATTCGACACCTACAAGAAGTTCGCGATCCTCCACATGTCGCTCTTCCCCTACCGCTACGCCGCCGCCCAGCACGCCGCGCGCACTGGAATTCCGCTAATGCGGGCCCTGGTCCTCGACTACCAGGACGACCCCCACGCCCGTACCATCAAGGATGAGTACCTCTTCGGCCCCGACCTGCTGGTAGCTCCTGTGATCGACGAAAACACCAGCCGCGTGGTCTACCTGCCGGCCGGCGAGTGGATCAATCTCTTCACCGGCGACCGTTTCACCGGTCCTCTTAGCGTCGTCGTTACCGCGCCAGCCGACACTATCCCCGTCTTCGCCCGTCGCGGTGCAATCCTGCCCAAAATCCCCGAAGACGTCATGACCCTCGTGCCCCAGTCCGAATCCGGCAACAAGACGGTCAAAACCCTCGACGACCGCCGCGTCTACGAGATCGTCGGCCCCGCCGCCGACTCAGCCACCAGCATCGTCGACTTCGAGGGGCGCAATATCCTGCGCAGCGACAACACACTGCAGATCTCCGGCCCCGACGCCGCGCCCGCTGTCGCTCACGTCATCCTGCGCTGGCGCTTCACCACCCCGCGCTCGGCGACAGTGAACGGAGCAGCGGTGCCGATCCGCAACGACGCCAACGGCATTCCCACGATTGAATTCGACTACACCGCGAACACAACGATCGCCTGGCAGTAAGGTTTTAGGGGCGCACGGATCGTTCCAGTTCGAGAATTCGAGCCACAACATGCTCACGTAAAAGTGCCGCACTCTGTCGCATGTCGGCCCGAACGCTATCCGAGAGCGTCGGTCCCTCATCGTAGCGAAGCTGCACAGCGAACGGCTGCAGCATCAGCGGATCGAAAGGGAGTTTCGGAAGCGTTTCGCCGCACACGGATAAGAGCTTTATCAATTCCACCAGTTGGTGCGTGAACGGGTAGGGCAAGCCGTGCGCCGCAATCAGAGCCTTGATCAGCTTCGCCGCACTTTACTGCGCATGAAAGCCGAAGATTTCGTCAGGCAGCGGGTACTGCAAGGCGGATTCGTCGTTCTGGGCCAAGGTGCAAAGCTTCCGGACGGGCTGCGCCTGGATGGTCGCGATCATAAAGAACAATCCCCTCACGGTCTATGTAGTTGTAGACACTGTTGATCCACGGCCGGTGCAAGTCGTATTTGGCCTTCGACACGACGACCATATCAATGTTCATCTCGAATGTCGCGCAGAACCGTGTACGGAAGCAGCCTAAACACTTCCTCTTCCGGCGCATCCAGAATGACCGCCAGATCGAGATCGCTCTGCGCACGATGGTCGCCACGAGCCCTGGACCCAAACGCAATAATCTGAAGCGGATCGCTCGTTGCAATGATGCGGCGCAAAGCTTCATCCACCTTTGCCCGCGTGACTGACCAGTCGTAATCAATAACCTGCGCCGCCATCTGCCGCTCCCATACCACCCAACTCGAATTCTAACTCCATGAGAGCATTACCCTCATGTGTTTCTCCGCCGCTGCAAACTTCGTAGGCTCCGCCGTTCTCGGCGGCATCGGCGTCGTCACGCTCACCAAGGTCAAGCATCGTCGCGAGCTCTTGTTCGCCTCGCTCCCCACCCTCTTCGCCTTGCATCAGTTCACCGAGGGATTCGTCTGGCTGGGGCTCGACGGCTACCTCTCACCCAAAGCCACCCACTACTGGGGCGACGCCTTCATGCTCTTCGCGCAGGGCCTGCTGCCGTTCCTCATGCCGCTCAGCATCCAGCTCTTCGAGCCGAATAGCCCCAGCCGAAAACGCATGGTGCCCTTCACCATCCTCGGTGCTATCACCACCATCTACATGCTGTGGGCGCTGATGTCCTTCCCCACCAGCATTCTCGTTCAGGGAAACAGCATCGTCTACATCAACCCTGGCACGCAGATTACAGAGCTCGCCGTCATCTACGTGATCTGTACCTGCGGGTCGCTTTTCTTTTCGAAAGAGCCGCCCATGGTCATGTTCGGCGTCGTCAACCTCGTCTGCCTGTTAGCAATCATCGCGGTAAAACGATATGCCTTCACGTCGCTGTGGTGCGCCTACGCCGCGATCGGCAGCATCATCATCCTCGCCTACTTCTGGAAGACCAAAGCGTTCCGGCCGTTTCACTACGGCAATTTCAGTTTGCCCACGTCAGCCCATCGACACCCAGCGTCATAACGATCGGCTGTTCCAGCGCAAACGTCTTCGCGTCGATCACCTGAATCGTCCCGGCCAGCGGCTCCGAGAGATAAATCTTGCCGCCGTGGATCAGGAAACCGCCATTCTGCCGCGCCGCCAGTGGGTACGACTTCACCACCTCCCACTTCGCAAGGTCGATCACCTCCAGCAAGCCCTTGCCGTCCTTGGTCGCCTCCGCGCACAGCAGATACTTGCCGTCCGGAGTCGGCTGCGTGACGTACGAGATGGCACCCGTATCTACCCACCGCGCAACCTTGTTGGTCTTGGTGTCGATCACCGCCACCCGGGGCTGGATCTCGTCCGACGTAAACGCCCACTTCTCATCATTTGAAATCGACATCCGCTGCACGGTCTTCGAGACTGGGATCACGGCCACGGTCTTGTGCGCCTTCATATCCAGCACGCTGACCGAACCTGGCCCCACATTGGCCGTATAGCCAATCTTGCCGTCCTTGGTCATCGCCAGAATGTGCGATTCTTTCGATCCCGTCGGAACCTCGCTCACCACCTTGCCGGTCTTAGGATCGATCACCAGGATCGCCTCCGCCAGTTCCCCCGTCACATACAGCATCCCGTCCGGGCCGAAGATCGGCTTGTGCGGACGCAGCGAACGGCCCAGGTCCCAGGTCGTCACCTTGTGCGTGGCCACGTCGATCACGTCGATCGTCGAGCCGTCGGTCCCGGCGCGGCCAACGCCGGCATTGCCGTAGATCGGCACGTAAACGGTCTTGCCGTCGGGCGAAGCGGTCAGTTCGTGCCCGTTCACGCCAACGGGAACCGTCCAGACGATCTTGCGCGTCGCGACGTCAACCATCTCAACCGAGTGTTCCTTCTGATTCGCGACCGCGAGCAGTCCTTGCCCCTGTGCCGAGACCATTACCGTTCCACACACCACTGCCGCCAGACAACGAATCATTTCATCTCCCGAGCTCATTGTGAGCGAAGCTTTTCGTCGCCAATGATACGCCGGGATCGATACGTTTGGCTAAACCGCGAACCCGCGAATCTGCGCCGCGATAGCCGCCGCCTGCACCGCGTTGTACTGCCGCACACGATCCGGCAGAAAGAAGCATTCCACCAGCGCGATGATGTGAGGGATAAATGTCCAACAAAACAGGATGTACAGAAACCCAAGCCCAATCTCGCCCATATAAAAGCGGTGCGCGCCAAAGCTGCCCAGAAAGAACGCCAGCAGAATCGCCGCTGTTACATCCTTGCGCACCAGGCTGTACCTAGCCATGAACATCATCTGCTGCTGATCGGTCATGCCCTGCATGTAAATGAATTCCGGCGAAATCGGCGACGCATAAGTGGCCATTGGAACAATCTCCTGATGTGGGCTATTGAACATCAACCCTACACCCATCGATACGCAAACCGCTTCGCAAACGTTCAAAAGCATGCTGTCACAAATCTGTGCCCCATTCATCGCGCCGTTGTTTCACGCGATGAGTGGGACCCACCCGTTAAGTCATGCTCTCACCCAATCTACCTCGCAGAAAAGCCGCTCCCTGAACCGCAATATCGTCAGACGACCTAGCCAGATCCCGCCAGATCGATGCCGCCGCTGAAAGCGCGCCGAGGCTGAACCCGAAGCCCTCAATCGTCAGCCACCTGTCGTACTTCACGGCTGCGATAGCCTCAAAAAACTCCGCCCAGTGCACCCCGCCCGATCCCGGAACCCCGCGATCACTCTCCGACGAATGAACATGCTTCAGGCGACGAGCAGCCGTACGAATTGCTCCGCCGATGCTCTTCTCTTCAATATTCGCGTGATAAGTATCCACCAGAACGCCGCACGCGGGGTGTTCGATCTCATCGCAGAATGCCACTGCATCGGCCACCGTGTTCAGGAAGTAAGTCTCGTAACGGTTCAGTGGTTCAATCGCGATCTCGACACCGCACTTGGCCGCAAATGGCGCAAGAATCTGCCAACTCTCGACCCCTCGCTTCCACTCATCGGAGGTCCGGCGCACCCCTGAAAACTGGCCGACGGCCGAATACAGCGGACCAGCTAACGTCGTCGCGCCCACGCTGGCCGCAGCCTCGATAAGCTGCTCGACGTGCTGGCGTCCCCGCTCACGTTCCGCCGCATCCGATGAAATCAGACTCGCCCCTGGGGGAATGACGCCGCACATCGTGCAGGCCAACCCACGCTCGTCCATGGCCGACCGCAAGCCCTTGGCCGGCAGCGTGGCCGGGTCTAACAGACCAATCTCAATCCCGTCGAGTCCCCCTGCGACCAGCTTATCGAGGATGCCGAAATCACTGGACGTCAACGTCTCAACCCACAAAAAACTGTTTGCCCCAATCTTCATTGCCAAACCTCGCCGCCCCCACAATACCTGTTCCTCTGCGGACGCGCTTTGATGCCCTTATACACTTGTGATCTTCACAAGGAGTCCACATGCTGCGTGGCATCGCCCTCTTCGCCGCCCTCACTTCAGCGCCTTCCCTGTTCACACAGAATAGCGAACCCACAGTCCGTACGACCGCAGACGTGGCGCAGCACGAAGCCAAAGTGACAGAGGCCGCAAAGGCCAGTCCGAAAGGTTTCGGCGTGGAGACCCTCGACGACTTCGGTCGCGGCGTCTGCCCCACCGCCGAACCGATCAGTACCGCGATTGCCAGGCAACGCATCATGCCCTCAAAAATACATTTGCCCACACCTTGGCTACAATCGTCGCCGGATTCCGGCTGTGTATAGTGGAGGCTCGCGGGCCCGTTGATCCGCACTATCATCTAACGTTTGGAGTTACACGATGACAAGCCTTCGAGTTATGTGGGTTGGTTGGTTTGCAATATCTTTCGGTTCTGCTGCCTGCCAGGCTGTCGACAACATCGTCTTTCTGAACAATGGCCCGACTGAGCTGAGGTTGTACCTCTCAAACGCCGACGGAACCGGGGAGCGTCCGCTGTCGGAGCCTGGAGCCAGGGACTACAACCCTGCGTGGTCCGCCAGCGGAGAGTGGATTGCCTTCACATCGGAGCGAGCCGGCTCGGCGGACATCTACCGGATGCATCCCGATGGCACGGCGGTGGAACAGTTGACGGACAACCTGGCATTTGACGATCAGGCGGCATTTTCCCCCGACTCCACCCGCATCGTGTTTGTGTCGACCCGGGCCACAGGGCATGCGAATCTCTGGGTACTCGACATCGCGACCCACAAGACCACGTCGCTGACAACCGGAGACGGTGGCGACTTTCGACCAGCCTGGTCTCCCGACGGGCAGTGGATTGCCTTCTCATCGGATCGCGGAAGCGAACTCCCCCCGGCTACGGGACGCTGGGAGCGGCTGCAGTTGGCTGACCTCTACATCGTCCACCCGGACGGCACGGGATTGCGACGGCTGTCGGAGCATGGCGGTTTCTGTGGCAGCCCCAAGTGGCTCCGGGAAAGCAAAGGTGTCCTCGCGGCCTGCATGACAGCACAGGAAACATGGGAGTTTCGCACACCACAGACGCCCTCAGATGCTGAAAACCAGATTGTCATGTTCGACATTGCTACGGGCAGGAAAAGCATGGTGACGACGGGGACCGGAATTAAGATCGCGCCCACTGTGACCCCCAATGAAGGGGTCGCGTATGTGCACTACGCAGGGATGAAAGTCGAGGTCGTGGGCTCAGTACACGGCCCGGCCGGCGATCACCTTTCCAGACGCCCCGTCGCCTGGTCGCCGGATGGAAAGCACGTAGTGTACGGGCGAGAGTTTACGAAAATTCCCCCTGAGCCGTCGAAGCGCTGGGGCCGGAATCCCAGCTTCAGCCTGAATGTCACATTCTTTCTCCCGGCCTACGACCCGACTGGAGAACATCTGGCCGTGACCAGTCCAGGAGCGGATGGGACAACCCTCTTTGTCGTCGATGAGGGCAAGCCGGGCAAGGCAATTCTCGCACGAAAGGACGTCATCCTCGCGCCATCATGGTCGCCGGATGGCAAGCAAATGGTCGTTGGTATAGGCGGGTTCAGCGCTTTCCTGGACTTTGCGCTAGGTGGCCGGAAGCCCAGTGATCCGGTCAATGGCGGAGCCCAGGTGGCGATCCTGAATTCGGACGGTACCGGGCTGGAAATGCTCACGACAGGGACGAACAACAATGCTTTCGCTTCCTTCTCGCCGGATGGTACGCACATCGTGTACCGGACTGCGGGGCCGACCGACGAAGGCCTGCGCATCATGAACCTGAAAGACCGCTCCATCACGGCGCTCACCGGCGCGTACGACAACTTTCCAGTCTGGTCGCCCAAGGGAGACCTGATCGCTTTCATCCGCAAAATCGACGGCTCGTTTCAGGCGATGACTATACGTCCGGATGGCAAAGAGCTGAAGCAGTTGACGCACACCAAAGGAAACGAGGCGCATCTCGCATGGTCTCCGGATGGCGAACGACTGCTGGTGACCAGCTCGCGCATGGGCTTCAAGGACGAGACCCTGTACACGACGGCGCCACAGCCCTACGGCGAAATCTTTGTGATGCGGTACGACGGCACGCAGGTAGAGCAATTGACAGACGATCAGTGGGAAGAGGGCGGCCCAGCCTGGCAGCCGCACCGGGTCGTGGCCGCAAAGTGAACCAGCCCGAGGGTGGGTGCCCCAGCCTCGCGACAGGTTCATCGCCGCAGGGTGGGGTGGAGGGTGTGGGATCGTGTCTACGGCTAGACCGCCTGCCATTCCCGCCACAAAGAAAAACGCGGCGTCCCAAAAGGGCGCCGCGCTCTCGCAATCAACGATGAACAACAACTGCCGTTAGCCTTCCTTGACCCCATCCACAAACGCCTTCAGCTTCCGGCTGCGGCTGGGATGACGCAGTTTGCGTAACGCCTTAGCCTCGATCTGCCGAATCCGCTCGCGCGTCACCTGGAAGCTCTGCCCAACTTCTTCCAGCGTGTGCTCCGAACCATCTTCAAGCCCGAACCGCATCTTGATCACGCGTTCTTCCCGTGGGGTCAGCGTCCGCAGAACCTGGCTGGTGTACTCCTTCAAATTGACCGAGATCACAGCATCAGCCGGCGAAACCGCCATCCGATCCTCGATGAAGTCGCCAAGGTGCGAGTCTTCCTCTTCTCCAATCGGCGTCTCGAGCGAGATCGGTTCCTGCGCGATCTTCAGCACCTTGCGAACCTTCGCAACCGGGATATCCATGCGGCGCGCGATCTCTTCCGACGAAGCCTCGCGGCCAAGCTCCTGTACGAGTTGGCGGCTCGTGCGAATCAGCTTGTTGATCGTCTCGATCATGTGCACCGGGATGCGGATCGTGCGTGCCTGGTCTGCAATCGCGCGGGTGATCGCCTGACGAATCCACCACGTCGCGTACGTCGAGAATTTGTAGCCGCGCCGATACTCGAACTTGTCCACCGCCTTCATCAGGCCGATATTGCCTTCCTGGATCAGGTCAAGGAACTGCAGACCGCGGTTCGTGTACTTCTTCGCAATCGACACAACGAGTCGCAGGTTAGCCTCGATCAGCTCGCGCTTCGCCTTCTCCGCGTCCATGTCGCCCTGGATCATCTCGCGCTGCGTCCGCTTCAGGTCGGCGATCGTGATGCCGGCATCCGCTTCCACGCGCTCAAGGTCCAGACGGCAGTTCTTCTGCTGACGCTTGTATTCCTTCTTCAACTCTTCGGACTTCGACGCCTCGAACTTGGCATCCAGCGACTTGATCTGGCGTTCCAAAGTGCGCATCGCGTCGACGGTCTTGTTCACCTTGTCGAGCAGCCGCTTCTTCTCGCCGTTGGTGTACTTCAGCTCGCGAATGACGCGGTTGACGTACACATGCTCACGGCCGATCAGCCAGCGCAGCTTGCGCTGTTCCTTGATCTTGATCTTCGAGTCCTTGGCCGTTGCCGCCTCAAGCTTCTCTTCATGACCGGCAATCTTTTTCTGGTGCTTCAGGATTACTTCGATCCGGCCAACCGTCGCCCGCACGCGAGCCTGCAGAATCTCTTCCGTCAGCTCTTCCTCGTCGAACGTCACCACTTCCTTGATGTTGCGGACGCCGCGCCGCAGATCTTCCCCCAACGCAACGATCTCGCGAATCACGATCGGCGAACGCGAGATTGCCTTCATCACGCGGATCTGCCCGCGCTCAATGCGCTTGGCGATCTCGACCTCGCCCTCGCGAGTGAGCAGAGGTACCGTACCCATCTCGCGCAGATACATGCGGACCGGGTCGTTGGTCTTCTCGAGCGTTCCGGGGGAGAGGTCCAGTTCGACGTCTTCGGACTCTTCGCCCGCCTCAGGCTCGTACTTGTCGCGACCGCGACCTTCGCGCTCCTCGCCCAGCTCGATTCCCTGGGTGTTGATGGTGGTCAGCAGGTCGTCCAGGTCATCCGGCGACACGATATCGCCCGGCAGCAGGTCATTGACCTCGCCAAAGGTCATGTAACCCTTTTCCTTGCCAACCTCTACTATGTCGTCTTCGTATTTATCAAGATCTTCGGCCACGATTATGTGCACTCCTGCGAGAAAATTTCAGATGCGGGACGCCGTCTGCGCGGCAATCAGCTCATCCAGACCGAATCCGGATAAGGCTCTCCCCTTGGTTATTTCTGGTGGCTTGGGGACCAGATGCGGTATATACCGCTTGGCAAGCCCGTCATGACTTTGATGCGCTATGGCAAAAGTCGGGCATTCAAAGGCGCACGTCCCCAGCGAATCACAGAATACCACAATTCTTAGACGCCCTAACCGAGGAAAAAGGCTCAAATCTATAACTATCCGAGCCCCCCAACCCTCCGGGTGCCCCATCTCAATCAGTCTTATCGATTGAGGTGGGGTCGAACCACACTCACCCAAACAGCCCCGGCCCCCGCTCCCGCAACTTCTCCCCAACCGCCCCGCCCTGGCACTCCGGACACAGCCGCTTGAAGACATCCGTCCCGTTCGCTCCGTACTCATTGCCGCACTTCCCACACCGCAACTGGTAAACCCGCTGGCCCGGAAACGTCTCCGACCCAAACCCGGTATCCCGAACCACCATCTGCCCGTTCTGATTCACGAATCCCGGCGTGGTGGTGGGAGCAGTGCGAGGCATTTTTATCTTTCGAACCATCTCCCCATCATCTCATCGTGGCGATCCCCGGCGTTCGCAGTGTGGCTGTCGACGCCAGTTCGCAACGCCGTTGCGTACATTCTTCGCGTCATCAAAAGGCAACCATTTCGAAAGAAAACGCCTTGACGAGCCCTCGCATCTCAAGTCCACGAACGACGTGCGCAAATCTCATCAGCAAAGGAAACTCCTCCGATGAAAGCTCTTGTCTATCACGGGCCCAAGAAAGTCTCGGTCGATTCGGTCCCCGACCCCAAAATTGAAAAACACACCGACGTCATTATTAAGTTAACCACCACTAACATCTGCGGCTCCGACCTCCACATGTACGAGGGACGTACCGATGTCGAAAAAGGCAAGATCCTCGGCCATGAAAATCTCGGCGAAGTAGTCGAAGTCGGCAAAGCCGTAGACACCGTCAAAAAGGGCGATAAGGTGGTGCTCCCGTTCAACATCGGGTGCGGCTTCTGTCAGAACTGCGAGCGCGGTCTCTCCGGCTACTGTCTGACCTGTGCCGACCCGACCGTGATGCCAGGCATGGCGGGCGCAGCCTACGGGTTCGCCGGGATGGGTCCCTACAGCGGCGGCCAGGCACAATATCTCCGTGTCCCGTACGCCGATTACAACTGCCTTCAGCTACCCGCCGACGCGACGGAAAAGGAAAACGACTACGTAATGCTGTCAGATATCTTTCCGACCGGCTGGCACTCCACACGTCTTGCACAGCTTGAACCGGGCCAGTCGATCGTGATCTACGGCGCTGGTCCCGTCGGCCTGATGGCAACGCTCTCGGCGAAGATTCAAGGTGCAAGCCAGATTTTCGTTGTCGACGATATCCCCGAGCGTCTCGCACTCGCGGAAAAGCTGGGCGCGAAGACCTTCCACACCAAGGACGACAAGGTTGGCGACCAGATTCGCGCCCTGACCAACGGGCTCGGCGCTGATTGCGGCGCTGAATGTATCGGCTACCAATGCCACAACGCTGCCGGAAAAGAAGTTCCGAACCTGGTCATGAATTCACTGGTCGACTCCGTTAAGGCCACCGGTGTTCTTGGCGTTATCGGCGTCTTTATCCCGCAGGATCCGGGTGCCGAGGACAAACTCGCTAAGGTCGGACAGATCGCCTTCGACTTCGGAAAGTTCTGGTTCAAAGGCATGAAGATGGCAACCGGACAGTGCAACGTCAAGGCCTACAACCGCCGCCTCCGCGACCTGATCCACCACGGCAAGGCAAACCCCAGCATGATCGTCTCGCACGAACTCCCGCTTGAAGAGGCTCCCAACGCCTACAAGCACTTCGACAACCGCGACAAGGGCTGGACGAAGGTACTCCTGCACCCAAACGCCGCTTAGGGCAACCAATGGGCCGTTGCCGGACGCAGCGGTCCATTTCCCTTAGAATCACTCCATGACCGGCACCCGCATCGACAAATGGCTCTGGGCCGCTCGCTTCTTCAAAACCCGCGCCCTGGCCTCCGACGCCTGCGACTCCGGCCGCATCTCCTGCAACGGCCAGCCCGCCAAACCCTCGCGCAACCTCAAGCTCAACGACCTCCTCCACATCCGCAACGAGGCCGGAGAGTTCGACGTCCAGGTACTGTCGCTCGAAGAGAATCGCGGTTCCGCAGCCATCGCCCAA
>JANXWZ010000017.1 GCA_025350865.1 Rhodanobacteraceae bacterium
GCTGTTTCGATGAAATTTGGATTATCGACTTGGGAGGCGACTCGTTGGGTACTCGCAGGGAGCCCAACGTATTTGCAATCCAGACCCCAGTGACGATCGCGATCGGCGTACGGGGCCGGTCGGCGAATTGGGAAGTTCCCGCAGTGACGCGTTACCACCGGATTTGGGGGACACGGGACGAGAAGCTTGAAAGGCTAGAATCCGTCACGTGCTTCGCGGATCTCGACTGGCTCGAGTGCCCAACCGATTGGCACGCTCCGTTCAAACCAGCGTTGAGCGGCGACTATGCTCGATGGCCCGCGGTTCAGCAGATATTTCCTTGGCAGCACAATGGCGCACAATTTGTTCGAACGTAGCCCATCGCGCCCGTCCGTGAGCTATTGGAAAGACGATGGACTGACTTTTTGGCTCAGGATGTGGCCGGACGGAAAGTTGCTCTGAAGGAGTCACGTGACAGAACGACCGAATGGCGTTCTGATCGCATCGGAATCCCAGGAACTGATGCGCCGTGCCTAGCGGACCTAGCAGTCGATGCGGCATCGCCGCGTCCAATACGGTATGCCTACCGGAGTTTTGATCGGCAATGGGCACTTTATGATGCTCGTCTTGGCGACTATCTGAAGCCCCCTATCTGGGCGGCGCATGGCCCGAATCAGATTTACCTTAGCACCCTCCTTGCAACGCCTTTAGGGTTTGGCCCCGCAGCCACGTTTTGCGCCTCCATTCCAGACTTGCACCATTTTCGGGGATCCTTCGGAGGGAAAGACTTGATTCCCCTTTTCAGAGATTCCGATGGGCAAAGGCCTAATGTCACAAGTGGGCTCTTAGGGCTACTTGGCGAGACGTTTGGGCGACTCGTGACAGCGACAGATTTACTCGCGTACGTTGCCGGCGTACTCGGAGGCAGGTCGTTTACTGCTCGATTCTGGACTGAGTTGGGAACTCCCGGACTCAGAATACCGATCACAAAATCTCAGGAAGTTTTCGAACGTGTAGCGGCAATTGGTCGCCGGTTCATCAACCTTGAGACATTTGGAGAGCGATTCGCTGACAATGGCTCTGCACAACCCGCGCGGAGTGCGAGAATCGCGACTGACATACCGCATACATCTGATTGCTATCCTAATGAGTTCGAATATGACGATAGCTCTGCCGCTCTAAGGGTCGGAGCTGGCGTTATTAGCGGTGTTTCAGCAGCAGTCTGGGCGTTCGAGGTATCCGGGCTGCGTGTGGTGGAGAGTTGGCTTTCGTATCGGATGCGGAGTGGTGCAGGGCGCACCAGTTCTCCACTGGATTCGCTGCGTCCTCGGTCATGGACTGCGACGATGACGGAGGAGTTACTCGATATTTTGTGGGCTCTGGAAGGCTATATCAGCATAGAGCCAGCAGCCCGCGATTGCCTAGAAGAAGTTATTAGTGGGACGGTATTCAATAGCCGAGACCTGCCCACTCCTACAGCGGCTGAACGTGTCGAACCCCGCGTAACGTACGCTCCACGGCAGAGTGCATTAGGACTGTAGGCGACCCATCGTCATAAAACACGTACGCGTCCAGGCGGTGTAGTACTTACGTCAGCGCTTTTCTATGCCAGCACGCCCGGACTGAAGTCCGGGCGTGTCTCAGGAGCAAGGGCAAGGGCACAGGCAAAAGCAGATCCCTCCGGGATGACAAACAAAAGAGAGGAGACGGGAGGCGAGGTGCGTTACAACCCGGTCATCTTTTCGATGTGTTCGGGGTAGCGGTCGCCTTCTACCGGGATTTTGGAGACGGCTTCGTTGATTTCGGTCAGGTCGGCGGGGGTGAGTTCGACGGCCAGGGCGCCCATGTTTTCTTCCAGGCGGTGGAGCTTCGTGGTGCCAGGGATGGGGACGATCCAGGGCTTCTGCGCTAGGAGCCAGGCGAGGGCGATCTGGGCGATGGTGGCTTGCTTCTCGGCGGCGATGATGCCGAGCATGTCGACGAAGGCCTGGTTGGCTTTGCGGGATTCGGGCGAGAAGCGGGGGAGCGTGGAGCGGAAGTCCTTGGGGCCGAGCTGGGTGTTTTCGTCCATCTTGCCGGTGAGGAAGCCCTTGCCGAGCGGCGAGAAGGGGACGAAGCCGATGCCGAGTTCTTCGAGCGTGGGGATGATCTCCTGTTCGGGCTTGCGGTGCCAGAGCGAGTACTCGCTTTGCAGCGCGGCGACGGGCTGGACGGCGTGGGCGCGGCGGATGGTCTGGGCACCGGCCTCGGACAAGCCGAAGTGCTTCACCTTCCCTTCGGCGATGAGGTCCTTGACGGCTCCGGCTACGTCTTCGATGGGGACGTTAGGGTCGACGCGGTGCTGGTAGAAGAGGTCGATGGTGTCTATCTGGAGGCGCTTGAGCGAGGCTTCGCAGACAGCCTTGATGTGGTCGGGATGACTGCTGAGCGGGCCCGCGCCGGGCTTCTGGCCGGGCTCGCAGAGGAAGCCGAATTTGGTGGCGATGACTACTTTGTCGCGGATCGGCGAGAGGGCTTTGCCGACGAGGATTTCGTTGGTGAAGGGGCCGTAGACCTCGGCGGTGTCGAAGAACGTGATGCCCATGTCGACGGCCTTGTGCATGAGGGCGATCATCTCGTTGTCGTCATGGACGACGCCGAAGGAGAAGCTCATGCCCATGCAGCCGAGGCCGAGGGGGGAGACTTCGAGGGTTCCTAGTTTGCGGGTTTGCATTGGTGGCTCCTGGTGGTTCGGTGAGTGCCTTGGGCTAAAGACCCCTTCAAATTTCGTGGCTATTCGTGGGGCTGAAACCCCACACTAATCCCAAGTGCGGGTGCTACTCGGATTTGAGGGATGCCATGTCGATGGAGAATCGGTACTTGACGTCGGATTTGAGCAGGCGTTCGTAGGCTTCGTTGAGCTTCTGGATCGGGATGACTTCGACGTCGGAGACGATGTTGTGCTGGCCGCAGAAGTCGAGCATCTCCTGGGTTTCGGCGATGCCTCCGATGAGCGAGCCGGAGAAGCTGCGGCGGCCGAAGATGAGGCCGAAGACGGAGACGGGGAGAGGCTTTTCAGGCGCGCCGACCATGGTGATGTTGCCGTCGCGGCGCAGCATCATGATGTAAGCGTTGATGTCGTGGTCGGCGGCTACGGCGTCGAGGATGAAGTCGAAGCTGCCGGCATGAGCGGCCATTTCGTTGGCGTTTTTCGAGAGGACCACTTCGTCTGCGCCGAGGCGGAGGGCGTCTTCGCGCTTGTTCTCTGAGGTTGTGAACACGACGGTGTGGGCTCCGAGCGCGTGGGCGAACTTGACGCCCATGTGGCCTAGTCCGCCGAGACCGACGATGCCGACCTTCTTGCCCTTGGTGACGCCCCAGTGGTGCATGGGCGAGTAGGTGGTAATGCCGGCGCAGAGCAGAGGCGCGGCGGCGGCGAGGTCGAGGTTCTCCGGGATGCGGAGGACGAAGCGCTGATCAACGACGATGGAGTCGGAGTAGCCACCGTAGGTGACGCCGCCGGTGTGCTTGTCGGGGAAGTTGTAGGTGAGGGTCATGTTGGGGCAGAACTGTTCGAGCCCGGTCTGGCACTCGGGGCAGGTCCCGTCGGAATCGACGAGGCAGCCTACACCGGCGAGGTCGCCGGCCTTGAACTTCGTGACGGCCGAGCCGACGGCGGTGACGCGGCCGACGATCTCGTGGCCGGGGACGCAGGGGTAGACGGTGGGGGCCATGCCGCTCCACTCGTTGCGGGCCTGGTGCAGGTCGGAGTGGCAGATGCCGCAGAAGAGGATTTCGATCTGGACGTCGTTGTCGGTGGGGTTGCGCCGCGCGATGGTAGAGGAAGCGAAAGGCGATGTGGGGCTGGCGACGGAATAGGCTTTGGCGTTGTACACAGTGTTCACCTCGTAGCAGGTTACTCGAGATTTAGACTACGCAAGAGGGGCTGTGCGGTGGTATCCCGATCCTGCCAATTTCTTGCCTAATCCTGTTAGTGCATAGATTTTTGTGCATTTTATCCTTGCCGTAACAGTAGGCTTGATTTCAGGGAGCGAGGACGATGCGAGCACAGCAGGGTACGAGTGTCGATGGGCGTGCGGCTGCGATGCGCAAGGAGCTGGCGCGCAAGATCGCGGCTCACATCCAGGTGGAAGGCGCCGAGGCTACCGCGATTCCGGGGATGAGCTTGTCGCGCCGGTCTTCGCCTAGCGCCTGCGCTTCTGCCACGTATGAGCCCACATTGATCGTGTTTGCGCAGGGCGAGAAGCGGATCAATCTGGGCAAGACGACCCTGCATTGCGACGAGTCCACCTTTCTGCTGACGTCGGTGGACCTGCCAGTGGTGAGCCAGATCGTGAAGGCTTCGGTGAGCGAGCCGATGCTGGGGCTCGTGCTAAAGCTGGATATGCCGATGGTGCGCGAGATTCTGAGCCAGCAGGAGTTCCATGGCAATGAGGATGCCGCGGAGGCTCGCGGCATGGCGGCTGGTGTGACGTTTGTGGAGTTGCTGGACCCCTTTATGCGGCTGATCGATCTGCTGGACGCGCCGCAGGATATTCCGTTTCTCGGCGGGCTGTTGCAACGCGAGATCATCTATCGGCTGCTACGGAGCCCGCAGGGAAAGCATCTGCGCGCCATCGCCACACTGGGCGAGCAGAGCCACCGCACGTCCCGGGCCGTGGAGTGGCTGCGGACGAACTATGCGAAGCCGCTGCGGGTGGAGGAGCTTGCGGCTATGGCGCGGATGGGGGTGTCGACGCTGCATCACCAGTTTCGTTCACTCACGGCGATGAGCCCGCTGCAGTATCAGAAGCACCTGCGTCTGCACGTCGCACGAGAGCGGATGCTGAACGGTGGGCTGGATGCCGCGAGCGCGGCGTTTGAAGTGGGGTACGAGAGCGCGAGCCAGTTCAATCGTGAGTACAGCCGGTTCTTTGGGCAGCCACCGATGCGGGATGTGAAGATGCGCATGGCGGAAACTGGAATGAAGGGTTGAATGGTCGCGCAGAAACAAAAGTGCGGCTTGGACCGATTCCTGCATCACAACCTCTAGAAAGCGATGAGGTTCAGTTTGCGAGCTGTAGGCACGAGTGCGGTAGTGGCTGTCGGAATGGTATTTATGTTGGGCGGGATTGGCTGCAAGAGTTCGGCCCCGGCTGCAATTGTGGACGGCGATCCGGCGAACGTGAATATGGCGACCGTAGGCAGCGCGCCCGTGATGCGGCAGCCGGAGCGAGTTCTGGGGCAGCGGGATCAAGCTTACCCGGAGCAACGCGGTGAGCAGTATCCGCAAGGGCAGGAGGCGTACGACGATGCCGACCAGGCTCCACCGCCGTTGCCGGAGTACGCGCAGCCACAGGTTACGCGGAACAATTCGATCTGGGTACCGGGCTACTGGAGACATGCGCGGACGGGCTATTACTGGGTGCCCGGGGCATGGGTCGCGCCGCCGTATACCGGAGCGCTATGGACGCCGGGTTATTGGGCGGCTGATGGACCGAGGTACCGCTTTCACGAGGGCTACTGGGGGCGGCATGTGGGCTTCTACGGCGGCGTGAACTATGGCGGCGGCTATGTCGGGACCGGGTATCGCGGCGGGTATTGGAACGGCAACCAGTTCTACTACAACCAGGCCTTTTATCAGGTGGATCCGAATGAGATTCATGGGGTCTACAACCAGCCGTGGCTCGGGAGCAACTCGTACGGGCGGGTAAGCTACAACGGTGGCAACGGTGGGATTGCCATCTTGCCGATCGCGGCGGAGTTGCTCGCGCTGCACGAGCAGCATGAGCGCCAGATACAGTATCAGTACGAATTGCAGCGACAGGCGGAATCGCGGCGCGGACAGTTTTATGAGTTCAACCGTGGGCGGCCGGAGTCTTACGTGGCTGGGCCGGACTTCGTGATTCAGCTTGGTGGCGGACGGGTGGAGCAGCCGCAGCAGGTCATTGAGCAGCGGCCAATCGTGATCGACGAACGGGGTGGATTTCCGGGACGCGGACATGCCTACGGCCACGACAAAGAGCACGGCAATCCGCATGACCGAGAGAATGACGAGGGCGAAGGTCGCGGTCGCGGCGAAGAGCGTGGTCGGGGCAAGAAGCACGATAACTAAAGGCAGTTCATAGGTTTGTGCGGGGTCGCGGGGGTCTAATGACCACGGCGGCCCCTTTTATTTGGGCGACGGAGGGAACCGGATGGGCGAGCAGCAGCGTTGCAGGTGGGCCCAGAGCGATGAGCTGATGAAGGCTTATCACGACGAGGAATGGGGCGTGCCGGAGCGCGACAGCCGTGCGCTCTGGGAGTTGCTGATGCTCGAGGGTTTTCAAGCCGGGTTGAGCTGGATCACAGTGTTGTGGAAGCGGGAGGCGTTCCGCGCGGCGTTTGCGGAGTTCGATCCAGCGAAGGTGGCGAAGTTGACAAGGACGACATTGAGCGGCTGATGGGGAACCCGGGAATCATCCGGGCCCGGGCCAAGATTGAAGCGACGATCAAAGGTGCACAGATTTACGAGGAGATGGGGGACTTTGCTTCCTTTGCGTGGGATTTTGTCGATGGCAAGCCGATCCTTGGGACCGGACAGGTTCCAGCGAGCACACCGCTATCAGAAAAGGTGTCAAAGGAGTTGAAGCGGCGCGGCTTCAAGTTTGTGGGGCCGGTGATTGTTTACTCGTGGATGCAGGCGGCGGGTCTGGTGAACGATCACGCGAAGGATTGTTTTCGGCGGGAGGGTTGATCGGCTAGGGAATCGCGATCAGCCAGATGGCATCCAACGCTGTAGAGGTTGGGCCAAAATGAAGATTCGACTGGGCGGGTTCGTGGTTTGGGCGGCAATGGTGGCAGCGGGTGGCGCAGTGTGGGCGCAGACCTCACCTAAAATTAGTCCGCAAGGGAGTACAAATCGTGCGAAAACCCGGAAGGCGACGGCGAAGCCTGCTGCCGTGCAGGTGATCCCCCTGGAGAGCGCACCGCCTAGCCCACCGACGCCCCCGGCCGCGGAGGCGCAGCAGAAGGCTCAGGATGCTCGGGTGTTGGAGCAGCAGAAACAAGAATCGGCGCAGGCGGCCCAGGTGACCAATCGGCAGGTGCAGCAGGCGCAGAAGCAGAAAGACAACGTTCAGCAGGAGGTTCGGATTCAGGATGCGCCGGGACCGGTCCAGACTGGGGTCGTCCCCGCCGCCGGGGCGCCGGTCGCTCCAGTCAACAGCGACTCAAGGATCCAGGACGCTCCGGGGCCGGCGCAGACCTTACCGCCGCCCGTGAAGACTCCCCCACTTGATTAAAACGGCAAACCCCACCTCAAACGATGTTGCTGTTTGAGATGGGGCACAGTGAGAGTGGTGGAATTATGCTTCGGTTGGTGGTGGGGCTGTTTCGGCGGGCTTGGGAGCCGCGGCGGCAACTGGTGCAGGGGTAGGCTTCTTGGGGGCGGGTACCTGCTGGACTTCGGCTTTCTTGGACGGGGCAAGGATGGCGTGGAGCGTGGTGCCTTCCATGCGCGGCATGAATTCGACCATACCGTTGTCGCCGATGTCGAGGATGAGGCGATTGACGATCTTGTAGCCGAGATCGCGGTGCGCCATTTGGCGGCCCTTGAAGCGGAGCGACGCCTTGACCTTGTCGCCTTCGTTGAGGAAGCGAATGGCCATATTTTTCTTGGTCTGGTAGTCATGCTCGTCGACGGTGACCGAGAACTTGACTTCCTTGATGACGATGACCTTCTGCTTCTTGCGCGCGGCGCGGTCGGACTTGTCTTTCTCGTAGAGGTACTTGCCGTAATCCTGAATCTTGCAGACCGGCGGGACGGCATTGGGGGAGATTTCTACGAGATCGAGGGAGCGCTCCCGGGCCATCTTTAGGGCTTCGAAGGGAGCCATGACGCCAAGCTGCTCGCCGTTTTCGTCGATGACGCGGATTTCACGGGCGCGGATGCGCTCATTGGTGCGGATAAAGGATTTTGCGGAACGCTTATCGATCGGTGGAATAGGGTGCCTCCACAGCGGGCCCGAGGGATGCCGCCATGCATGGTTTAGGTTGAGTGTTCAGGCGCGACTGGCGTTCGGAGCAACAACCCGAATCGAGAGACGCCGCAACGTGAAGTATAGCATTGTGCAGAACCCGGCACAGTAAGTGGGATGCAAAAAGACTGCGTTGGGATTGTCGCGGTTTGCAGCGTATGTTGGCTTCGTCAATCAAATACGAGGAGACCAACCATGAAGGGTTTTGTGTGCACTGCTTTGATTTCGCTTGCGACCGCTGCTGCTGGAGCCCAGGCTGTCCCGGAGATTCCGTTTGAGTCGGTGCCGCATTTTCTGAAGATGCCTCCGAATATGTATCTGGGCGAGGCGGCCGGTGTGGCGGTGAACTCGAAGGGCCATGTGTTTGTGTTTTCGCGTGGCAACACCACCGGACCGGCCTATGGGGCGGGCGCGGCCCAGTTGCTGGAGTTTGGGCCGGATGGAAGCTATCTCCGGGAGATCGGGCACAACCTGTATGCGTGGTCGTTTGCCCATGCGGTGCGGGTGGATAAGGACGACAACATCTGGGCGGCGGACAAGGGTTCGGACATGGTGATCAAGTTCGATCCGCAAGGCCGGGTGGTGATGGTGTTCGGACGCAAGCAGGAGGCTTCGGACGAGGGGACGGAGCCGTTGAAGCATCCCAAGCCGCCGCTTCCCCCGGTCGACGGGCAGTTCCGGCAGGTGACTGATATGACGTGGGATGCGGCCGGGAATACGTATATCAGCGACGGGTATATCAACTCGCGGGTGGCGAAGGTGGATAAGAACGGCAAGTGGCTGAAGTCGTTTGGCGAACCGGGCAGCGGGCCGGGGCAGTTGAACACTCCGCACAGCATCGTTTCGGACGCGAAGGGAAATATTTATGTTGCGGATCGTGGGAATCGAAGGATTCAGGTGTTCGACGGCGAGGGGACGTTTTTGCGGCAGATGACGATTGATGTGCCGTTCGACTACGCGAAGGCGGCGCCGGCGATCGGGAAGAAGCCGTCGGTCGATGCAACTGGAACAATGTCGCCGGGGGCTCCTTGGGCGATCTGCATTACCCCGGGACCGAACCAGTTGCTGTATGCGTCGGATGCGTTTCCGGGGCGGATCTACAAGATGAGCCTGGATGGGAAGCTGCTTGGCGTGCTGGGGCAGGCGGGGAAGCAGCCGAAGGAGTTCGGGTGGATCCACGAGATGGCTTGCCCGTCGGAGAATGTGCTGCTGGTGGCGGAGTTGCTGAATTGGCGCGTGCAGAAGCTGGTGTTGCATCCGGAGAAGTAGTGGGTGGGTTGGTCTTCAGCGTAGATGGATGAAGCGTTCGTCGAAGTGGAATGGGCGCGGGACGTCTGGCGAGAGGAGCGCGAAGTCGGCATGTGTTGGATTGAAGATGAAGTTGAACTCCATCTTGTCGACGGCAATGCTGGGAACTCGTAGAGCAGCGGATCGCTTCTCCCGCACCCACCTGTCGCCGAATGCTCGTGATGCGGGCAGTTCGATCCAATCGGCGTTTTCAATCGTCACCTCATCCGGGACGACGATCTGGGTGACCACGCGGGAAGGAATTTTCTTGCCGCTGCTGTGAACAAGTATCTCGAGTGCTGCGAGGCTCACATTTTCCGCGCTGTACAGCACCCGTGTGCCGCGAGAGTGCCAACGCCCGTCATACAGAAGCGATCCGGTTGAATCGAGAGCGACATAGGCCGGATCGTGCATGCGAAAGCAAATCACTAGACGGGAAATCCGTGTTCGAGAGCGCCAAGCAGGTTTTCCACTCTGTGTGCGCCCTCTGGAGTTTTCAGGAGCGACTCGGGTGTGTCACCGTTCAATTCCATGTGAGGTGCCCCCAGCCACTCGGCTGCGTCGGTCGGGTTACCCCATACCCGGGTCGCAAGAATTTGAATGTCCTTTTTCACACTCTCAACGGAGGATGGAGACAGGCTCTTTTCGGCACCCTTGCGGCCAGCCGGCACAAGGTCGAAGAGATGGTCAAGTCTGGACACAGGGCGGGGCGCGGGTTTTGCCGCTGCTGAAATCTTCTGTTGTCTCAATCCCATCTTGCTCACCTGAGTCCAATTATATCTCTCGCAATATTGCTTTTTCGACTGCACGAGATGTGGTTGCGACCTACTTGCGGGATGCGATGAAGCGCAGAGTCTTGCTGTTGAACGATCAGGTCGCCGTGTTGCGGTCAGGCAGGCGGTCAAGAAGGCCAAGAAGCAGGCTGGCGCAGGTGCAAACAAATCCCTGCGGGATGACAAACAAGAAGAGTGGGTTGGTTTAGTGAAGAGGCAGGGAGTACAGCTTCTTACCGGTTGCGTCGAAGACGCTAATGCTGGAGTCGAGCTGGTCTGCGACGGCGAGATGGGTGGCGTCGATGTAGGCGAGGCCCGACGGAGTTTTGAAGCTGTAGGGCGGCGTGAAGTTGCGCATGGGCATTTTCGAGGTGCCGAGCGATAGCGAGACGACCTGCTTGCGGCCACTGTCGGCGATGAAGATGGCTGTGTTGTCGGGGGACAGGGTGAGGGCCTGCGGGGTGGTGACGCGCCCGATAGCGGTGATGCGCCGGGGCTGCTTCTGCATGGCGAAGATGGCCCCCTGATCGACGTCGCAGAGGTAGAGTGTCTGTCGTTGGTCGTCGATTGCCATGGAACCGAGATGAGTCGTGCCGGGGACATTGGCGACGAACTGTATGGGCGCCTTGGACTGGGGTGCAATGGAATAGAGCTCGGGTGAGTCGCCGGAGCTGACGTAGAGAGTCTGGCTTGCGTTGTCGAAGGCGACCCCGGCGATGACGTGCCGCAGGGTCCACGAACCCAGTCTGCGGCCATCGGTGGTGAAGGCGAAGACGCTGCCCAGAACGCCACTGGCGGAGGACGATGTGGTTCCGATGAAGAGCATCTGCTGGCCGTTGACGACACCGTAGGCCATGTCGGCTGCGTAGCCGGTGACGGGGAAGGAAAACCGCCCGACGATCTGGGCACGGTCGAGGCTCATGTTGACGGCGAGTACGGTTCCTTCGAGCGTGAGGACGAAGACGGGGCCGTTGGGTTGCTTGACGGCTGCGACCGGATGCGCCTGCGGGGCCGCGTGGGCTGGCATGGCAGTCCCGAGAGCGAGGACGAACGAGGCGAGGGCGGAGGCGATGGGTTTACGCATCATTTTTTTGCTTCTCTCCCAGCATCGAGCCGAGTACGGAGTTCTTGAGGAGCTGGACCAACGGCGGGCCGCCGCCGGCGAACAGGCAGAGCATGAAGGCCGGGAACATCTGGGTTGGGTCGAAGTTGAAGCCGAGCAGCTTGATGGCGGTCTTGCCGTTGGCGAAGAGCAGAAGGGCGAAGAGCCAGCAGACGATGGCGTAGATCAGGCCGAGGTAGAACTCCTGCTTGTTGGTGTGCGTGGTGCCGAGGTACATCCGGATGAACGCGCCGAAGAGGGTTCCGAGGATGACGCCGAGGGCGATCCCGGTGAGCGGCGGAGTGAACTTGACGCGGATCGGGACGGTTTGATCGCGTCGGCTGCCGCCTTTGTCCGCGGTGACGGGGACTACGAGCGTGATGGTGGCGTCGTACTTGTCGGATTCGGGCTGCGCGGCGGCTGCCATGGCTTTGAAGGTGCTGGGCGAGATGGTAAAGGTGGCGTCGACCTGATCGTTGAGGGAGAGGGCTGTTTTGGAGAGCTTGACCTGCAGTGTTTGGAGGCAACGGTCGCAGTTGATGGTAGCGGTGGCATCGCCGAGGGACGCGCCGAGCTGATCGAGCGCGCTGTCGAGAGTGATGTGGAAGGTGAAGTCCTTGCCCATGGGGAGCGATTGCGGATCGGCGTTGGCGGGCTTGTAGGCAAGCGCGGTGGGCGATCCGTAGGGCGAGTGCAGGGGGAGCGGCGTGGAGTTGGGGAGCGCAGAGCGATCCGACCCGATGTAGATGTTGACGGGCTGAATGGTGTCGTTGAAGCCGCCGGTGGGGTCTTCGCCGATCTCGTAGGCGTCGACGGATTTTTGAAAGAGGTTGGCGCGGTTGACGTAGAGGGTGAAGATGAATCGGCCGGTCTTGTCGCGGGCAAGCGAGGAGAGGTCGAGCCCGGCGCGATAGGTTGGGTCGAGCATCTGGACGTCCTGTAGCTCTTTGCCGGAGATGGAGGCGTAGGGGATGGGGCCGAGATACTTCGCGCTGAAGGTGACTGTGCTGTTGGAGTTGGGGTGAACGGGATCGAGCCGGACGGGGATGGCGGAACTGTCGTTGGGAGTCGCGAACTGGGCCGTGCAGGCGGGCGCGCAGCAGGATGCCGCTATGAGGAAAGCGGCTACGATGGCGCGAATCGGTGAACGGAACGGGGGGTTGTCCATCATCTTGAATCTCCGCGGGCCGGGTATTAAGAAGATCGATGGATCGGGGGGAAAGCCTTTCACGACGGATGGGCCCGCGCGACTGGCAGCGAAGAGATTATGCGGTTGAAGGGGTAGTGAGTCAACTTCAAATCCTGTGACGCGGCGCGGCCGTGGCGAATTCAATAGAATGGGCGGAAGGATTTTGGAGCTTTGGGGCTCTTGCGAGTATGCGTCTACTGTGGATCGTCGAGTGGGCGCTGGGTGTGGCGGTGGTCGCCGGGGGCGGTCGGCTGCTTGCGCAGGTCAACACCGGAGAGCTGCGGTTGCGGGTTACCGATCCAGCCGGTCTGGGGCTGAAGGCGTCGGTCTCGGTTGCCAGCGATGCGAGTCAATATCGCAAGATGTTCGAGTCGGGGTTGGGGGGCGACCTCGATGTCAAGAATCTGCCGTATGGGGTCTACCTGGTGCGGGTGGAGAGGGCTGGGTTTGCGGTGCGTGGCGAGAGTGTGGAGGTGCGGTCGTCGCTGCCTGTAGAGCAGGTGATCGTACTTTCGGTGGCGTCGCTTACGACATCGGTGGAGGTGAATGCGGTGTCGACGCTGATCGATCCCTATCGTCCGTCGACGGTGATGCAGGTTGGCTCGCGGGAGATTGAGGATCGGGTGAGCTCGCTGCCGGGACGGTCGGTGCAGGACCTGGTGAACTCGCAGCCGGGCTGGCTGTATGAGGGGAATGGGGTGCTGCATCCGCGGGGTTCTGAGTACCAGACCCAGGTGGTGGTTGACGGGATACCGCTGACGGACAATCGGTCGCCGGGGATGGGGCCGGAGATTGAGGCCGACGATCTGGAATCGGCCAGCGTTTATACGGCGGGGATTTCGGCGGAGTATGGGCGCAAGATGGGCGGCGTCATCGAGCTGAATACGCGGCGGGAGACGGCCGCAGGGGTGCATGGGCAGTTGGTGCTGGCCGGTGGCAGCTACGACACGGCGCAGGGGTATGCGCGGGTGCAGGATGTGTGGGGCCGGAACACACTGGGGGTGAGCGCGTCGGGGAGCATGTCGGCACATTACCTGAACCCGGTGGTGCCGGAGAACTTTACGAATCGCGGGACTACAGGAGATTTTTCGGCTTCGTTTGACCGGGATTTGACGAAGAGCGACCGGCTGCGGCTCAGCGTGCGGCATGAGATTTCGAGGTACGAAATACCGAACGAGATGGTGCAGCAGCAGGCGGGGCAGCTCCAGACCGGCGATAACGTGGAGACGATGGGGACGGTGCGGTATCAACACATCTTCTCGGCGGACCGGCTGGGAACCGTGGCGGGAATGGTGCGGGACAATGCGAAGGATCTGGTTTCAAATCTGAACTCGACACCAATCAATGCGACGCAGCATAACCAATTTCGCGAAGGGTACTTCAAGGCGACGTATACGCAGCACCATGGGAGGCAGGAGTTCAAGGCCGGGGTGGAGTCTGATTCAGCTTTTCTGCATGAGGACTTCAGTTACCGGATTACCGACCCGACGCAGTTCGATCCGGGAACGCCGGGGAGTCTTGTCTTTTTGGCGCACAGGCCAGACCTGGAGCAGTCGGGATTCGTGGAGGATTTGATTCGGCTGGGCGGCTGGACGTTTAGCCTGGGGCTGCGGTGGGATCACTATCAATTGCTGCTGAATCAGCATGGGGTGAGCCCGCGGGTGTCGGTTGGACGATATCTGAAGGCGATGAACATGACGCTGCATGGATCGTATGACCGCGTGTACCAGACGCCTTCGTTTGCGAACATTCTGATTTCGAATTCGAGTCAGATTGAGGCGTTGAATAGCGAATTTCTGCGCCTGCCGGTTCAGCCTTCGCGAGGGAATTATTACGAAGGCGGAGTGACGAAGGGCTTTGGCGACCGGGTTGTCGTGGATGCGAATGTGTACCGGCGCGACGTGCGGAATTTTGCCGATGACGACCAGTTGCTGAATACCGGAGTGGCGTATCCGATCGCGTTCGACAGGGCTGCCATTTACGGGGCGGAGACGAAGGTTTCGCTGGTGCGGGTGGGCGGGTTGTCGGGGTTCGCGAGCTACTCGTACATGGTGGGGAAGACCTGGTTCCCAGTGACGGGCGGGCTGTTTCTGGGGGATAACGCCGCCGCTGCGAGTAGCCAGACCAGCGGACATTTTCCCATTACGCAGGACCAACGCAACACGCTGCGGACGCGGCTTCGCTATCAGGTGGCACCGCGACTGTGGGTTGCGGGTGGAGCGAACTATGGGTCGGGCCTGCCGTTTCGCTATGGCGGCGACCAGGCCGACGCGCTGGCACAGTATGGGTCGCAGGTGGTGGGCCGGGTCAACTTCGAGCGTGGGCGCATTCTGCCGTCGCTTACGCTGAATGCGTCGCTGGGGGTGGATCTTTATAAGCACGACAAGGCGACAGTTCGGTTTCAGGCGGATGGGGACAACCTGAATGGGCGGCTGAACGTGATTGATTTCGGCGGGTTGTTCTCGGGGAATGCGATTGGTCCGGCGAGAAGTTTTGCGTTGCGGCTGAATACGAGTTTTTAGCATTTGTTTGCGATATGCGGCGTTTGCATGGATGATGAAGAGCGGTGCATTGGAAGGAGATTCGATGAAGCGCAGGGTATTGCTGGTGGACGACGAAGTTGCGGTGCTGTTGACCATGAAGGCTGTGCTGGAGATCAGCGGGTTTGACGTAGACACTGCGGCGAGCGCGCGTGAAGGCAAGCTGAGCCTGAAGAAGAAGGTCTACGACATGGTGATCACCGACATGCGAATGGAATCGGACGAGAGCGGCCGCGAGGTGATTGTGGCGGCGCGGACTGCTCCGTATCATCCGGCGGTGGCGCTGCTGACGGCTTTTCCGGTGGCGGATGAGGACTGGCAGGGCATGGGCGCGGACAAGATGCTGGTGAAGCCGATGCACACACGGCTGCTGATTCAGCAGATCGAAAAGCTGCTGGAGTCCCACCAGGCAAAGATGAAGAAGCTGGAGGCGGGCGGCGTTGCGGCTGGGATCGCTGCGGGATTTGCGGCTGGCATGGCTGCTGCTGCGGTCGGTAAGCCGACGCCGGTAAAGGCTGTTGTGAAGGCGGTAGGGGCTAAGCGGGCGACCAAGAAGGTTGCGACGAAGAAGCCGGAGAAGAAGGCCAAGAAGTAAGTTGAGGCAAGTGCAACCGCAGATCCCTGCGGGATGACAAACAAAGGAACAAGTGCAACCGCAAATACCGGTGCGCTGACAAGCAGGAATGCCCTCCGTGTTGCGGAGGGCATTCGTCGTTCAGGATAATTTCAGCGGGCGTGTGATATGAAGCGGTAAGGGGTTTGCCGTGCGGATACTTGTGGTCGAGGATGAGGCGAAGATGTCCGTGCTGTTGCGGGACGGGCTGGTTCGCGAGGGGCATCTGGTGACGATCGCGGGAAACGGGGCGGACGGCTTGTCGCTGGCGATGGATTATGACTTCGAGGCGGTGATCCTGGACCGCATGCTGCCGCAGATGGAAGGCACCGAGGTTGCACGGAGACTACGGCAGGCCGGCCGGGTTACACCGATCCTGATGCTTACGGCCCGGGATGCCGTGGGGGATGTGGTTTCCGGGCTGGATGCGGGTGTGGATGACTACCTGACCAAGCCGTTTGCGCTGGCGGAATTGTTTGCGCGGGTGCGGGCGCTGGGGCGTCGCTCGGCTGCCTTGGTGCCACGATTGCTGCGATTCGCGGACCTGGAACTGGATTTGGACAACGTCGGTTTGCGCCGGGCAGGTCATCCGATCGCGCTAACCCGCACCGAGTTTCGCATTATCGAACACATGATGAAGCATGCGGATCGCGTGCATCGGCGGGAGGCTTTGATTGCGGCGATCTGGGGCTACGACTGTGAGGTGGGGAACAACACGCTGGACGTCTTCATCAAGCAGCTGCGCGGGAAGATCGACGATGGGTATGAAGTGAAGCGGATTGTGACCATTCGCGGCGTGGGCTACCGCCTGAGTTCGGAAGCGGCATGAAGACGCGACTGAGGGTGCGGACCAGGCTCACGCTGGCCTACACGGCGATTGTGTCGGTGTTGCTGGTCATGCTGGGGGTGGCGCTTTACTGGGGACTATATCTGCAGCTGAACGATGCGGCGGATCAGGATTTGCGCAGCCGGGCGCGCGGGATCGGCGCATTTCTGGAGCGGCCTGAACTGCGCAGTGGCGAGGCGCTCTCCGATGAACTGCGGGAACGTTCCAATTTCAACTCCCGGAACGATCTGATCCAGATTCGAGAGGCGAACGGAGGATGGCTGTACCGATCACCGGGGCTTGAAGCACTGCCGCTGCCGACGATGAAGGGCCCGGGCTATGCGAACGTTCGCGGGGGCAGGCGAAGCTTCCGGGTGATGCATCGCGAGGTCAACGCAGCGGACCGGCACTATGTGCTGGATGTAGCGGTGGATCGCACAGAGTATGTGGAGGCGCTGGACCGGCTGGTGTCGTTGCTGCTCCTTGGGATTCCGGCGTCGCTGCTGCTGTCGTACCTGGTGGGGCTGTGGATGAACGCGCGGGCGCTGCGTCCGATCCAGCAGATTGCGGCGACTGTGAGGGAGATTGACGACCGGCGCCTGGCGGTACGGTTGCCACTGACTGGTTCGGGCGACGAGCTGGATGTGCTGTCAACGACTCTGAACGGGATGCTGGACCGGCTGCAGCACGCCTTCGAACGCATCAGCCGGTTTACGGCGGACGCATCGCACGAGCTGCGAACGCCGCTGGCATTGATTCGCGGGAACGCCGAGATGGTGAGGGTGGAATCGCCGCTGGCTGCGAAGGCGGACGACCGGATCGCGGATATTCTGGCCGAGGCGGACAGGATGCAGTCGTTGATCGAAAGTCTACTGGAGCTGGCGCGGTCGGACGACTCGACGAGTGGGGCGTTTGAGATGATCGATCCCGCCGACCTCACGGCGCGAGCCTCGGAGGTAGGACACCACCTCGCGGAGGAAAAGAGCTTGCGGTTCAGCGTGCAGGAGCCGCGCGCAATCTACCCGGTGCGCGGAAACTACCAGGCGCTAAGCCGCGTGATGCTGATCCTGCTGGACAATGCGATGCGGCACACGGCGGAGGGCGGCGAGGTGGGGCTGGAGGTAACCAGCTCCGCGAAGGAATGCCGGCTGGAGGTTCGCGACACCGGTTGCGGGATCGGGCCGGACGATCTGCCGCACATCTTCGACCGCTTCTACCGGGCGGATGCGTCACGCACGCGGGCGACGGGCGGGGTGGGGCTGGGGCTGTCGATAGCACGGGAGATCGTGCTGGCGCATGGCGGAACGATTGCTGTGAATAGCGTAGTGGAGCAGGGGACGACGTTTATTGTGTCGATCCCGTCGCAGAGCGCGTAGCCGAGTTTGTTCCGCGGCCAGTGAGCTGGCGGATGAGATCTGTCTCGCGCTGGCGGTAGGGTGTGCCGTCGTTGCGGAAGACCTCGTGAAACCAGATGGGTGGCTGCGACAGGACGTATGGGTGATTCCAGGAATCCCACGGGAGCCAGGTCTGGGTCTTGCCGGCGACGAGACCCCAGTTGATGGCACCGACGTTGTACTTCTTCGCGATGGGCAACGAGAGGTCGAAAGTGCTGCCGGCGCCACGGGCCATGTATTCGGTACAGATGATGGGGCGGTGGAGTGGCTGGAGCGAGAGGATTCTGGCCTCGAAGACCTCCGGGAAGGAGTAATCGTGGAAGGTGATGACGTCGGATTCGGCGAGCTGGAGTTTAGTCATGGAACCCATTTTGGCGGGGTCGCTCCAGTTACCGTGCCAGACGCCGCTGGTGAGCGGCTGGGTCGGGCTGGCTGAGCGGACCCATACAAAGACCTGAGGGAGAAGGGCTTCCACCAGTGCCGCCTTGTTCTTGGGTTCGTCGAAGCGGGTGTCATTGGTATTGTCGGGTTCGTTCCAGAGATCCCACGCGAGGACACGGTCATCTTTGCCAAAGCGGCTGACGACGCCCTTCACATAGGCTTCGAGTTTCGGGTAAGCGGCTTTGTCGAGCATCTCGGGGCCGCCGGGGCTCTGGACCCAACCGGAGTTGTGGACGCCGGGGATGGGCGGGTGCTGCGGGCCGAGGTGAGGGTTGGCCTCCCAGCAGGAGTCGAAGAGGACGAGGATGGGCCGGATGTGATGTTTGGCGGCGATGGCGAGAAAAGCGTCGAGACGCTGGGAGAAGCCGGCGGAGTCCTGGGTCCAGAGCTGATCCTGAAGGAAGACACGCATGGTGTTCATGCCGATGGATTCGGCGAGGCCGAGCTCGCGGTCGTTGATGGCGGCGTCGAAGGTGGCGGCCTGAAACATCTCCAGCTGGTTGATGGCGTTGGACGGAACGTAGTTGGCGCCGACCAGCCAGGGCTGACGGGCGTACCAGTCGTTGGCATGCTTTTCGGTCCAGCGCTGCGTTGGCTGAGCGGTACACAGCGTTGGTGCGAGGACGATGAGTGCGGTGAGAATCTGGAGCAGGGTGCGTCGCATGAAGAGTCCGGGGATGCGGGATTTTGGTGCATGGGCAACGGCACGAAGTCTACCATCGTGGGGACTGGGGCACAGAAGACGCGGGCCCGAGTGATTTTTCGCCGGAGTTCCCTACCGGAAAAAGTAGGGAGTGGGTGTCTGGTTCAGGCCGCCCGATGACACGAGGGGCCGTCGCAAGTGGTGACGCATGTTGGGCTTGGCCGTGGAGGGTCTTTCTTCAAGACAAAGAAAAGACATTTTGGAAAGGAAGGACGTACTAACCTTGATCCGATGAAAAGTTTGCTGCGGTCGACGATGTTCGGAGCCGGAGAGGCTCTGGATGAGTTAGAGTTCTGCATACAGCTGCGTTACATTCGCAGCTGTTTCCATCAGTAGTGTAGATAAAGATTCACCCTTCGTTTGACGGTGGGGTTTCTACCTCACTCGAATTGCCAGCCCCGCAAGCTTGTGAGGATCTTGGTATGGAACGATTCCATCACTCCAAAGGCACATCTCGATTCGCATCGGTTCTGCTTCTGATTGGCATAGGCTCGGGCATCGCCTGCGCTGGACAGGTGCCTCTTTCCCCGTCCCGCCGAAAACCCCCGGCTTCTGCCGCTCCTGCCCCTCCTGAGGCACCTGCGGGTCCTGGGCTGACGCCTGCTCCGCTTGAAGCGGATGGAACGGTGAATTTGCCGGGCCCGTTGCCATCGCTGCTTCGGATGGCGGGCTTGAGCCAGCAGGCGAAAGCATCGGACGTTCTTTCGCTGATGGCCTACAACGCTTTTCAGATTGGCTACAGCGGCACGACGCCGAGCGAGTATCTGGTGTTGTTGCGCCGTTACGTGGGGCAGGCCCGCGAGTTGCAGGCGATGGCGGGTTCGAAGAACGTGATCGAGGTTGCAAGCTGCGCGGAGGCCGGGCCGCTGCTGAAGGTTCTGGGCTATCGCTTGCAAAAGGGGTGTGCGGGCAAGCAAACGGTCGTGGAAACGGCGGTGCCTGAACGGGCCTTTCTGACGATCGACTCGGGTTTCCCGCTCGTGGACCTGGAGGAGTCTTTCCAAAAGGGGGTGCCATTTTCGTACTCCTATTCCCCCACACCAGTGACCGTGGTTTTCCGTGAAGCCGATTGGCTGAACCTCGGCGCGGCAAGTGGCGGGAGTCAGGGTTCGATTCTGGACGTGATCCTGAACGATCCGAAGGTCGCGCGCCTGTACTACGCGATGGGAAACATCGACCGCCAGACCAGGCAGTATCTGCGAAAAGGCATCACCTTGCGGACATTGCTCCCGGTGGCACCGATTCTGGACTTCTACGGCAGCGAGATTACGGTTCGGGACGGCAAAGTTCTGGTCCCGGGTGGAGCAGGCGCCGAGCCTGCGTGGCGGACGCTGGTCGGAGCAGGCGCTCAGAACCCTTCCCAATTCGTGCTTCGCCTGCTGACGAAGGATGAAGGCTGGATGGCGGCTTACTTCGACGCGCTGGCCCGGGTGAACTTTACGCAGCAGCAGCACCTGACGCAGATGCCGCGCATGCAGCGTTACTATGACGGATTCCGCACAGCCGAATCCAAAGGTAACGCTGGCATCGGGATATTCCGGAACGCGTCAGAGCTGATTGTGCTGGATACGCGGTTGCGATGGGATGCGAACGGAGACCCTCACGTACCAGGATCGGTCGACCAGTGGCGCGATTTTTCGCATGATCGCAGTCAGGCCGCTGTGTTCCGCGATTGGAGGCGTAGAAATCTTGCCCCCAACACACCGGAGAAGATTGTTGCCGCGCTGATGGCATCGTCGCGTGACCATAGCGAGCGCGGCCCGCTTGAGCTTTACCTGACGCTGTGCGAGATCGACCGGAAGCGGCCTGCCGACCGCCAATTGCGCCCGGCAACGGTGGCCCGGCTGACCGACAGGTTTGCCACGCTGGGCAACTGGTACATGATCTTTTCGGAGTTCCCGTCGCTGACCGACGAAGCGATCCTGCGCTTTCTGGATGCGGCGACCGAGCTGGATCAGATTCGCAATCAAGGTTTGCGTGCTAACGCTCTAGGAACGTTCCAGGCCAATATCAGTCTGTGGCAGATTGTGGCGCGCCAGCATCAAGTCCCGGAAAGTCGACTGGATGCGTCGTGGATATCAGTCCTCAAGCCGTTTACACATGTGGGCAGTCCTGTGCAGTTGTTCGACGCCGCACGGGAGTCTTTCCAGCAGATTCTGGTGGGTACGGGGGCTGCCCCGGATAGCTCTGCGAAGATCATCCCGGATCTTTTGGCGGGGCCTGTTCCCAACACCCTTGACGGCAAACGAGTTCACGACCGGCTGGCGGCGCGCATCCGTACGGTATTGGACGACCAGCAGCTGGCGTCGCTCGATACGCTGTTCCAGCTCAGTGACGGTCTGTCAGCTCTGGCCAAGACGGGAGGCCGCGCCGCAGACAATCTATTACCGCTGGCCAAGGAGCTGCGTGGCTTTGAGCTTCCCAAGCCAGTCTTTACCGATAGCGAACGGGCCGACTGGGCGCCAATCAACTACACGCAGCACCATATCGAACTGCAGGTGCAAACCGACCTGTCCAAAGTGATCCAGTCGCCGGCAACCAAGGTCCAAATCGAGGCGGCTCGCGGTCAGCTTGCTCCGTTCCTGCGAGATACGCTGGTCGGCTTGAACTACGCCTACTATGAACCGCCGGGCGCGCAGATTCTCCACTACGATATGCGTTTTGTCCGCGCGCATGACTTCCTCTCCATGTCCGTGCAGGGCGAGAATCGCATCTGGCAGGCACCAGTTGTGGTGGGAGCCGGGATCTCGGCGGGGGGAGGCGCCTACCTGATGGGCTCCCTGACGGATCTCCCGTATTCGCTGGCAACGGCTGAGTCGGATTTCATCGTTCCGGAGCATGTGCAGTCGCTGGTGTGGAAGGAAGTCGTGCCCGCGCTGCTGACGGACGCGGTGACGCCCCGCTGGTGGACGGTGACGCCGAGCCAGCTTCATGCGGTGACGCTATACCAGCAGGCCGGGGAAGAGATTCTCGTGGCTGCGTCCAAGGACGCGAAGGTCCACGCCAACGTGACGGAATTGCTATCGCATCGCGTGTCGCCACGACGACTGGAGACGATTACTGAGACGTTTGTGAAAGACCAGAAATCGACGGCATGGCTTTCCAACCTGATGCCGGCCGAGGTTTTCTACCTTGGGGAGGAGTATTTCAAAAAATTTCCAGACGAGCTGGCGGCGATCGGGCCTCTTTGCCAGGCGCTGAAGGATCTTGCGGCGAAGTCGCCGACGGACGTTTTGCCGGAGACGCTTTCTGATTCCTTCGGCATCCAGCATCCGATTCTGGCGCAATCTTCGTCGACCGAACTGCTCAATCTGCCGGAGTTCCCGCTGTCGTCGGGAGTGACCAGTCGCCTTCTTGGCGAATCACTGGAATCGCCAAATCTCTATTGGGCGCGTCTGGCGGACGAGCTAGGCTACTCACCTGCGATGCTGCACCTGCTGGTGCCGGAGCTGACGCGCCGCATGGCCGGCAAGATTTTCGGCAGCAATACTGCAGACACGGGGGCATTGTTACGTGCTCTGCGGGAGACGGGCGACGAGTTCCGGCAGGGCAAGGTCGGCGCGCTGATGGTGGAAAATTTCGTTCGGCCGCAAACGCAGCCCACTCACGTTTCGGAAGCACTTCAACAACAGCAGGAGTATCAATGAAAAAACCCATCTTTTCCGGAAGCCTGCTGATGGCCGTCGTTCTGGCGGCGAGCGTTGCCCATGCTCAGGACGAAGGAATGCGCCTGCGTGTGCAAGTGATGCTGGTGGAGGTCAACGTTGCCGTCACCGACTCCAAAGGTAACTACGTCCGCAACCTGAAGCCGGAAGACTTCATCGTCACGGAAGACAACATTCCGGAACGGCTTGCAACGTTTGAGGAAGGCAGCGACTCGCCGCGGCTGGTTCTGAATCGGACGGGTAGCAGTTCGCAGTCGTCGTCGACGACCGCCACCGAGGTGCGCACGACGAACCCGTCGGAATCCGATCTGTTCGTCCTGTTCGATACGAGCAACTACATGTATCGCGGGTTTGTCTTCGCGCAGGATTCGATTGCGGATTTTATTCGCTCGCTCGAAGGCGTGGATCGGATTGCGCTTTACTCGTACAGCCGGAATCTCTCTCGCGTGGTGCCGTTGACGGACGATCGTTCGCGCATCCTGCATGGGGTTCGCGAGACGGTGGCAGGGGACGATGCGGCTCTCTACAACGGCTTGCTGATGACGGTGAAGGATGCGGCTCCGCTGAATGGGCGCAAGGCGATTGTGGTGTTTTCGAATGGCCCCGACAACGCCAGCCTTGTACCGCCGGAAGATATCGCCGAGCTTGCGCAATCGACGGGAACGATCATCTACATGATCAGTACGCGCGATGCGCAGACGGAACCGATCTCCAGCACGGTTTTCGAACGCATCACCAAAGCGACCGGCGGCAAGGCTTACTTTGCCAAGAACTGGCAGGACGAACGTCAGGCGTTCGGATCGATTCAGAACGATCTGACTCACCTGTATTCGTTGAGCTATTACCCGCAGATCAATCCCAATCAAGGGTTCCGCAAGATCACGGTGAAGCTGGTCGGCAAAGACCGGCAGAAGTACCACATCCGGACACGCGAAGGGTACCGGGTGTTGCACCAGAGCGCGACGCCGGCGGACGATGCGGGAACGGCAATGGCCGCCCCTCCCAATCCGCCGCAGATTCCACCCCAGTAGTTATTGCGGTTTATTCAGGCAGCACCGCCCCCCGCGTCTCCATGGCGAAGGGTATGGCAAGCATGCCGATGACGAAGGCGATTGCGGTGAGCGCAACTGGTTTGCCAAGGGTTCCCATCTGGCTGACGAGAGCACCGAGCGCGAAGTTGACGCCAGCGGCGATGAAGCGGCCGAAGGATGTGGTGAAGGCGAAGGCTGTGACTCGGACGTCGGTGTTGTATTGCTCGGGCAGCCAAAGGCTGAAGATGGCGAAGTTGCCTCCGAACAGGCCGAGAAAGAACAGCACTGTGAGGAACGGGTAAAGAGCGTGGGGCAGGTAAAACGCCCAGCCAAAGCTGGTCGCGATACAGACGGCCATACCTGCGAAGTAGATGGCCATGGTTCGCTTGCGGCCGAGCCGTTCGGCGAGGATGGGTGCCATGAGGCAGCCGAGGATTGTTCCCAGTGAGAGCAGTCCCATACCCATGGAGGAGATCTGCGCGGCTCGCGGCTGGGCGAAGCCGGAGGCCTTAGCCAGGGTCAGGATGGCGGAGGGGGCGTAGACGGTTCCAGCCCATAGGCCGCAGATGGCTGCGGTGAGGAGGATCGTATTCACGATCGTCCTGCGGCGATAGGGCGGCTGGAAGATGGTTCGCAGGGGAGTGAGGGCGCTTGCTCGTTTCGCGGGCAGGTGCGACGCAGTCTTCTGCCAGCGAGCGGGCTCCTTCACGCGGAGGAGGACAACGATAGCGACCGCAACGGGCGCCATGCCACACCAGAACATCGCTCGCCAGCCGTAACTGGCGGCAACGGTGTAGTTCAGGACGGAGGCCAGGAAAAAGCCCGCGTAGTAGCCGGTCTGGAGATAGCCCGCACCCATTTTGCGGCGGTCTTCAGGCCATGCCTCTGCGACGTAGGTGCCAGCGAGCGCCCACTCGCCTCCGATGCCGATGCCGGCGAGCAGGCGGAATGCGCCGAGCTGCCAGACGGTCTGCGAGAGCGCTGCCGCTCCGGTGAAGATGGCATACATGAAGATGGTGGCCGCCAGGACGCGGCTGCGGCCGAACCTGTCGGCGATGGGACCCCAGATGAGCGAGAGACCCCAGCCGATCAGGAACAGGCCGAAGAGCGTTGAACCAGCTAGGCCGATGTTGGCGGTGGTGGCCTTGATGCCCGACTTCGGCAGCAGCTCGGTCAGTGCGGGACTGAGCACGAGGGCGTAGATGACGGAGTCCATGCCGTCGAGGGTCCAGCCGGTCCACGCTCCCCAGAAGCCGGTGATCTGTTCGCGGGAGAGCTTTGTCCTGGTCCTCGTTTGCGGCTGCGTTTCAATGGTCATTGGTTGCCGCCTTCGGCCACGAAGAGCGCGGTAACGGCGGGTTTCATCACCTTTCCCATGGCGTTGCGCGGGAGGGTTTCGGCGATGAGAAGGCGCGAAGGAAGCTTGTAGGCGGCCATCAGCTCGCGGCACCAAGTGCGAAGATCGGCGAGAGCGAGGGCGTGACCGTCCCTGAGGACGAGGGCGGCGGCGACACGCTCGCCCCACTCGGGGTCCGGCACGCCGACGACGGCGCACTCGGTTATGGATGGATGCGTGCGCAGGATCTCTTCGATCTCGAGCGCGGAAAGTTTGTGGCCGCCGGTCTTGAGGATGTCGATGTTGGTGCGCCCGAGGATCCGGTACATGCCGCGCTGGACGACGGCGGTGTCGCCGGTGCGGAACCAGCCGTTGCGGAAGGCCTCGGCGGTGGCCTGCGGCCGTCTCCAATACTCCTGAAAAACCGTTTCGCCGCGGACTTCGATCTCGCCGGATGTGCCGTCGGGGACGGGTTGGCCGTCTTCGTCGGCGAGTTGAACGCTGACGCCCGGGAGGGGTCGTCCGACGGTGCCGGGGACTCGCTCGCCATGCAGCGGATTGGAAAGCGCCATGCCGATCTCGGTCATGCCGTAGCGTTCGAGCAGGGTGTGCCCTGTGATCTCGCGCCAGCGTTCGAGGGTGCTAACCGGCAAGGCGGCTGAGCCGGAGACCATGAGCCGTACGTGGCTACAGGCTGCGGTCCATGCGGCCCGTTGCGCAGGCGGAGCGGCTTCCCAGGCGGCGATCAGGCGCATGTAGATGGTTGGCACAGCCATGAAGAGGGTGAGGCTGCCTTCGGCGATGAGTTGCCAGATGGCGAGGGCGTCGAAGCGGGGGAGCATGATGCAGGTCGCGCCGGCCCACAAGGCACAGGACACTACGTTGATGATGCCGTGGACGTGATGCAACGGGAGGCAGAGGACGATGGTGTCGGTGGAGGTCCATTCCCACGCTTCGACCAGGCTGGTGATCTGTGCCGTGATGGCGGCGTGTGTGGTGACTACGCCCTTGGGCTTGCTGGTGGTGCCGCTGGTGTAAAGCATCATCGCGCGTCGGTTGGGGGTAACTGCTGGCAGGTCCTGCAGGGTGCCAGCCAGAAGGTCGTCGCAAGATGCGCTGCGTATGCCCCGGTCGATAGCTATTTCATTGGCGAGAGAGTCCGCGCCGGCTTCGAAGATGACGATGGAGACTTCGGCGTCGTCGAGAAAGTATTCCAACTCCGCGCGGGCCGCGCCGATTGGAAGAGGCACGGCCACTCCGCCGGCTCGCCAGATACCCCACTGCACCGCGGCCCAGTTTGCGCTGGGAGTTACGAGGAATGCGATGCGCTGCTCGGCGAGATCGTCGGAACCGGAGAGGAGGAACGAGGCTATCGTGGCGGAGGCGCTGAGGAGTTCGTCGTAGGTAAACGCGCCGGCCTGATCCCGCAGGGCTATGCTGCCGTGCGGGATGTCGCTGGCGCGGCGAACCAAAGGCAGAGAAGATGTAGAAGGGGCCACGGGAAAACTTTACATGCCGGGTGCGAGACTGTCACCCGCCTGTTGCTCGCCAGGCAGGGGCGAGGCGTGCTGCAAACAAAATCGCATGCGATTACGATGCAGGAGGTGTCTTATCGACACGCCGGAGGGTGGAGGATCATGACGATCGGGAATGGTTTTATGAAGATGGTTAAGGCTATCGTCCTGGCATGCAGTGCTTTGCTGTGCACGGCGGCTGAGGCTGACTGTCAATCCTTGGGAGGCGTGGTCGATATCCATGTTCATACGGCACCTGATTCGGTGCCACGGAGCATTGATGCAATCGATCTCGCGAAACTAGCCGAGAGCAAAGGGATGCGGGCCATTGTCCTTAAAAATCACTTCGAGCCGACCGCTTCGGTTGCCTACCTGGTCCATAAGGTGGTGCCGGGGATCGAGGTCTTCGGCGGTATCGACCTCAACCTCAGTGTGGGCGGAATGAATCCGACTGCCGTAGAGAAGATGGCACTCACCACTGGCGGGCTCGGGAAATTTGTCTGGATGGCGACCTACGATACCTATGCGGCGGTGAAGGCGGAGAAGGGACAACGGCCCTTTGTCGCGGTATCGCGAGAGGGTGAGCTTCTGCCGGAGACCAAGGCGGTGATCGCGATGATCGCGAAGTACCATTTGGTGATGGCGACCGGGCATAACTCCAGCGAGGAGAGCCTGATGTTGCTCCGCGAGGCGCGTAGGCAAGGCGTGACGCACCTTGTGGTCACGCATGCGATGCTGACGCCGATCCACATGACCGTTGGCCAGATGCAGGAAGCTGCGGAAATGGGTGCTTATATCGAGTTCGTCTACAACGGCGTGATTGGCAAGTCCAGGGAGTTCGACCTGGCCGATTACGCGAAGGCCATTCGAGCGGTCGGTGTGGACCGCTGTATTCTCTCGTCCGATATGGGGCAGGTGGGCAACCCGCTGCACCCGGATGGACTGCAACAGTTCTTAAATGGGTTGCACGAGCTTGGGTTCTCCAAAGAGGACATCGAGCAGATGTCGAAGGTCAATCCAGCCCGCTTACTCGGCCTGCAGTGATCCCTCGTCCAGACGATTTGGAATTCAGACGCCGCCATATAAACCGTGGAGTCGATCCATCCTCCGCACGCCCCAGTCTGCCAGCATGACGGTCGTCAGCCACGAGCAACCGACTAGATAGCCGGCGGCAACATCGCTTGGGTAATGCACCCCCAGATAAATACGGCTCAAGCCAATTCCGAGGATGAGTCCGGTTGCCAGGACACTGACAGCCACTCGCTCCCATGGATGGCGCAGATGCTGAAACGGCAGGTAGACCAGACTCCCATAGAGAACCACCGCGACAATGGAGTGGCCACTCGGGAAGGAAAAGCTGTGTTCTTCGGCCAGAGCCCACGGAACGTCCGGCCGCGTGCGGTGGAAATACAACTTCAACACCACGATCAAAATAGCGGCACCAGTCATCGCCGTGAGGAAGGTGACCGCGTTCTGGTGCAGCCGGCGCCACCACAGCAATGCCGCGATCACTGCCGTGGAAGGAAACAACAAGTTCGGGGAGCCAATCCACGTCAGACCAAGCATCACTTGAGTCAGTCCGGGCGTGGCAAACCGATGCACTGCGGTCTGAATCTGCTGGTCCAAGGACATCAGATGGGGCTCAGCAATCTCTTCGTGAAACTCTGCGAGCGCGAGCAGGAGAATCCCAACGCCGACCAGCCCAACAACGGCGGACAGCACAAATTGTTTTCGCTTCATTGTCAACGAGAGCACCAATCAGGAAACCACTACACGAATTTGTGTGGAGTTCTTCGTAGGATGCAGCCAGACGCGACGCCGTCTCGAAGCTTAACAGGTCGTCAGCGATCTCGATTGGTGGCCATTCGGCTTGTGACGGCTCTCGCCGCAACCCCTCAGAACGTCTTCAGGTACTCGATGAGGGCGCGTTTGTCCTGGTCGCTCAGGCCAGGACCGCGCTCCCGCAGAGCTGCTTCCTTTGACTCACCAGGCTCGACATAGCCGGTGCCGAAGTAGTGGCCGCGATTGACTACCAGATCCTTGCATTTGCTCAGGTTGAGCATCTGCGGAACCTGTTTGACGAATACCTCGCGGGCCTGCTCGTCGGTCGCGTTTCCGCCCAGTTGCTTCAGGTCGCGTTTCAGGTCGAGCACAAGTTTGGCGAGGTCCTTCTGATGGGCAATGATCGTGGCTGGGTCGTCGCTGTCGGCAAGCGGGTTCAGGTTGGAGAGCAGGCCGACCGGGGTTCCCTTAGGGATTGGCCCGAGCTGAACACCACCGTCGCCAAAGAGCCATGGCGCGAGTTCCTGACCAGTGGAGTAGAAGGGCGTGAGGAAGTCCGGCAGATAGCCAAGCGGCACTCTGAGGAAACTCGTTTCCGTCGTACGGTCGATGGTGCCCGGAACCTTGTCGCCCAAAATGCTGTCGTGCTCGCGTTTCTCCGGCCAAAGCATCTGCTCAATCGACGCGAGGAAGGACTTCATTCTGCCGTCGACCGATGGGTCCTTTTCAAACGGGCCGACGGAATTATTGAGGAGGAAGGGAGCAGTCGACCACAGGCTGACCAGCGATGGCGGACGAGTGTAGCCGCGCCCACCTGCAGGCATCTGATATTGATTGGGAGCGCCGGTAATCGGGTCGTACCAGGTGATGGTTCCAACCGATGGCAGGTCCTTGTACGACTGCGACGAGAAGTTATCCCAGATGTTGTTGGCCAGCGCGTTGGTGGCC
>JANXWZ010000032.1 GCA_025350865.1 Rhodanobacteraceae bacterium
TTCGCCCAGCAAATCCGTGGCTCCTGGCGCGCCACCAGCAAGAACGCCCAGTCCATCACCGGCGACGTAGCCATAGCGGCCGAAAAGATCCAGATCAGTTTCACCATCCTTCCCATCTCGCAGATCCGCGCCCTCCAGCCCGCCGAGATTAGAGCCGCCTTCGACCTCGACGGCGAACCCGAAGGCGTCGGCAGCATGTACAAGGTCAACATCCCCGCCACCCAGAAGTTCATCAAGAAGAATTCCCTCTGCGGCGGCGAAACCACCGAGTGGATGGTCACCTACGTCGCCGGACGCCAGTTGCGTATCGCCTTCTTCTCCGGAGCCAAACCGCCAACATTCACCCCCGACGCCATCGCCACCACCACCGACCTCTGCGGCATCTACTCCTACGCTAAATAGTCCGATATCGCTCTGCCGGTTGCTAAACTAAAGGTCCATGGTTCTCCCCTTTGTCCGCGACCTGCTCGCCGACCTCAAACACTCCGATCCCTACGACCGCGTCCGCCGCCACCTCGAATCCGGCCAGGGCAGACGCCGCATTGCGGGCCTCACCTTCACCGCCCGCGCGCTTTACCTGCCGTTCTTCGTCCAGGCCGTCCCCAACGCGCCGTCGCTGATTCTCGTCGCCGACAACAAAGCCGCCGAAGCCCTCCATCAAGCCATCCTCGCCGCCTGCGAACTCACCGGCGCGCTCGACCCCGCAGGAATCGTCCGCCTGCCCGCCCACGACGTCCTCCCTTTCGAGAACCTCTCCCCCCACCCCGAAATCCAGGAAACCCGCGCCGCCACCCTTTGGAAGATCGCCTCCGGCACCGCGAAGCTCGTCATCGCGCCGATGGAATCGGCCTGCCTCAAACTCTTCCACACCGACTTCTACGCCGCGCTCGCGCTCACCCTCAAAGTAGGCGAAGAGTACCTCCCCGACATGCTCGTCGAGCACCTGCTCTCGGTCGGCTACACCCGCGTCGATGTCGTCGAGATGCCCGGCCAGCTCACCTTGCGCGGCGGCATCCTCGACTGCTATTCGCCGGAGATGGATCGACCGGTGAGAATCGACTTCTTCGGCGACGAGATCGAATCCATCCGCAAGTTCGACCCCGAAACCCAGCGCAGCCAGTCCTCGCTCGACACCGCCCTCCTCCTCCCCCTCACCGAAATCCCCATCACCGAAAAAGTCCTACAGGCCATCAACGCCCGCCTCACGCGAAGTGGTACGGCAGGCGCGAACCTCGAGGGCGGCGAAACGCCCGCCGAACTCCAGAACCACGTCGCCACCCGCACCGGCGACGCCACCGTCTTCCCCGGCTGGGAGTTCTTCGCACCCGTCGCCGGAGCCACCAAGTCCCTCCTCGACCTCCTCGGCCCACACACCCGCGTCTTCGTCGAAGAGCCCGCCATGATCAAGAATCAGGGCGAGCGCTGGTGGAACAAAGTAGAGCAGCGCCACGACCGCTCCGGCATCGGAAACCTCATCCGCCCCGAAGACATCTACACCTCGCCCTGGGACCTCCTCGACAACCTCCGCCGCTTCAACGGAGCCGATCTCGACCAGCTCGGCGCAGTCGACATCCTCGACGGCGACAACAGCTCCCTCTCCGAAATCGAGTTCTCCACCCGCCCCACCATGCGCTTCCACGGCGCCATCCCCGCGCTCATTGACGCCGTCAACTCCCTCATCCGCCAGGAAGCCCGCGTCGTCCTCACCGCCCCCAATCAAGGCGAAGTCGAGCGCCTCGCCGGCCTGCTGCAGGAGTACAAAGTCCCCTACCGCCTCGGCTCGCGCAACATGGCCGCCGGCAGCGAAACCATCTACTCCGAGTCCAGCTACCTCGCCGGAAACACCTCGACGCCAGTCATCGTCCGCACCCCCATCGCCAACGGCGTGCAGGTCCTCGACCTCCACAACTCTGTGCCCCATTCATCGACAGCTTCATCGTCGATGAGTGGGACCAGCCCCCACAGCGGGCTCGGCCAGATCGTCGTCTTCGGTGCCAACGACCTCTCCGACGAAGCCGACGTCACCGCCCGGCCCGCCACCCGCAAGTCCAAAACCGCCGCCTTCATCTCCGACTTCCGCGACCTCGCAGTAGGAGACTATGTCGTCCATGTCGAACACGGCATCGCACAGTACTGCGGCCTCCGGACCATAGACGAAGACAACGGCAACACGTTGGAGTTGATGATCCTCGAGTTCGCCGACGCCGCCAAACTCTACGTCCCGCTCACCCGCCTCGACCTCATCCAGAAGTACCGCAGCACCGAGTCCGGCCCCGCGCCAGTGTTGAATAAACTCGGTTCGCAGTCGTGGCAGAAGACCAAGGCGCGCGTCAAGAAAGCCATGGCCGACATGGCCGCCGAACTCCTCATCCTCTACGCCCAGCGCAAGGCCGCCGTCGGCACCGCCTTCTCGCCCGATAACAACCTCCAGCGCGAGTTCGAAGACGCCTTCGCCTTCACCGAAACCGAAGACCAGCTAGCCGCCATCCGCGACATCAAGTCCGACATGGAATCCACTCAGCCCATGGACCGCCTGCTCTGCGGCGACGTCGGCTACGGCAAAACTGAAGTCGCCATGCGCGCCGCCTTTAAGGCCGTGCAGGACGGCAAACAGGTCGCGGTCCTTACCCCCACGACCGTCCTCTCCTTCCAGCATTTCGAGTCCTTCAAAAAACGCTTCGCCAACTTCCCCATCAAGGTCGAAATGCTCTCCCGCTTCCGCAGTGCGAAGGAGAAAGCCGCCATCACCGAGCTAACCGAGCAGGGCAAGGTCGACATCCTCATCGGCACCCACGCCATCCTCGCACAGAAGCTGAAATTCCAGGACCTCGGCCTGCTGGTGGTGGATGAAGAACAGCGCTTCGGCGTCAAGCACAAGGAGCGCCTGAAGCAGATGCGTACCTCGGTGGACGTGCTGGCGATGTCGGCAACGCCCATCCCGCGCACGCTGCACATGTCGCTGATGGGGCTGCGGGATATGTCCGTCATCGAGACCCCGCCCAAAGATCGCATGGCCATCCAGACCATCGTCGCCAAGTTCGACGAGAAGCTCATCCGCACCGCAATCGAGATGGAACTAGAGCGCGGCGGCCAGGTTTACTTCGTCAACAACCGTGTCGAAACCATCTACGAGCTCGCCGCAAAAATCCGCGAGCTAGTCCCTTCCGCCCGCATCGGCATAGGCCACGGCCAGCTCCCCGAAGCCGAGCTCGAGCGCGTCATGCTCGCCTTCATGAACCACGAGTACGACGTCTTCGTCGCCACCAGCATCATCGAAAACGGCCTCGACATCCCGCTCGCCAACACCATCATCAT
>JANXWZ010000121.1 GCA_025350865.1 Rhodanobacteraceae bacterium
GTTATAGTCCGGCGAGCGCAGGAAGCCGTAGCCGTCGGGCAGGATTTCGAGCACGCCCTCGGCGAAGATGTGGCCCTCTTTTTCGCTCTGTGCCTGGAGAATTTTGAAGATCAGATCCTGTTTGCGCAGGCCGCTGGTGCCCGCAATATCAAGTCCGCGGGCCAGCTTGCCCAACTCGGCTATGTTGTGTTCTTTCAACTCTGAAATCGTCATGATTTGTGTCGTCTCGGTAGGGGTGGGAAGTGCAGGATGGAACTCACAGGCGGGATCTGCGTGACAGCAGGGGGTCGTGCGGAGGCCGGGAAAGAGTGAGGAAGAATTTTGTGCGGGGGGTAATCTGAGGGGAAGACTATATCAACCGGGGCCGGATTGGAAGAGGGCTGGTGCGGTTTATTTCAGTGGAAAACAGGGCCCGGGTAAAGGTGAAGCAGCCGCGCGACTAAGCCGCGCGGCGTTCCACATGAATCTTCTCAACGGTGGGCTCGACGCCGTCATCCATCGGGACTGTGTCCTTGAAGCGGTCGAGAACTTCGTTGGTCGTGTCCTGCAGCCGGGTGTTCGGCTTGTGCAGCTTGCGGGTCGCTTTGGCAGCCAACTGGCACAACTGGTACCGATTGGTGACGTGCGTAAGTGCTCCAAAGATAAGGTCTGAGCGCATAGTGAATCTCCTTTTCGTTCTGTTGCAACGCGTCTGGTGCGCGCCGCATATTTCGACTGCAGCCTTTGCCCGCCGTTCGCCGCATTTCACTCGTAGCGACAAGCGCGATCAAACCACATCAGTCATGCGAAGTAATGTGGTGCCCGCCCGAAAGCCCTGTCGAATGGAATCAGTCACTCCATTGGATGCAGAACCGGGGGTCAGGATGCCAGATCGATCGCCTTTCTTCTTTCTCCCTAACGTGCTCCGTGCGACTTAACAGCCGCTTTGGACCGGACGCAAGACGATCCAATATTGGAGTTTGACCCCAATCTCAAACCGGCGGCGCATGATCGTTCGGAGAGAAGAAAAATAGATGACCCTCATGCAAAATAACGGGTTCGGGGGCGAACGTCAATACTTATTTTGGGAAGCCACCTCAACCCCATGTACAAAAAAAGGGATATTTCAATGATCGTATCAATTTGGGACAACCATCCAAATCTCTCGCAAACTGAAGATCTGCCGCAGGTTAAGACCAGTAGCTGCGGTCCAGGGTCCGGTACTGGATTGCCTCAGCGATGTGCTTAACCTGAATATCGGCCGCGCCTTCCAAATCTGCAATTGTCCGCGCCACCTTCAAAATTCGATCATGCGCCCGCGCGCTGAGCCCCTGCTGCTGCATCGCACGCTCCAGAATTCGCTCAGCATCGCTCGAAAGCTCGCAGTAGACCCGAATCTGCTGTGTTGTCATCTGTGCGTTAGCGTACACAGGCTGTGACGCATTTCGACCCGTCGGGCGCGTTCGCGGCTCCGAGCCCGACGCACCAACCACGGTAAACCGCGCATGTTGCCGCTCACGAGCGGCCAGCACCCGGGCGCGAATGTCCGCGGAACCCTCCGCCGCTGTCCCGCTGCGCAGCTCCTTATACTGCACCGCAGGAACCTCGATGTGGATGTCGATGCGATCCAGCAGCGGCCCGGACACCTTGGAGACATAACGCTGGATCATCGGCGGAGTGCAACTGCAATCTCGGCTCTTGTCGTTGAAGTAACCGCACGGACACGGATTCATCGCCGCCGCCAGCATGAAACGCGCCGGGAAGCTGAGGCTCATCGCAGCCCGCGCGATCGTCACCGTCCCATCCTCCAGCGGCTGACGCAACACCTCCAGGACGTTGCGCGGAAACTCCGGCAGTTCATCCAGAAACAGCAGCCCGTTGTGCGCCAGCGAAACTTCCCCGGGCCGAGGCACCGCTCCGCCACCAATCAAACCGGCATCCGAAATCGTGTGGTGCGGCGAGCGGAACGGCCGATGCGTCACCAATCCCTCACTCGCATCCAGAACCCCGGCCACCGAATGAATCTTCGTGGTTTCCAGGGCTTCTTCAAACCGCAGTGGAGCCAGGATCGACGGCAGCCGCTTGGCCAGCATCGTCTTGCCCGAACCCGGCGGCCCAATCATCAAGATGTTATGTCCGCCCGCCGCGGCAACCTCCAGCGCGCGCTTGGCGACGTGCTGCCCGCGCACATCCTTGAAGTCATGCGGAAAGTGCTGCATCTCGTTCAGCAGATCTTTGGTCTCAACCCGCAACGGCTGTACCGTCAGGCTTCCGAATGCCACCGCGTTCAGCAGGTCTCGCACTTCGAGCAGATTATGCACGGGATACACATTCACACCATCGACCACCGCCGCCTCGCGAGCATTGTCGGCGGGAATCACCAGGTTCTTGATGCCCCTGGCCTTCGCTGCAATCGCAATAGGCAACATGCCATGCACCGAACGCAGCGTTCCATCCAGGCCAAGTTCCCCGACCAGCACGAAGCTCGTCAGATCCTTGATGTGCAGCCCGCCATACGCACCCAGGATCCCGATCGCGATCGGAAGGTCGAAGCCCGATCCCTCTTTCTTGAGGTCGGCTGGCGCAAGGTTGATGGTGATGCGGGTGGGCGGAATATCGAACCCACAGTTGCGAATGGCAGACCGCACACGATCCCGGCTCTCACGAACCGCTGCATCCGGGAGTCCGACTGTATTGAATTCGGGCTTTTCGAGAACGACGCCGGAGTAGTCAACTTCCACGTCGATGATGTGCGCGTCGATGCCGTAAACGGCGGCGCTGAAAACTTTGAAGAGCATGGTTGCCTGATTCTGCGGGTGAGGCGGGAATTCTCCGGAGTATAGCATTCCTTTCAGGCAACCCGTGTGTACGTTCTGTCGCATAATCTAAGGAACCCTAAGGTGAACGAAATGACTATCATCCGCTCCGTTATCCGCCCCGCTGCGTTGGTTGCAGCGGCGTTCGTTGCAGCTGCCGCTTCTGGCATTGTCGCGCAAGCTCAGGAACCCGCCCCCACATCCAACCCCGACGCCAAGATCGTTGGCGCAGCGACGCAGACCCCGAAGACCCCGGCCCAGTTGAAGGATCAGGCCTGGACGTTACTCAGCGACGCGGTCGCGGACGACAAGCACGCTGAGTCGCGGGTTCAGGCATTGGCCGCCCTCGGTTTGATGGGCGGCAATGCGCGGTCGATCAAAATGATCGTTACGGCGATGCAGGATAATGACGTGGACGTCAGGGTCGCGGCAATACTGGCCGCCGGCGAGACCAGGGCGGCAAGCACCACCACTCCGATCCGCGGGATGCTGGACGACAAGGAGCCCGCCGTAGACTTCATTGCAGCCCTCACGCTCTGGAAGATGCATGACCGGTCCGGCGAGGACATATTGACCGCCGTCGCCGATGGCGATCGCAAGACCTCCGCCAAGTTCATGAGCGGTACGACGCACAAGATCAACAAGCAGCTTCATGACCCCGCGTCGATGGCAAAATACGGCGCAATGCAGGGCGCTTCGATGCTTCTGGGACCATTTGGCATCGGTCTTTCCGCGTTCGAGTACCTCCACCAGAATGGCAGCGATACGGCCCGCATCTCCGCCATCGAGGCGATTGCGGAGAACCATACTGCGCCCATTCGCGCCGAGCTGATCGGGGCGACGACCGACAAGGATCTCGGCGTGCGCGCCGCCGCCTGCAAAGCGCTGGCCCGCTACCGCGAGCCCGATGCAGTCAAGGCTCTGGCAAATGAATTCGAAGATGCCAAGATGCCCGTGCGCCTTACCGCCGCGGCAGCGTACCTTATCAGTACAGGAGCAGTCATCGGGAGCCCGGTCGAAGGCCAGGCCGTTACCACCCGCGCTCACTGACAGATACTGCAAGGGTCGCAATGAATACAAGTCTGTTCGAGTTGTTCAAGATCGGCATCGGCCCTTCGAGTTCGCACACCGTCGGGCCGATGCGAGCCGCACTGCGCTTCATCAAGCAGGCCGCCGCAACGAACAGCTTCCCGTCGACGTCGCGCGTCCAGGTGGAACTCTACGGATCGCTGGCCCACACCGGCATCGGCCACGGAACAGACCGCGCCGTCCTGTTAGGTCTCAGCGGCCTCGCTCCGGATAGCATCGACCCCGCCAGCATCGATGCCACGATCGCAGCGATCACTTCCGCTGGCATCATCCACCTCGCAGGCAATCATTCCGTTCCATTCACTGCGTCGACAGACCTCCGCTTCCAGCGCGACCAGATGTACCCGCCCGGTGCCGAGCCCGAAACCAGCCACCCGAACGGCATGCGCTTCACCGCCTTCGATGGGTCCGGTGCAGTGATCGCGCGAGAAGTCTTCTACTCCGTCGGCGGCGGCTTCATCCTGTCCGCCGCAGAGCTCGCACCCAACCCAACCGAAGCGTCCCTTCCACCACGCTCGGTGCCGTACCCCTTCTCCAGCGCGGAGCAACTACTTGCCGTTGCCGAAGCGAATTATCTCTCCATCGCCGACCTCATCCTCGCCAACGAAGTCGCGCTGCTCGACGACCCGCGCATCCACCGCCCCAAACCAACCACCAGTAACAATGTTTGTCATCCTTTGGCGAAGCCGGAGGACCTGCTTCTCGCGCCTCCAGAAGATCAGGTCCGCCACAGCATCCTCGCCCTGTGGCAAGCGATGCAGTCCTGCACCGAGCGCGGCATCGCCACCGAAGGCATCCTCCCCGGCGGCCTCAACGTCCGTCGCCGGGCCCCGCGCCTGCACCAGCGCATCCAGGCGCTCGATGC